>JAHEFT010000077.1 GCA_024640025.1 Chromatiales bacterium
TGAACGGCCCCTATACTCATTAGCGCGATGGCGCCTGGTATGAACATTCGTGTGAGCAACTTCATATTTACTAACTCCTTTTCAGCAGGATTGATTGCCAAACTGTTTCGTCGAAACAATTTGGTTTTGATGAGAGACAGGGAATGGCGGGCAAATCAAAATCCGGAACAGCAACCGCTGGGTGCCAACCTCGGCAATACGCAGGTTACTAGCAACCGATGATGCGATCACTGGATTAATGCCCAAAGACAAAAAGCTTGCCCCTATCTTGGTTTAGCGCTTGTCCCTTAGAGTCTGAATAAGTCCCTTTGCTGTTCAGAAAGGTAGAAATAGTGAACAGAACAGTCAGTATACATAATCCCGGACTCAAGGAAAGATAATCGTTCAACCAATCTGATAATTCGTGAGCCATTCACTGGGTCTGTCAGGAATAAGCCTCCCTGGCTTCATCAGCAATAATCCCAATCCCCCGCCGCACCTGCTCCTCATCCTGCACATAGGAAACCCGGATGCACTCCTGGCTGTGCGGCCAGTGCTCTTTCAGCCCGAAAAAGCAGTGATGGCCGGGCACGACCAGCACGCCGCGCTTTTTCAAGCGTTCGTAAAGTTCCTGGCTGCTTATCGGCAAGCCCTCGAACCACAACCAAAGGAAAAACGCCCCTTCGGGCTTGTGAATGCGGTAGGGCACATCGCCCAGAGCCTCGCGGAAAGCGTTCACCGTCTTTGTCGCCCGCTGCCGGTAAAACGGCGTGACGTAACCCCGCGTCAATGTTTCGATTTCCCCGCTCCTGAACATTTCCGTGGCGATCGCCGGTCCGATATTGCCGCAGGCCAGATTGACGATGCCGTTGGCGTTGGCGTAGGCGTGGATGATTTCGTCCCGCGCCACGATGATGCCGGTGCGCACACCGGGCATCCCCAGCTTGGACAGGCTCAGGACCAGGATTGTGTTTTCGTTCCAGTGCGGGGTTGCGTCCGTGAACAGAATATTGGGGAACGGTAAGCCGTAGGCGCCATCGAGGATCAGCGGGATACCCCGCTCCCGCGCGATTTCATCGAGATGGGCGACTTCCCCGTCGGTCAGCACGTTACCGGTCGGGTTGGTGGGCCGGGAGACACACAAGGCTCCAGAGCTGTCATCCAGTTCCAGCCGGGAGAAGTCCACCCGGTACTTGAACAGGTTGTCGTCCAGCAGCTCGATTTCCGGGCGGGTAGCGGTAAAAAAGTCTTCGCTGAGTCCGCTGTCGGCATAGCCCAGGTACTCCGGCGTCAGCGGCAGGTGGATCGATTTACGGCTGCCGTCCGGCATCTCGCCTGCAAACATGTTCAGTAATACAAAAAAGGCCGACTGGCTGCCGTTTGAAATGGCGATGTTGTTCTCGTTCAACTTCCAGCCAAACTGCTTTTTCAGGTAGGCTGCCAGTTCGATCCGGAACTCGTGGTCACCCCGCGGCGACTGGTAGCGCCCGAAAAGTTTGTGGCGCTTTTCCGGGTCCGCCAGGATCGATTCCAGGCGCCGCTGGAAAATGGCTTCCGCTTCCGGCAGACGCCCCGGGTTGCCGCCGCCCATCATGATCATTCCGGGGTTTTCGACCAGGGCGGATCCCAGGTCGTCCATCAGGCCGACGATGCCGGAGTTGCGGGCGAATTTTGTTCCGAAAACTGATAGTTTCACGGGGTTAACCAGGCTGAAAGACCGTATTATCAGTACCTGAGGATTACATTACCAGCCCAAAGATAGGCCCCGGGAATGACGGCAGCGGGGTTTGAACTTTCATTCCCGGGCCATTTTCCCTGATAATGGCCCGGGGAAGAGCCTTTCCATGCTGGCAGGCGCATTACTCGCCATTTCTGCCCTCAATTTCCGGGCACTACCGACGGTGATGTGGATCAGTGTGTGCAGAGCACGGGCGGCTTATATTCAAATTGACGGGAAATTGCGGAGGAACCGCCATGAAATTCATTCAGACCAGCTTGCTGACCCTGTTATTGATTGCGCCGGGTGCTGCAATGGCCGGAGATATCGATGAACTGACGGCGCAGTGTGATAGTTGCCACGGCGTGGACGGAGCATCCATGAGCAGCGATGTTCCGATCATCGGGGGGCAGTCCAAGAAATATATCTTCGAGACACTGGAATCATTTCAGGACTGGGCACGTCCCTGCATCAAGAGCTCGTATCGTTCCGGCGACACGGCGCGACCTAAAACCGACATGTGCAAAATTGCCGGGGGCCTGTCCAGGGAAGATATCTCTGCCCTCAGCGCCCATTACAGCAGTCTCCCCTGGCTTCCTGCGATACAGGATTTCGATGCGGTGGCAGCCGAAGCGGGCAATCTTATCCAGCAAGAAAGTTGTGAATCCTGTCACCATGAGGGCGGCAAGGCGCTGGGCGGCCTGGGACCCCGGCTGGCCGGCCAGTGGAAGCCCTACATGAAAGCAACACTGAAATTCGTTCCGACCGGCGAACACCTGGTTCCGCCGACGATGGAAAGATCGGTAACCGACTTCAGCGATGCAGACATCAATGCCGTTTTGGATTTTTACGCCAGCCAGCAGGATTGACGTTTTACCCGATACCACTTTAGGAAGATTTGAAAATGACAAGCAGGATTGAATGCAGCGGCTTGTCTGTTGCACGGGAACTTTACGATCTGGTCAACGATGAGATTATCCCGGGCACGGGCGTAGACCCGGATGAATTATGGTCGGGGTTCGCCCGGCTGGTGAATGACCTTGGGCCGAAAAACAGGAGCTTGCTGGAAAAACGCAACCGGATTCGCGCACAGATCAATGACTGGCACCACAAAAATCCCGGCGCCATAGACTTTCCCGCGTACAAGCAGTTCCTGGTGGACACCGGGTACCTGGTTCCCGAGGGCGAAGCCTTTGAAATCACCACCTCCGGGGTCGACCCGGAGATCGCCACCATCGCCGGGCCGCAACTGGTCGTGCCGGTCAGCAACGCCCGCTACGCCCTGAATGCCGCCAACGCCCGCTGGGGGAGCCTGTATGACGCGCTTTACGGCACGGACCTGATCCCGGAAGACAACGGGTGTGAAAAGGGCAGTCGCTTCAACCCGGTGCGCGGTGCGAAAGTGATCGGCAGAGCCGCGGCCCTGCTCGATGAGATTGCCCCGCTGGCCGAGGGACAACATCTTGACGTCTCGGCCTACGAGGTGGACCGGTCCGCCCAGCCAGCCATCCTGAACATCACGTTGAAAGATGGCAGCAGCACGTGCCTGGCCGGGCCGGGCCAGTTTGCCGGGTTTGCCCGGGACGGGAGCGCCGACCATGTGCTGCTCGAAAGCAATGGCCTGCACGTCGAGCTGCAAATAGACCGCGGCCATCCGGTGGGTGTCATGTCGGCTTCCGGTCTGAAAGACGTTTTTATCGAAGCCGCGCTGACCACCATCCAGGACTGCGAAGACTCGGTTGCAGCGGTCGATGCCGAAGACAAGGTCAACGTGTATCGCAACTGGCTCGGGTTGATGAAAGGCGACCTGGTCGATTCGTTCGAAAAAGGCGGCAAGATGATCACGCGGCGGCTGAATCCGGACCGGGTTTACACCGCCCCGGATGGAACTGAGCTGACCCTGCACGGACGCAGCATGATGCTGGTGCGTAATGTCGGCCACCTGATGACGACCAATGCCGTGCTGGATGAGCAGGGCCGGGAAATCCCCGAGGGCTTTCTCGACGGCATGGTGACCAGCCTGTGCGCGATGAACAACATCCGGGGAAATACCGCGATGCTCAACAGCCGCGCGGGCAGCATTTATATCGTCAAGCCCAAGATGCATGGCCCGGAGGAAGCCGCCTTTACCAACGAACTGTTCGACCGGATCGAGGACTGCCTGGGACTGGAACGGCATACGATCAAGGTGGGCGTGATGGACGAGGAGCGCCGCACCACGGTGAACCTCAAGGAATGCATCCGGGCCGTCAGCGGCAGAATCGTATTCATCAACACCGGTTTCCTGGACCGCACCGGCGATGAAATCCACACCAGCATGGAGGCCGGCCCGATGCTGCCCAAGGAGGCAATCAAGTTGCAGCCCTGGATCCTGGCTTATGAAGACTGGAACGTGGACATAGGGCTCGAATGCGGTTTCCGCGGCAAAGCCCAGATCGGCAAGGGCATGTGGGCGATGCCCGATGAAATGAAGGCCATGATGGAAACCAAGATTGCGCATTTAAAAGCCGGCGCCAATTGTGCCTGGGTGCCCTCGCCCACTGCCGCCACGCTGCACGCCACGCATTATCTGAGGTACAGCGTCAGCAAACGCCAGGAAGAACTGATTTCCCGCAAAAGGGCCAGCCTGGACGACATCCTAACCCCGCCCCTGCTGGGTGACCGGAAACTCTCACCGGCAGAAATCCAGTCCGAACTGGACAACAACGCGCAGGGCATACTCGGTTACGTGGTGCGCTGGATCGAACAGGGCGTGGGCTGTTCCAAGGTTCCGGACATCAACCATGTGGGCCTGATGGAAGACCGCGCCACGCTGCGTATTTCGAGTCAGCACATCTGCAACTGGCTGCATCACGGCATCTGTTCAAAAGAGCAGGTGCTGGAAACCATGCAGCGCATGGCCAAGGTGGTTGATCAGCAAAACGCCGGCGATCCGCTGTACCGCGATATGGCGCCGGAATTCGACGACAGCATTGCATTCCAGGCCGCCTGCGACCTGGTATTCCTGGGCCGCGAGCAGCCCAGTGGTTACACCGAACCGCTGCTGCATCGCCGGCGCATCGAGGCCAAGGCGCGGTACAAGACTTGACCGGGGGCGTCGCTACCCGGGGTCTCGCATGCCTGGGCCTGCTCACAGTGCTCGCCGCGGCAGAGGTGCGCGCTGATACCCCCCTGTTCGAAAGCCACGCCATCATCGACCTGGCCATCCCGCTCGACTTCAAAACCCTGTGCCGGCCGCGAGAAACACCGGATTGCGACTACACCCCCACCACGCTCGATTACATCGATGAGCACGGCGTGGAGCAATCCATCGCAATCGAAGTAAAGATCCGGGGCGGCTGGCGCTCGCTGGCCAGGAACTGTTCCGCCCCGCTGCTGTTCATTCGCTTCAACGAGACGGAAACAGCAGATACGCCATTCCAGGGCCAGTCCGTTCTGCCTTTGACCACGCACTGCGGACAGGGCTTGTCCATCGAGGAGTCCAAAGTCCGGCAAACCCGTTCTACCTGGGAACAATACCTGCTAAAGGAATACCTGGCGCACGAACTTTACAACGTGATAACCGGTGTCAGCATCCATGCGCGGCTGGTTCGCATGACGTATCCAAATCCGGACAAGCCCGGCCGCAAAATCGAGAATTACGCCTTTTTCACGGAGCATTTTGAATCGGTCGCCAGGAGAAACGGCTACGAGTTGCTGCCACGGGGTGAGTTCAACCCCGAGAAGCTCGATCTACACGCCGCCAGCAGGGTTGCGCTGTTTCAGTTCATGATCGGTAATACCGATTGGTCCATCGTCCGTGAACGCAACATCGCCCTGCTGCAGAAACCGGATGACGGCCAGGTGCCGCTTCCCTATGATTTCGACATGAGCGGCCTGGTCAACGCCCACTACGCCGGACCGCCGCCATCTCTTCCTATCGATGAAGTACTGGAGCGCTACTACCTGGGCTTTTGTGGTCCTGAAGCCGGCCTGGACACGCTGTTCGCGCATTACCTGTCGAAACAGAATGACCTGCTGGCAACGGCGGAATCCATTCCCGGTCTGAATAGGAAAAGTCAAAAGACAACCCGGCAATTTTTGATGGATTTCTTTGAAGTCCTGCATTCCGAGGATCTCAGGACTGAGCAAATCGTGAATCATTGCCAGCCGTGGCCACCTGGTCTCACCGACCACACTTCCTTACTGGATTGAGCATTATGAAAGCCATTTTCAGCCTCCTGGTATTCGTTCTCCTGGCATCAGGCTGCGCCGGACAACACTATCCGGAAAGGCACCAATCCTGTCATTCAGGTGCGGTGCTGCTCGACGCGCACTTTGACGGCGGCCAACTGGGGAACTGCGTGATACCGGAGGCCGGTATTTTCGAGCTGACCCTGTTTCCCGAGGATATGCCGCCGATCAACCCGTCTCCCTGGTATGCCTACCGGGTGAGCGGGCAGCCCGGGGACAGAGTCGTGATCCGGATGAAATTCCATGAGGCCGAGGGCTACGCGCGATACTGGCCGAAGATCAGCCATGACGGCATGAACTGGGAACGGGTCAAGGATGACCAGGTCACGGTCAGCGCAGACAACAGGGATATGGAATTGAAGCTGGAACTCGGGCAGGCGCGCATTTGGGTGGCAGGGCAGGAGATCCTGGCCCAGGACTTCTATCGTCAGTGGATCAACCTGTTGGAAGCCCTTCCGGGGATCGAAACCGGCCTGGTCGGCGTTAGCCGGGAAGGCCGGCCCATCTACCTGGCCGAAACCGCCGACCGTTCCGAATTCATCCTGCTCATGGGCCGCCAGCACCCGCCCGAAGTGACCGGTGCGGTCACGATGCATTCGTTTATCGACACGGTGCTGGGCGACACTGAACTAGCGCGCCAATTCCGTTCCCGTTTCAAGCTGGCCATCGTCCCGCTGGTGAACCCGGACGGCGTCGCCGCCGGCCACTGGCGGCACAACACGGGCAGCGTGGACGTGAACCGCGACTGGGGGCCGTTCACCCAGCCCGAATCACAATCCATTATCCGCTGGGTTGAAAAGCAGGAGGCCGCGGGCAGGAAACTGCAATTGATGCTGGATTTCCACTCCACCTTCGAAGACCTGTTCTATACACAGCCGGTCAGTGAGGACCCGAGTGATTTTGCCTCGATCTGGCTCGGCGCCTCGGCCGCCAGGCTGCCGGACTTCCCGTTCAAGCACGCCCCCGGTCCAACCTCGGAACAGCCCAATTCGAAGAACTACTTTTCTACCAGTCGCGGAATTCCGGCAATCACGTACGAAAGCGGTGATGAAACGGACAGAGCTCAGCTGGAAACTTCGGCTGTCATCTTTGCCGAAGAGATGATGAAAGCCATGCTGGCCCGGCCGCAGGAATAGGCGGCGAAAAACTCTTCCGGAACATCCGTTGTTTGCTCAGCCGAGGATGGCCGGCGCCAGGAACAGCGCCACCAGTGAAAGCAGCACGATTCCAACCAGGTTCATGACCAGTCCGGCTTTCGCCATCTGCGGAATGGTCAGGTAGCCCGAGCCGTAAACGATGGCATTGGGGGGGGTTGCCACCGGCAGCATGAAGGCGCAACTGGCCGCCAGCGCCACCGGTACGGTCAGCGTGATCGGGCTGATGCCCAGTTCCAGCGCCAGTGCGGCCAATACGGGTAACAGAGTAGCGGTAGTGGCCAGGTTGCTGGTGAGTTCGGTCAGGAAAATCACCAGCACGACTGCTCCCACGACGATAGCGGCAATACCGTAGGTTCCGAGCGGAACCAGGGAGGCCCCCAGCCAGTGCGCCAGGCCTGTTTCGGAAACCGAGGCGGCCAGGCTGAGACCGCCTCCGAACAGGATCAGGATCTCCCAGGGTAATTCCTTGGTCTGCTTCCAGTTCAGCAATCGCAATGTGTTTTTGCCGCCGCTGGGTATCAGGAACAGGATGAAGGCAGCGGTCATCACGATGCCGGGATCACTCACGCCTTCGATCGGAAGGTACCTGGTCAGCCAGGGCCGGGTCATCCAGCCGATAACCACGCAGAGAAACACGATGCCGATACGCCATTCGGCGCTGCTGGCGGGTCCGAGTCCCTGCTTCATGGTCCTCAGAAGTTCCCGCGTTGCGCCGGAGGTTTCGAATGAAATGGGGTAAACCAGCCGGGTCAAGGCCAGCCAGCAGAGCGGCAGCATGACAATCGTCACGGGCACCCCGACCAGCATCCAGCGCGCGAAACTGATCTCGATGCCGTAGTTGTCGGCTAAAAACGCTGCCAGGAAGGCATTGGGCGGCGTACCAACCAGGGTGGCGACGCCACCAATGGTGGCGCCGAACGCCGTACCGAGCAGCAGGCAAATTTCGAAATTTCTGCGTTCCTTTTCATCGATTTCCGTCACCGTCTCGGCAATCACCGCAATGACCGAAATGACGATCGGCAACAGCATCATCGTGGTCGAGGTATTGGTCATCCACATGGAAAGAAGCGCCGCAGTGACCATGAATCCGCCCACCAGCGAACGGCCGTTGGTTCCTGAAACCGTCAGCAGCGTGAGTGCGATCCGTTTGTGCAGGTCCCAGCGTTGCATGGCCAGCGCGATCAGGAATCCGCCCAGGTACAGGTAAAGAATCGGGTTGGCGTAAGGGGCGGCCGCCTCGCGCAGCGTGGTAATGCCGAGCGGTGCGAAGAAGATCAGCGGGATAAAGGCTGTGACACCCACAGGTCGTGCTTCCGTGGCCCACCAGACCGCCATCCACAGTCCCAGCGCAGCGGTGCGCCAGGCGGCGTCGTCCAGGCCGCCCTGCGGGCCGACCAATAGCATGACCAGGGTGATCGCCGGACCCAGGTAGATGCCGACGTCCTGGTAGCGCTGTCTGGCTTCGCGTAGTTGTGCTTCCAATTTCTGAAGTGGAAAAATCCGGGGAGCCTGTGCTCCCCGGATTAGCCGCTATCGATTAAAAGCTCATCGTCAGGTCAATGTAGTAGGAACGTCCGAGGTCACTGTGGGCATCGGAGAAATAACCGAAGTACCGGTCAGCCAGCGGGGCCCGTTCATTCCCAAGGTTATTGACGCCGAAGCGAATACGGGTGTCGCTCTGCCACAGGTCGAAACGGTAGTCAGCACTCAGGTTCCAGTAGTCATGCGAGGGGATGATCCACTGCTGTCCGTCCGAAAGCGTGAGTGAACTCTGGTAAAAATCGCTCAGGTAGAACCACGCAACCGAGGCGCCCCAACCGTTCCTGGTCCAGCGCAGGCGGGCATTCATCTTCTTTTCCTGGTTTCCATCCTGGCGCAGCAGGTCGGCAAAACCGGTTACCGGGTAGTTAGACGGAATGATTCCCGCATCCTGTGCGTCCAGCAGCAGTTGCGCCCGTCCGCCCGGTTCCTGGTCGTAGCGGGTGTAGATGGAACCCTGCCAGCTGAAGGCCCAGTTTCCGTAATCGGAATCGAGATTGTAATAAACCCCAAAGTCATAGCCTTCGACTTTCCTGGTATTGAGGTTCAGGTATACGTCTTCCACGTAGTCCAGCGGTCCTGCAGGGCAGATTCCGGCGGCCAGGTAGAAGGGAATCTCGTTTTCATCGATGGCGCTTCTGCCCAGAGCCGGATTGCCCTCAACAGTGGCACAACTGCCGGTACCCGCCTCTATCCGCTGCAGCAGGTCGAGCAGGGTATGGTTTTCTTCGCCGAACAGACCGATCGTGTCCTTTTTCTTGATCTTCCAGAAGTCCAGCGTCATGGTCAGATTCTGCGTGGGGGTCAGAACAATGCCGAGGGAACTGTTGTCCGACTTCTCGGGCTGCAGATCCACGTTACCGGTGGCACGCCGCTGGATGTTGTTGGAGCAGTCCAGCGTATCCTGGCCGGGATCGCCGCCAAAATCAGCCGCGTATTCACAGGTCCAGTCGGTGCGGGTGTTGTTCCTGACCACCAGTTCCTCGTTGATCGTGATCAGGTTCGGCGCACGGAACGCCTCCGACCAGGAGCCCCTGAGCATGAACCAGTCCAGTGGGCGCCAGCCGAAGGCAATCTTGGGAACCGTCGTGTTGCCGATGTCCGAGAAATCCTCGTAGCGCAACGCCAGCTGAACGTCCAGGGTTTCATGCAATGGCACGGCGAACTCGACGAACAAAGAAGTCACATTCCTGCTTCCGCCGTTATCAGGGGTCGGGCTGGAGTTGACTACATCCGATACAAAGGGATAGCTTTCACCTTCCCAGCTGTCATAAACGATGGTTCCGTCCAGGCGCGGGTCTCGATCGTCATAGAAAGATTCCTTGCGCCATTCTGCGCCGGCGAGGAAGCCCACCGGACCGCCCCAGATATCCCAGATGTTGGCATTGGAAATCTTGAAATCAATCAATTTCAGATCGGTCTTGCTGTTCCGGTACACGTCGACCGCCGCGCGTTCCCAGTTGGTTTCACCGCCGCCGCCAAAGGCGTTGTAGGCCGCGGGCGTGGGATCGTTGAGCGCTTCCTGCCAGAGGTTGTTGGAGGTGCGGTTGTGGGTCGTTTCGTCATTGGTCGCCTTGGAGTAAAGGATCGCCGAATCCCAGTCCCAGTCGCTTCCAATGGTCCCGCGCAGACCCGCGACAATCCGGATCATCTTGCCTTTTACGTCAACAACTCTGGGGACTTCGGCATTACGGTAGTTGTCGATGATCAGGTCCAGGCCGGAGCAGGGTACATCCGGACCTATTACGGAATCCGGAAGGCGGTTGGGTGAGCCACAGGGGCCCAGTGGATTGTAGTAGTTTTCCGCAGCGACTCTCAGCTTGACCGCAGTGAACGACGCGGCCGGGTGACGGTACAGGTTGGTCTTGGCCTGGTAATACTGGAATTCACTGTAGGCTTCGATACCGTTGTTGAAATCATGGTTGAGATAGCCATACACATTCCAGCGGTCCAGCTTGGAGCTGACGTCCCGGTTTTCATTCAGATTGTAACGGTAAGTACCCTGGCCATCAGCGTGCCCGCACACGTTTGCGGCGATGGTGTAGCCGCCTTCACAGCGCTCGTCATTAATCGGATAGGTTTCGAATTCACCGGCGGAATCCACGATGCCACGGGCCACCAGGCCGTAGGGGTCGCCGCTCATGCTCCTGACGATGTCGTATTGGCCCCAGAGTGAATTGGCGCTGTCGTTACGGAACGCGGTGTCTCCCTCCCAGGGAGAGCCGTCAGGAATGAGCCGCCGATAATCAGAATCAGCCCATTTCGGGTCGTCCTGGGAATTCACCCGGTCACGGTGGTAATAATTGGCAAACACACCCACCCGGGTCTGGCCTTCATTGAACAGGCTTCCCCACTCGATCACAGCGTTGATATCGTCCCGGGGAATGTTGTCGTAACTCGTATAGCGGCCGCGAATGGTCAGGCCTTCGTAGTTGTTTTTCATGACCGTATTGACCACACCGGCGACGGCGTCGGCGCCATAAATGGCTGAGGCGCCGTCACGAAGCACTTCCAACCGTTGCACGCCAAAAACCGGAATCACCGACGAGTTCGCCGAATTGACTGGAACGAAACTGCCGCCGACTTCTTCGGTCTGGAACGTCGCCGCATTGACAACCCGCCGGCCATTCATCAATACAAGAGTATTGCCTGTACCAATGTTTCTCAGGTTGAAGGCGCCGATGTCACCGCGCGCCGAGTTGACGCCACCACTGATGTTCTCGGCTTCATTGAAGAAGTTCTGGCCCTGTTCCGGCATGGCTTCGAGCAGTTCACCGCCGGACTGAAACCCCATGGTTTCGATATCATCAGCAGTAATTACCGACACCGAAAGCGCGTCGTTGATGGCCGCCCCGCGGATCTGCGAACCCGTCACCACCACTTCCTCGAGGGTCCGATCTTCCTGCTCGGCCATGGATTCACCCCTGACCACGTCGTTTTGTGCCAACGCGGAGGCTGCAAAAATCAACGCCCACGCAGCCACGCCTCCCTGCATCGCACAGGTTCGCTTATTCATATTTTTTAACTCCTCTGGATTCCCGTTTACCGGTGAATTTCTCATTGTGCCCCGCAAAAAATCGGCCGCTGCAAATCAGCCGATGACGGCAAGCATATCATCAACAGTTTGCTGCGGTCTCCATAAAGAGAAACTTACAGAATCATGATTATTTACTTCCGCTCCGTAGACTGCCGGAGCACATAATGCGTTGTAATAAAATGGGTTTGAAAAGTAGTATGCGCCGGTGTCATTCAGGACGACGTAATCGCCTGGCTCGATCAGCGGCAACCGGCGACCGGTTGCAATTATGTCGCCCGCAAAACACAACGGGCCGGCGACGTCCTGTACTTCCTCGCCGCGGGTTTTTGGTTCTCCGGAAGAATCGAAAACGGACAGTCGAATTTTCCAGTGATCCGGCATGAAGACCGTGCGCGTGGCGATTTGCGCCCCTGCATGCGATGTGGCTATCCGGCGACCGCCGGAAACTTTTGTGTACTCGATCCGGCTGGCGATAAAACCGTTCTTGGCGAATATCGAGCGGCCGAATTCCGTCTTTCCAATATACTCTCCGCTGAACAACTCCGGCACCGCTTTCTGCAAAGCACTGGCGTACTCGCTGAACGTGGGACGCACCTCTTCGCTATCGAAGTTCACGGGCAGACCGCCCCCGATATCAATGACTTGAACCTGTTGATGGCCGACGGCGGAATTAATGGCCTCAGCCAGGTCGACCACCTTGCGGATTCCGCTGGTCATCAATTCCAGGCTGCAGCCCTGCGAGCCGACATGAGTATGCAGGGAGGTGAGCCAGGGGTTAGCCCGATACGCTTCGATGATCGCAGCGCGGTTTCCCGGGTCTTCCAGAGCAAACCCGAATTTCGAGGTGGCTGTTGCGGTGCTCATTGCGGAAATTTTCCCGGTGCCGACCTGGGGATTGATCCGGAACCCGATCCGGGACCGGCTGCCGGTCATTCCGACCAGTCCCCGGACCCGTTCAAATTCCTGGAAGTTGTCGATGTTCAGCCCGATGCTCAGGCCGAGCACTTTTTCCAGCACCTTGCGGGTTTTGGCCGGTTCATCGTAAACAATTTCTTCCGGCTCGAAACCGGCGCGCAGCGCCTGCTCCAGTTCACCCGGACTGGCGACTTCACAGCCCATACCTTGAGCTTTTACAAGCCTGAGCGCGCTGCTCATAGCGTTCGCCTTGGCGGCAAATGCATGGATAAAGTGATCAGGGAAAGACTGGTGCAGCGAAGAAATGGTTTTGGCGACGCCGTTGGTGTCGACAAATGCCGCGAGCGGGCGCTCCTCGTCGAGGTAGCCGGCCTGGATGGCCGCTTGCAGAATTTGCTGAGCAGAATCAGTCCGCACTTTGCACAGCTTTCACGCGGGCGATGGCGGTAGCAACCTGTTCCGAGTCAGGCCAGCGACGTGGATTGCTGCGGCGCTCTGCGGTCTGTGACTGCCACCATTCGAGCGTAGCGGTCGCCGTATCAGCCAGGGACCGGTATCCAATCCCGGCTGCCATCGATGCCGTGTTGACGAAGTGTTCACTGCCCATCGGCATCATCGGCATGTCGATATCGAGTTCGCTCAGCAATTCCGGGTCAGGCCAGTAGAAAGTAACCGGCTCTGCCGTCATTGCCCGCAACCCCCACATCAGTCCTGACCGGTCCACTGGTGATGCCGGCCCCGCTGCATTGAAAATCCCGGGCGTATCTTTTTCAGCCAGGGTCACGATCCATGGGCACAGGTCCCGGGCGTCCACCCACTGAACTTCCTGT
>JAHEFT010000138.1 GCA_024640025.1 Chromatiales bacterium
CATGGGCAGCCACTTTCTTCTTGACGTTTTCGATCTGGATGGGCGCGACATCGACAATTTCAAGCCGGGAACCGGTCCTGGCAAGGTGATTTGCCACCCGGTTGGAAAAATCTCCGTAGACGCAGGCAACCTGGAGCACCTTGCTTTGTGGCTCAAGCGACAGTTCCTGCAGAACGGATTCGGTCAGTCGCTTCATATTTCCCCACAGGATCAGGTTTACCACCCATTCCCGCTCGAAGAAATAAAATGATTTCGGGTGCAGATAGGCCCACCAGTAGGTGTCCTGCAGATATTCCGGGATTTCCGGGACAGAAACGACAGTCTGCGGCCTGGATTCCGACGCGGAATATCTATCCACGGCATATTCAAAACTTTCTGCTACTGCTCTCGAGTCATCATTCATCTTTGATCAAATCTTGTATAAATAAAAAGCCGTCATCACGGTGCCGATCAAGGCCACCAGGTAGACGGCATTGGCAACTAAATTGTCCATGCGCACTCCGAAATCGTGAAACACGACCCGCAGGCGATGTGCAGCATGCCACAAAGAGAGAGAGATTACGATGAACAAACCTGTTTTTCCAACCCAACTCGTCGCAAATGCATGAATATTTTCAAACTGCAGCCCTTCCGGCACCTTGCCCAGCGCCACCAGCAGGAACAGGGCGATCAAAACCGGAAACACAAATGCGGTAAGGGTACCGCCTGCTGCGAACAGCCCCCAGACGAATGCTTTCTTTGCAATAGCCATCTCAGATCACCCCCGCAAGCCAGAACACAAACAGTGAAATGACCGCCCATGCCGCATAGTGCGCAATGACAATGAAACGGTCCGGCATCTTTTTCTCTCCCAGTTGAACCGGCATCGCTTTCGGGGCCAGTTTAAACCAGTCAAACGTCTGGTAAACAAGGAAATAAATCAATGCGATGGCATGAAACGCCACCACTGAAGGGCTTTGCTGCGATACCAGGAAGGCATTCCAGTGCTCCTGGCTGCCGGAGGCCAGTATCGCGAGCACCCAGATGGTGAGAAAACAGTAGACCCCGACCAGCAGACAAGTAACCTCCCGCAGCATGTATTTGCGGTAGCGGCCATTGCGCATGTACCAGGTGGTTTTTGAGACTGGCCGAATGTAAGGCTGACGACTCATGATTTTCCTCCACCGAGTTTCTGTTTCCACCATTCCTTTGCGCCGTCGATTTTCATCTGTTGCACGGCGGCAGCCGGATCCACGCTCTTTGGACAGACTTCCGAGCACGCACCGACGAACGAACACTCCCAGACTCCGTCGTGATCAGCCAGGATATTCAGCCGTTCGGATTTGCCCTGGTCGCGGGAATCAATGTTGTAGCGATGCGCCAGCGCCAGCACGGCAGGGCCGATGAAAGACTTGTCCAGCGCATATTGGGGGCAGGCCGCGTAACAGCACATGCAGTTGATGCACATGGTGTATTGCTTGAATTTATACAGGTTGGCGCGCGACTGGGTGTATTCCCGGTCTTCGGGCGGTGGATCGTCCTTGCGGATGATGAAAGGCTTGGCCATCCGCAACTTTTCCATCACATCATCAAGCACGACGACCAGGTCCCTTTCAATCGGGAAGTTTTCCAGCGGCTCGATGCGCACCCGGTCGGGCAGGTCACGAATGAATGTCTTGCAGGTCAGGCTGGGTTCACCGTTGACCATCATGCCGCAACTGCCGCAGACCATCATGTGGCAGGACCAGCGGTAGGCCAGCGTCGTGTCGATATTCTCCTTGACGTAATTGATCGCGTCCAGGATGGCCCAGTCATCTTCACAGGGAACCGAGTACTTCTGAAAATACGGCGCCTTGTCCTGCTCGGGGTCGTAGCGCATCACTTCCAGTTCCATCTGCCGGGTGCTCATTTGTCTTTACTCCCCGAATAATCGCGAACCCCGGGTTGTGAACGCGTAATAGTGACGTCCAGCCACTCGATTCTGGGGCGCCCGTCCGCCTGGCGGAAGGCCAGAGAATGCTTCAGGAAGTTCTCGTCATCACGCTCGGTGTAGTCCAGGCGCTGGTGTGCTCCGCGGGACTCGCGTCTCTCAAGCGATGCTTCAGCGACGGTTTCCGCAACATCAAGCAGATTTCGCAGTTCGAGGGCTTGCTGCAAATCCGTGTTGAAGACGTTGCTCTTGTCATGAACTTCAATGGTCTTATAACGCTCACGCAACTCCGCAACTTTCTGGCATGAGGCTGATGTTCCTTCTTCGTCGCGGTAAATGCCGGCGCCTTCCTCCAGCGTGGTTTTCATCTCCCGCCGGATCCTGGCTATGGACTCGTCTCCGCCACTTTGCTGCAGCAGTTCGCGCACCCAGGTGACCACGGCCTCCGCCTGGGCGGTGATGAAGGGATCGTCCTCCCGTTGGCCGGCCTCCTTCGCATAGGCAGCAGCCCGCTCAGCGGAGCGTTTGCCCGAAACCAGCAGGTCCGTAAGAGAGTTTGAACCCAGACGGTTGGCGCCGTGCAGCCCCGAGCAGGCGGTTTCGCCGATGGCGTACAAGCCGGGCATAGGGGTTTCGCCGTTGATGTTGCTGTCGATTCCGCCCATCATGAAATGGATCACCGGCCGCACCGGCACCGGGTCGGTGACCGGGTCATGGCCCACGTAAGACGAGGCGAGTTCCCTTACCAGAGGCAGGCGTTCGTTGATTTTCTTTTCACCCAGGTGCCGCATATCCAGAAGTACGCAGTCGCCCCATGGAGTTTCCACCGTGTTGCCTTTTTTCTGTTCATGCCAGAACGCCTGGCTGAGACGGTCGCGCGGTCCGAGTTCCATGGTTTTGAGCACGGGTTCACCAATCGGTGTTTCGGGGCCCATCCCGTAGTCCTGCAGGTAACGATAACCGTTCTTGTTGACCAGGATGCCGCCTTCCCCGCGGCAACCTTCGGTCAGGAGGATTCCGGTGCCGGGCAGACCGGTAGGATGATACTGGACGAATTCCATGTCCTTGAGCGGCACGCCGGCACGGTAAGCCATGGCCATACCGTCGCCGGTCTTGATCGCACCGTTGGTTGTGAACGGAAAGCATTGTCCGCCGCCGCCTGAAGCCATGATGACCACCGGCGCCTGGAAGCTGAAAAACCGCCCGCTGCGCATTTCCATTGCGACCACACCGCGGCACTTGCCGTTTTTGTGCAGCAGGTCGATGGCAAAAAACTCGTCGAACCGCTGGATGGTTGGAAATTGCAAAGACGTCTGGAACAGCGTGTGCAGAATGTGAAATCCGCTCTTATCCGCCGCGTACCAGGTACGCTTTTTCTTCATTCCCCCAAACGGCCGGACGGCGACAGAACCGTCGTCCTCGCGGCTCCAGGGACATCCCCAGTGCTCCAGTTGCACCAGTTCGCGGGCTGCCTGGCTGACAAAATATTCGACCACTTCCTGGTCACAGAGCCAGTCGCCACCGCTGACGGTGTCGTTGAAATGCATTTCCTGCGAGTCGTCGGCCCCTTTTACTCCAGCGGCGCCGCCTTCAGCCGCGCAGGTGTGACTCCTCATCGGGTAGACCTTGGAAATCAGAGCAACTTTCAGTTCGGGATTCGACTGCGCTATTTCGATCGACGCACGAAGCCCTGCGCCGCCGGCACCGACGATCACGATATCCGCATGAATGGTTTCCATTAATACTCCTGTCAGAAATTGTATTTCCAGAATGGAAAAATCAACCGGAGGTCATAATCCTGAGGTTGCCGACCTGGTGTCTATCCCCTGGATATTGCC
>JAHEFT010000139.1 GCA_024640025.1 Chromatiales bacterium
ACAGCGGCTACGCCGTTCTGACACAGGTGCTTGAAAAAGTGACCGGACAGCCATTCCGGGAATATCTGCAACAACATGTTTTTGGCCCGGCCGGCATGACCGGCACACTGGCCTATCAAAACGGCATCAACGAAGTCCCCCACCGTGCCTACGGCTATACCATCGAGGCCGACGGCGCGGTGCTTGAAACCGACCAGAGCAGCACCAGCGCCGTACTCGGCGACGGCGGCATTTATTCAAATCTCGAAGATTTCTATCAGTGGGACCAGGTGCTTTACACGGACAGGTTGCTGGGCCAGCCTTACATGGATCTTTATTTCAGGGAAAACCGGACCAATGACGGCAAGGACACGGGCTATGCTTTCGGCTGGCGCCGCGAGCAATACAAAGGCCTGGACATCGTCTTTCACACCGGCAGCTCTATTGGCTTCCGCAATATTTTCTACCGTGTACCGTCCAGAAAATTTTCCGTTGTCCTGTTTACCAACCGGAATGAGGGCGGCGAATTCACCACGCTGGAGACGGCACATAAAATCGTGGATATCTACCTCGAAGAATAAATCGAGGCAGCTCAATTTAAAGGGCCCCTTTAATCGGGAAAAGCTATGACCCTGTTATTGAAAGGAATACAATAATGACGGGCAAAAGCCGATTTTGCCCCGTGTTCTAAAACAACAGGTTACGCTTTGATGGAGGCCAGGTTTTGAATAGGAACCCGGCCATAAAGATCGTCTTCATTTTGCGAAAAAGCTTTGGTGAAGGCGGGATTTAGATCGGTGCTGTGCGACCCGTCTTAACGCTTGCGCCCGGGCAGATTCGAGGGAGCAATAACGTGTACAAGATCAGATTCGGTCTCGCGCACTCGCTGTTGGCGGCGGTGCTCGCGGGCATAGTTGTGTTCGCAGCCTTCCCGGCAGCCGCGGCGCCGGGCCATGAAACGAGCAATCAGGCCGCCGTGCCGAAACCAGGGACAGGCAACTTCGTGCAGCGACTCATCCGCAATCTGCGCAGCGATGGCCTGGAGGTCAGCGTCGGATACCCGAGGGTATACACCCAGGCGGACTGCCCTTACAGTTACGAGGTGTACCACAACTGCTTCGGCAACAACCCTGCCTCACCCTATGTGATGCCCGTCGTCAAATCCTGGCCTGAGGAGTACGTCGACCCGGCAATGGAGAACGGTTTCGGAAGGACGCGGCCCGGCTACAGCGCGACCTACCGGCTCGACCCCAGGGAAGCGATCATCCTGTTCGGCAGGATGCCCCCGCCGGCGCGTTACATGGGTCTGCAGACCTGGACGGCCACCACCGGATGGTTGAGCGATGACGCTCCGTGGAACCAGAAAGACTGCGCTTATTACGAGTCTCTGGCGCAGGAGATGACCCCGTACTTCTTCGCCACCGTCCCGCCCATCTCCATCGACCCTGATGCCGATGTCACCGATTACTGCTTCGCCGACCCTGGCCTCGCCACTCGAGTGCTGGCTTTTTCGAGCATAGGCAACAACATCAACAACGTGGTGATGGAGGAGCAATCCGACTCTCCGTGGAACGAGATTCGGTACTTCGTGATTACGCCCGACCAACTCACGGATGAGGCGGTTCGCGAAGCACTGGAAAGCCTCGGGGTAGACGAAAGCGAGATCTTCACCCAGGAGATCCCGGAAACCTTCGAGGATCCCGATCATAAACCGCCCTTTCCCTTCGGTCAGAATCCCGTCGTCGGCCCGCTGGGCCTGGGCGAAGATGCGGTCGACTTCACAATGGCGGTCCGCTACGCCCTGCCGGAGGACAAACAGGCCGGCAAAGTATGGCTCCAGAGCCTCCCGCTGACTGTCCTGCGGGTCCGCAGGCCTTCCTGGGGGCCCGCTCCTGAACCTTACGGGGACCTCGTCGCGGACGCCCGACCCACGGTGGATGAGTATGAGTTCGTTGAGTATGAGTCCGATCACCGGGCGCTGCAAAAGAACCTGGTGTCTTTGGTCACCGCCGTAGAAGTCCGTGTGGAAAACGGAGGGTGGACGCTCGAGGAGAGCGATAGCAAGCCGATGATCGACATTCTCAACAAGCTCGGGCAGTTCGGACCCGCCTGCCGGGAGATTGGCATGAACTGCCTGGCTGACGGCCAGGACGCCAGTTACTACTTTGCCCGGCCGAGGTCGCTCGACACCGGGAGGATTTATGCGACGGTGGGCACCCTTGCCACGGAGACGGGCAACGCCACCTACGTAGGCCTGTCGGTCAACGACGCCTCGCTGCTCAAGGGGGCCCTGAACATTGACGACACGCAGCTGAAGGGGTCTGCCAAGAGCTACTCCAGTCAGGTCCCCTACCCGGATATCCTGGAGAAGTTCTTTGTGCACTTCTTTACCCGGGACTGCGCTGTGATAGCGGATTTGACGGACGGGGCGTGCACGACGATTACCACGGACTTGATCCCGCTGGCCGGCGACGAGAACGCCCTTGGCGATCCCAAACTGCATGGCAAGTTCAGCGTAGCGGTGCGGAGCTATGTCGCACGCGGTTCCAAGCGCGGTCCCGACCCGGTTCTGCAGCTGCCGCCGTACATCCTGACCTTCTCCCACGATTAGCCGGGGGCTGCCAGACCAAGCAAAGGGGTCATTAAAGGGGCCGGATACATTTATTGAAAAATGTATCCGGCCCCTTTAATGCGAGATCGGCAATTTGCAGCAGCCGGAGTTTTAACCGGGCGCAGTTGTGCCCACAAAAGTAATGAACGGCAACAGGGATTGCCCGAATCGCCACACGTAGCTGAAGATTGGCACGCCCACCACGCTCAAAAGAATGAGACCCAGCAGAAGGTGATTGCCATAGCGCTGATTCCAGTAGCGATATGACTGCGCCATTTTTTTCGGCAGGAAATAAGGCAGGATGTAGTGCCCGTCCAGGGCGCCAATCGGTATCAGGTTGAAGATCATCAGGATCAGGTTGATCAAGGCCAGGAAGACAAAGAAAAACTGCGCCCCGTCACCTTGCGTAAACGCCCATCCATTGGTCAATCCAAACACATAAAAATTGATGGTGACTATCGCGATCAGAAGATTCATGCCGGGACCTGCCGCGGACACGAACATGTCGGCCCACAGAGATTTGAATTTCCGTGGATCGGTAGGCACCGGCTTGGCGTAGCCAAAGCCAATGAGCGCCACCATCATCAAGCCCATCGGGTCAATGTGAGCCAGGGGGTTGAGCGTCATCCTGCCGGCTTTTTCCGCGGTATCGTCGCCAAAGAGCTTGGCCGTAACGGCATGGCCGAATTCGTGAAAGGTCAGCGAAATGATGATCGCGACCAGGATGATGAGAAAAAGGGCGATCTGGCCCCGCATTAAGAGTTCAATCATGGGAAAGCGGCAGCACCGGGCCCTGTTTTTGCAGCGGGTATTGTTTCACAACCCCAAAGGAAGATACAGCCAGGCAGGTTTCACTCATCTTGTATCCCGGCTCATGACATACGCCCAATCGGTCAAAACTCGTACACTTTCTTTTCTTACAGTATAGACAAATCAATATCAGCCCCTCCTTGATAAATGAACCTGAGCCCTTTTCCATATCAACAAGGAGTTGGCTCCCGGTGCAGAAAAGCTCAGGGCGCATGTTGAGGGAATGCACGGTTGAACTTCAGTTATTCAGCCCACGCCTCATTATGAAATGCCTACTCGGTTTACTCTG
>JAHEFT010000008.1 GCA_024640025.1 Chromatiales bacterium
GCTCAGAGACGTGGTTGACGAGTGGCGCGCCAAAGGGGAAAGAGTCGGGATGATCCGGATCAAGCTGTTCCGGCCGTTCCCGGCAGAGGAATTCGCCGATCTATGTGGCGACGTGCAAAAAGTCGGCGTGCTGGACAGAAATTACGCGGCCGGGACGGGGGGCATTTTCTGGCAGGAAGTCCGGGCTTGCCTGCAAGGGAAGGGTGATTACCTGGTACAGGGCTACTTAACCGGGGTAGGCGGGGGCGACGTCGTTCCGGAGATGGTGGATGAAGTCGTTGAAGACCTGACCCGGCGGGCAAGTGCCGGGGCTCCGGTCTGGAAAGGAATTGAACAATGAATGACGCCAGTCGCGAAGAGACCGGGGCGGAATGCCTGTTAAGGCCCGGAAACACCAACTGCGGCGGATGCGGAATGAGCACCGGTCTGACCATGCTGGGGCGCGCCCTTGCCGGTGAACATTATTCGCTGGTCATTCCCGCCTGTTGCGGAATTGTCACGGCCGGCGCTTTTCCTACAACGGCTTATGGTGTACCGGTGGTGGCCTCCACTTTCGCATCTTCACCTGCTTTTGCCAGTGGTGTGGCCGCCGTCAACGGCCTGAATCCGGATGAAGATGAAAAGAGACGCCACGTAATCTGCTGGGCCGGTGACGGCGGCACCTATGATATCGGCATCGCGACCCTGTCTGCGGCGGCCGAGCGCAACGAAAACCTTCTGTATTTTTGTTATGACAATGAAATTTACGGAAATACCGGGGGGCAGCGCAGTTCGGCGACTCCTGCTGCCGCGAAAACCACCACGACACCGGGCGGAAAGGGCGAAAGAAAAAAGGAAATCATCGAAATCCTTGCAGCGCACCGTATTCCCTATGCGGCCACGCTTTCAATAGCGCACCCTGAAGATTTTCGGGACAAGGTGCGCAAAGCACTGGCAATCAGCGGCTTCCGGTTTTTCCTGATACACGCGCCGTGCCCGACCGGGTGGAAAACCGAACCGGCCGATTCGATAGAACTGGTCAGCCTGGCTGTGCGTAGCGGGGTTTTTCCACTGTACGAGGTGTTTGACGGTGTGAACTACCGGATCAATGCCGAACCGGATGGAACCGATCCGGCCCGCTATTACGAAAGGCAGAAACGTTTCAGCGGCCAGGAAGTCGATCTGCAGGCTGTCCGGACCTCGTCGGCGAGCCGGATCAGCAGGCTGCGGCAGCTTGCCGGTCTTTCAGGGCACCAGTTCGCCTGAATAAACCTGGCAGGTATCCGGGTCGATGGCGGCCATCTGCTCACGCAGTTGCTGGTCTGTCGCAGCAAAAACCTCGAGCCTGGAATCGCTGTCGGACATTAAATTCGAAACGCACTCGTCATGGGTTTCCTGGTCCCAGCCCGTGTCCGGGCATTCCGCTGATATCTTTGCATGGAAGGATTTTTCCGCTTCTTTCCACGCTTTTTCATTGGCGCTTATCTCACTCCGCAACGCACTCTTTTCGGCTTCACACTGCTTGGCATAACAGCGAGCAACCGGCAGCCCGTCAATCGAATAACCAATGTCCACGTAAAACTCCTGGAACCGGTTACGGAATCTTGACTGGGTCATATCCTGTTTCAGGTTGAGGTTCACTCGCGCCTTTTTTCCCTCGTCAACGTAACCGGTCGGATTATGGGTTTCAATAACCTTGTGTGTGTTCAAATCCAGCCGTTCAATACACATCGCCCAGTACACAGCCCCCGGGCAGTCATTCTGAACGACGATATCGTAACTCCGGTACTGATTAGACACGTGGGACTTGCTCCAGACCTTGTAACTCATACAGGAAAAATCGACATCCTCGGCCTGGGCCAGGGAGGCAAACGGCAGGGCAGTGAGCAAAGTCAGAATCGCACCAAGACGGTTTTTTATCTGTTTTTTCATAATGGGGCTCCGTGAGAGCCCTACTATATCAGAGCTCAGGCACTTTGGCGCAGAGGAGGGAGCGGTGGAATGGCCGAAGGAATGTCAGCTAGCCTGCCCACCACGAAGTCGGCGCCCAGTGAGACAGCGGGAACACCTGTGTAGCCGTCCGGAACCAGTATCACGGGAACCCCCGCCGCCCTTGCGGCGCCAACGTCGGCGCCCGAATCGCCTATCATCACGGCATCCTCCGGGCGGATTTTCAACTGTTCGAGGCAGGCCAGGAGCGGCTGCGGATGCGGTTTTTTAACGTCGGTGGAATCACCGCCA
This sequence comes from Chromatiales bacterium, assembly GCA_024640025.1. Lineage (GTDB taxonomy): Bacteria > Pseudomonadota > Gammaproteobacteria > Xanthomonadales > SZUA-36 > JAHEFT01. Next base: position 2,221 of record JAHEFT010000008.1, read on the forward strand.
ATCACACTTCCGAAATAGCCCTGGATGTCAAGCGCCGTCAGTATCAAACGCGTAACTGAAAGAGGCTTGTTGGTGCAAAGCCCCTGCTTCATACCGGCGTGATAAAAATGATCCAGTACTTCACGGGCATAAGGCACCAGGTCCGTATGATCGGTGGCACAGGCAGTGTAGATTTCCATGAAACGGGGCACCAGCGCTTCAACGGCGACCTGATCGAGAGGAACGCCGGAAGCCCGGAATCCCCGCTCGATCAGTTTGGCCACGCCGCCGCCGATCATCGGGCGGACGTTGGCCACGGTATGACCTTGCTGACCCTGCTCATTGAGCAGGGTGTTCAGCGCAGTGGCAAGGTCAGGAGCCGAGTCGACCAGCGTACCGTCAAGATCCCAAATGATCGCTGAGGGATAAACGTTTGCCGGGTGGTGTTCAGGCTGCGACATTCAGTGAGTTCCTCCATCCGGGGTAAAGCTTATCAGCATCGGCAGGGAAGCTTTCGAAGGCCCGGGCGAATTCGCGATGGTCCTGCGCAAATGCGATCGGGTCAGCGCCGGCCTGCCAGCACATCTCCGCCTGGCGCAGTGAAATAGCACCTGCCGCCGCGCCGTCCACGTGGCCATAGCTGCCTCCGCCGGCAGTCAGTATGAGGTTGGAGTGACCCAGGTTCTCGAAGAACCCCGGCAGCCTCAGCGCATTCATTCCACCTGAAATGATCGGTGTGGTCGGCCTCATTCCCTGCCACTCCTGGTGATAAAACGGTCCGTCAGCGCTGTCCTGCTCGATCATGTAGGCAATGTTTTTGTCGTCTCTTTCACCTTCCATCTTGCCGTGGCTCATCGTGCCCACGTGGATGCCGGAGGCTCCCTGAAGCCGGGACATCTTGGCCAATACGAATGCAGTGTAGCCACGCTGCGTTTGCGGAGAAGTGACGGCGCCGTGCCCGGCCCGGTGATAGTGCAGGTACTGTTTCGGAAAATACCGGCGCGCAGTCGTTATGGCCGTCGGACCGGCAACATAGCCGTCGACCAGGAAGGCCACATGATCGGCATTCTCGGCAAACGTCTCGAGAATGAACTCGCCGCGGGCGATGATCTCACGGTAGTCATCCGCCGTGATGTTGGCGGAGAACAGCTTGGCCTGCCCGGTGTCGTCCTGGGCGCGGCGCATCGAATCGGCAACAGCGGTGATGGTTTCTTTCAGGCGGGCAAACACCTGGTTGCCCTGGGGTTCGTCGTTCTTGATGAAATCGCCGCCCAGCCAGAAATCATATGCCGCTTTGGCAAACGGTTGGGGCCGTAGACCCAGTTTTGGCTTGATGATCGTGCCGACAATGAAGCCGCCATCGACCACGGGGCGTCCCAGCACGCGCCACAGGTCTGAAATATCCGTGGCAGGACCGTCGTACAGTCGCAGGTATTCCGGTGGCATCCAGAAATCGTACATCTTGGCATATTCCACATCACCCATGCCCTGGTTGTTGCCGATGGTCAGCGTCAGGAAGGACGCGAGCATGGCGCGGCCGTCGATGATATTGCGGTCGAACAGATCATTGGGGTAGGCGATCTTCATGATCTCCTTTTCCTCATCGATTTCGTAGACCAACGCGTCAACGCCGCGCGTAAAATCGTCAGTCGTCGAAACCGAAACGTTGGTTCCTGTGGACGATTCGGCCGCGAAATGCGCCGCCGTTTCCAGGTAGTTGCCGAAACCGGTCTTCGGTTTCATGATGTAGGCGCAGAGGACGTGCTTGCCTCCGGCCATCAGTTCTTCTTCACGCAGAGACAGGTTTGCGTAGCGGTTTGATTGGTCCATAGTGCTCTCCTTAGAAGTTTGGTTTCAGGCGGATTTCTGAACGGCCTGGATGCTTTTGCGCGCCCCGCCTGCGCGGCGGCTGCGCTCCATCAATTGCAGGATCATCGGCGTGAGAATCAATTGCATGGCCAGGTCCAGCTTTCCGCCCGGGATAACAATCGAATTGGCCCGCGACATGAAACTGTCATGGATCATCGACGTGAGATAGGGAAAATCAATCCCCCTGGGGTTGGCGAACCGGATCACCACCATTGATTCATCCGGGGTAGGTATCCAGCGCGCAATGAAGGCATTGGACGTGTCAACCGTGGGAACCCGTTGAAAGTTGATGTCGGTCTGCGAAAATTGGGGACAGATGTAATCCAGGTAGTCGGGCATCCGGCGCAGAATCGTGTCCTTAATGGCCTGGCGGGAATATCCGCGGTCCAGGTTGTCACGGTGAATTTTCTGGATCCACTCCAGGTTGACGACCGGCACAACGCCGATTTTCAGGTCGCAATGCTGGGCGACGTTTACCTCGTCCGTTACTGCCGCGCCATGCAGCCCCTCGTAGAAAAGCACATCCGTTTCCGGGTTGATGTCTTCCCATTTTGAAAACGTGCCCGGCGGAGTGCCGTACAGTTTTTCTTCGTCTTCATCGTGCACGTAGTGGCGGGTTTTTCCGGTGCCGGTTGTGCTGAAATCACGGAAGACGCCCTCGAGTTCTTCGAGCAGATTGGCTTGCGGGCCAAAATGACTGAAATGGTTGTTGCCCTTTTCACTTTCCTCGGCCATGACCCGCTTCATGTCAGCCCTGTCGTAACGGTGGAAGGCATCGCCATCGATATAGGAAGCGGTGATTCCTTCGCGCTGGAAAATCCTCTGGAAAGTTTTTTTGACCGAGGTCGTGCCTGCCCCGGAAGAACCGGTTACAGAAATGATGGGATGTTTAATAGACATAATGCCGTCTCCTCACTTCAGGCGGTGCGAAACAATCCGCGGTTTCCGAATAACTGTGCGCGCTCCTGCGCCGGTTGGACTTCCCGGTAGTAATGGCTGAGCAGTTCCACTTCATTCTTCGATCCGAAGATCAATGGCGCACGCTGGTGAATATCGGTCGGCTCGATGTCCAGGATTCGCAGTTCGCCGGTCGTTGCTGCACCGCCGGCCTGCTCCACCAGGAAGGCGATAGGATTGCACTCGTAGGCCAGGCGCAACCGGCCGCTGCGATAGCTCTCCCGCCGGTCGCCGGGATACAGGAATATCCCCCCGCGAACCATGATCCGATGGCATTCCGCCACCAGCGAGGCTATCCAGCGTGTGTTGTAGTTTTTCTCGTGGGGGCCTTCTGCACCCTCCAGGCAGTCGTCGATATAGGCCCTGACGTGTCCGTCCCAGCGGCGGAAGTTGGACGTATTGATGGCGAATTCATTCGTGTCCTCGGGGATCGAAATATCGGCCGCTGTCAGGCAGAATTCCCCGGTGTCCGGATTGAGCGTAAAAATATGTGTCCCGGAACCCAGCGTCAGCACCATCGCGGTCTGCGGTCCATAAATCACGTATCCGGCGGCCACTTGCTGCGTGCCTTTTTGCAGGAAGCAGTCGCTCTCACGGTCGCCTCTGTCACATTTCATCGGCATGACGGAAAAGATGGTGCCGACGGATACATTGGTATCGATGTTCGATGAACCGTCGAGAGGATCGATGGCAACGTAAAGCGGTGCGCCCTGGTTGATCGGAACGGGTAGCTCCAGCTCCTCGGACGCCAGGTATGCAACCGGTGCATCGATCAGTTCGTCGATGATCAGCTCGTTGGCCCGCATGTCCAGTTCCATCTGGGTGTCTCCGTCCACGTTGGTTCCATGATGGGCGCTCAGAGTGCCGGCCAGCGGACCCAGGGCGATGATCTCGGCAATGGCGCAACAGGAATCGGCAATGGCCAGCATGGTCGCAGCAACGTCCCCGCGCATCTTATCGCCAGCGGCCCAGTTTCGAAGGTGTCGCTTCAGTGGCTCGTGCTCGGTCATATTGGCTACCCTCCCGGATTAACCTGGCGTTCTGTCCAGTATAGAAAGCCGAAGGACTCCCCGGAACATCCATAGGGAGGGGGGAATTGGATTATTCGGGTGGTAAAAGACCTACCCTTTCAGGTGGCTTCAGGATCTCAGGTACAGGGATATCGCCTGGCTGCGGCTGTTTACGCCCAGCTTCTGGAACAGATTTCTGACATGAAACTTTATGGTGTTCAGCGAAACACCGAGGTCCCGGGCGATTTGCTTGTTGGTTCTCCCGGAGGAAAGATCGGAAAGCACTTCCATTTCGCGGCGGGTCAGGGTCGAAAGCGGGTTGTCATATATGTTCCGGACATCGATGTAAGGAAAGACCATACGCCCGGCGGCCACTGTGGCAATCGTGTCCAGCAATACGATCGGCTGTTCACTCTTGGAGACGAAAGCGGCGCCGCCATGGGCCATCACCTGGGATGGCACGATCTTGTTTTCGTCGCCTGTGTAAACGATGATCCGTGGCGCTTCGTCCGCAGCGTTCAGATGATCCAGTATGAAGCGGCCGTCGCAGGGCCCTATGATCCATCCGATGACGCCAACGTCAATAGAGTTCATGGCGTTTAGCTGGAGGAATTCCTCGCAACCGGACGCCGCGAACACCAGTTCAAACCGCTCGTCCTCTGAAAGTAATTGCTTCAGCGCCGCGTGCATCAGCGGATTCTTATCCGCGAGCCCGACACGTATGGGTTTGTGCGCATGTTCCGTCATCAACTTCGGTCCGGATCTGTTCCTGGTTCCCTGAAGATACTAGTGTTATCGCGGTTCAGCCACCTTGATTGGTGTCAACGGGAGGCTTGATGCAGGGTTTACCCCCGTTTCATGATCCGGCCCTTCTGCCGTTCCCAGTCGCGGTCTTTTTCAGTCTTGCGTTTATCATGCTGGCGCTTGCCCTTGGCCAGCCCGATCTCCACCTTGACCTTGCCCCTGGACCAATACATTGCGGTGGGTATTACGGTATAACCGCGACGGTCTACCGCCCCGATAAGCTGGTCGATTTCCCTGCGCTGGAGCAGCAGTTTGCGGGTCCGGGTCGGGTCCGGCGTGATGTGCGTCGAGACCGTTGGAAGCGGATTGACCAGGCAACCGAACAGGTAAGCCTCGTTGTCTTTCAACAGGACATAGCTGTCGGAAAACTGGACGCGGCCTTCCCGGAGTGATTTCACCTCCCAACCTTCGAGTGAAATACCGGCTTCAAAGCGGTCCTCGATGTGGTATTCGAAGCGCGCACGCTTGTTGAGCGCGATGGTCTTCTTGCCTGTTGATTTTGTATCGTTCATATTGCGGCCTATTCTACGTTCTGGGGGCCTGCTCATGCTATGCTTGCCGCGCTCCGCTTTAACCTGATAAAGATGAAACGGCATGGAAATCAAGCGTACCGCACTGGTTCTGCACCCGGCGATGGACATGTTCAGGCTGGTTCAGGATGTGCCGGCTTACCCGGAATTTCTTTCCTGGTGCCGCAGTTCGGAAGTCCACGAGCAAACGCCTGAATACCAACTGGCCTCGCTGGTGGTGAAAGTCAGTGGCATAACCCAGACTTTTACCACGCGTAACCGTTTCGTGCCCGGTGAGCGGCTCACACTCTCCCTGGTGGAAGGTCCTTTCCAACACCTTTCAGGTGAATGGCTGTTCGAGCCTCTGGGCGGAGAGGGCAGCAAGGTCACTCTGGTCCTGAGTTTTGACTTCTCCAGCAGGGTGCTATCTTCGGCATTTCGGCGTGGATTTACCCGCATAGCTGACCGCCTGGTTTTTGAATTCAGTAAACGGGCGGATGACTTTTATGGAACTTGAAGTCGTTTATGCAACCCCGGTAAAGCAGGTGTTGATCAAATTCGAAGCGCCTGCCGGATGTACGGTAGCCGAAGCCGTGGAATTATCCGGTATCCGGACGAAATTTCCGGATCTCAAGGTCAAAACCGGGCTCGTGGGCATCTTTAGCCGTAAAGTCGACCTGGACCAGGTCCTGCGTGATGGCGATCGAGTGGAAATCTATCGCCCGCTGATCGCCGATCCAAAGGAAATGAGAAAGCAACGCGCTCTGCGTGATGCCAAACCGCGTTAGCCGTCGATATCGGGTCTGGTCGGGTCGTTGTCGGGCGTCTGGTCCAACACGCCCTGGTCTTTCTCGTATTCCCGGTCTTCCGCGTTGCGCTCATTGATCGTGTCAATATCGGGGTCCACCCCTTCCAGTACTTCTTCCTGAACGGAATTTACCGCTGCATCATGCGGGCTCTCGGGCTGTGCGCTCGCGTCTTTTTTGCCGGGTTTCTTGACGAAGGATGCCACTTCATCTGGGTCGCCGTCCGGTTTTGCCGAGGCAGCAGCGAACGGGTCGTCCCGGCCGAGGATTTCCGAAAGAGCGCCGTCTTCGAATTTCAGCGTGACGGTGCGTTCGACCATGGGGTTGCCGCGACGGCTGAAAGTCTGCACATAATCCCACCGGTCCTGGTGAAAGGGATCCCTGACCGAAGGCGTCCCCAGCACGAAAAGGACCTGTCGCTGGTTCATGCCGATGTAAAGTTCATCGAGATCATCCTGTTCAATCGCGTTTCCCTGCTGGATATTCTGTTTGTAAATCAGGTTGCAGCCCAGTGTTGAGCATGTAATGAATAACAGTAAAAACAGGGAACGAATGATCATTGAATTTCCGGGGTGGATTTTTCACTTAGCGCAGAGTGCGTGAATGATACAATAAAGACGCATCATCAAATAGTGGTAATTCAGTGGAAAGCAGCGATCTCAAACAAGCCGGCCTTAAAGTAACCCATCCACGCAAGCGGATTCTGGAAATTCTGGAAACCCAGCGTAACCGGCACCTCACTGCTGATGACATCTATCGTTGCCTGGTTGAAGCCAGGGAAGAAATCGGCTTGGCCACAGTCTACCGGGTACTGAATCAGTTCGAATCCGCCGGCCTGGTGGAGAAACACAACTTCGAAAGCGGCCAGGCTTATTACGAACTCGACTCCGGCGAGCACCATGATCATATGGTCTGCGTCGAAACCGGAAAAGTCACCGAGTTCATCAGCGAGGAAATTGAAGCCGCACAGAGAAAAATTGCCGCGGCGCACGGTTACGAAATTGAAGACCACAGCCTGGTGATATACGTCCGTCCCAAGCGCCGCTAATGTCGCGTTGAAGCGATAGCGAGTAACTCGCTGGCATGCGCACGGCTTTGTTCCGAAAGGCGCCCGCCGAGCATCCGGGCGATTTCATCGATCCGTGCCCGTTCATCCAGCAGACTTGTCTCAACGCGAGTCCCCGTGTTTTCCGATCGCTTTTGGACCTGGAGTTGCTGATCGGCACAGGCGGCGACCTGCGCCAGGTGAGTGACACACAGGGCCTGGCCGTTTGTGGAAAGGCTCTTCAAAAGGGCCCCCACGGCGTTTGCAGTATCACCGCCAATACCGGCGTCCACCTCGTCAAAGATCTGCGTGGGTGCGGGCAGGCCGGACTTGGACGCTACCTTGATGGCCAGGCTGATGCGCGAAAGCTCACCCCCTGAAACCACCTTGCGTAAAAGGCCCGGGGGCATGCCGGGGTTGGCGCTGACGCGCAGCTCAATCTGATCACTGCCCCTCGGAGTAGGGGCGGCGGCTTCGTCGAGCCGGACGTCCAGTTCAAACTTTCCGCCCTCCATACCCAGTTCCTGCATCAGGGCCGTGACGGCGTCCGCCAGTTTCGCTGCCCGGGTTTCCCGCCTGGCGTGTAGCTTTCCCGCCGCTTTTCGGTATCCCGACAGCGCTGTTTCCAGTTCCGCATCGAGTGCGGCCAGCCGGGTTTCGAGCGAGCCTGCCCGCTCATAGCGCTCTTTCATCTGGTCAAGCACCCGTGGCAGCTGTTCCGGTTCTACCCGGTGCTTGCGTGCCAGGTCGTGTTGCGTCCCCAGTTGACGTTCCAACTGAGACAGCCTTTCGGGGCTCAGGTCCAGGCGGGACAGGGCGGATTGGACATGGCCCCGGGCTTCGTCGCAATTAATGGCCGCTTCCCGCAACAGCCCGGCTGCGCTGGCGATGTCCGGGTCGAGCCGGACGTTTTTGTCCAGTCGTGTCACAGCCCGGTGAAGCGCCGGTCCGGCGCCGTTGGTTTCGGAATCCAGGGACTGCAGACAGTCTTCCAGCGCTGCCATGATGTCACCGCCGCGCGTCAGCAACCGGTGTTCAGCCTCCATGGCGGTAAATTGCGCAGCCGGCAGCATGCTGCTTTCAAGTTCGCTGATCTGGTACCGCATCAACTCGAGATCACCGGCATCAAGCGGCGCCTCGTTTACCAGTAACTGCTTTTCGCGGACTATGGCAGCCCAGGCGCCATGCCGTTCCTGCACCCGATCAATATCCTCTGTGTAGTCGCCGCTGCCGTCCAGCAGCCGGAACTGCTCTTCTTTCCGCAGTAGCAGCATGTGTTCGTTCTGTCCGTGGATCTCGACCAGCCGCTCGCCCAGGCTGTCCAGCTGTTGCAGGGTGACGGCCGTTCCATTGATCCAGGCACGTGACCGGCCGTTTTCACTGATCGTGCGGCGCAGCAGGCACACGCAGCCGTCATCAAGCTCCGCTTCTTCGAGCCATTGGCTGGCCGGGCTGCCTGCAGGAACCTCGAATTCTGCGACCAGTTCGGCCTTGTCTGCACCGCTCCTGATGGTCGAAGTATCGGCGCGTTTGCCGCACAACAGACCAAGGGCATCCACCAGGATGGACTTGCCTGCGCCGGTTTCACCCGTGACGCAGGTAAAACCGCCCGCGAACTCCAGGTCAAGAGCCTTCACGATGGCGTAATTGCGAATTTGCAGGAAATTGAGCATATCGGCGCTGCAAATGAAACGGTCTCAAAACTAGCACGGGGCGGGGAAGCGGGCAATGGATAAAAACCGGGAGGGCCGGTAATCAAAGCTCCCGGTGCGGGCTAGCCATGAAACACTCGAATTGCTTGAATCAGAAGACCCGACCCCCATATTGCCGGAAGATTATCAACTGCATTCAAATTTGGCGAAGCGGGAAATCCGCAGAGCCAGGGAGACGTAAATCGTGAGCGAGAAAACGGAGAACCCGTTCGAGGAGCCTGTGGAAATTGAAATCGATTCGGCCGACCAGGCGGATGACCCCGAACCCGGTGATTCAGCGCTGGAAAAAGCCGAAGAGGAACTGGCCAGGCATCGGGAGGCCATGCTGCGGATGCAAGCCGAAATGGACAATCTGCGTAAGCGGCTGATGCGTGATCTTGACAGATCCCGAAAGCTCGCCCTGGAGCGGGTCATGAAGGACCTGTTGCAGGTGTGGGATAGCCTTGAACGTGGATTGGGGGTCAGCGGTGAGTCGGCGACCGTGGAGTCATTGCAGGAAGGCCAACAACTGACCCTGAAAATGTTCCAGAAAGTGCTGCAGGATCACGGCCTCGAAATCATCGACCCGACCGGTCAGCCCTTCGACCCGGAATACCACGAAGCCGTGACTGTGCTGCCGTCGGCCGAAGTCGAAGAAAACACGGTCATCGAAGTTTTGCAGAAGGGCTTCAGACTGCACGACCGGCTGATTCGGCCGGCCATGGTCATCGTCTCTGGCAAGGCCTGAAACGGAAGTCCCGGAATTGTTGAATTTTTTCCGGGCAACCCCATTTCAGGAGCATCGATTCATTTAGTTTATTTCGGAGAACATAAAGATGGGCAAAATCATTGGTATTGACCTGGGCACCACCAACTCCTGCGTGGCAGTGATGGAAGGCGGCCAGCCCAAGGTGATTGAAAATGCCGAGGGAGATCGCACCACGCCTTCTATCGTGGCCTTCACCAAGGACGACGAGGTTCTGGTCGGCCAACCGGCAAAACGCCAGTCAGTGACGAATCCGGCGAACACGTTGTTTGCCGTGAAGCGCCTGATCGGACGTAAATTCAGCGAGGACGTCGTTCAGAAAGACCAGGACCTGGTGCCCTACAAAATCATCGCTGCCAAGAACGGCGATGCATGGGTAGAAGCTGACGGCAAGAAAATGGCGCCGCCGGAAGTTTCCGCACGCGTGCTGATGAAAATGAAGAAAACCGCAGAAGATTACCTGGGTGAGGAAGTCACCGAGGCTGTCATCACTGTGCCGGCGTATTTCAATGACTCACAGCGTCAGGCTACCAAGGACGCCGGCAAGATTGCCGGTCTGACGGTCAAGAGAATCATCAATGAACCGACCGCCGCTGCGCTGGCGTACGGTATGGACAAAAAGGGTGGCGACCGCAAGATTGCGGTTTATGACCTGGGTGGCGGCACCTTCGATATCTCGATTATCGAAATCGCAAACGTTGATGGTGAGCACCAGTTCGAAGTTCTGGCGACCAATGGTGATACCTTTCTGGGTGGTGAGGATTTCGACAAGCGCGTGATCGACTACCTGGTTGCCGAGTTCAAGAAGGACCAGGGCTTTGATCTGCGCAATGATCCATTGGCGCTCCAGCGTCTGAAGGAAGCCGCGGAGCGGGCCAAGATCGAACTGTCCGCCGGTCAGCAGACCGAGGTTAACTTACCCTACATCACCGCCGATGCCAGCGGTCCCAAGCACCTCAATATCAAGTTGACGCGCGCCAAGCTGGAAGCCCTGGTAGAAGACCTGGTATCCCGCACCATCGGCCCCTGCAGGACTGCACTGGATGACGCCGGGCTCAAAGTCAGTGATATTAATGATGTGATTCTGGTCGGCGGTCAGACCCGCATGCCCAAGGTCCAGGAGGCTGTATCTGAATTTTTCAGCCGTGAACCGCGCAAAGACGTCAATCCCGATGAAGCCGTGGCCGTGGGAGCCGCGATCCAGGGCGGCGTACTGGCGGGTGACGTGAAGGACGTTCTCCTGCTGGACGTAACGCCTTTGTCCCTGGGAATCGAAACCCTGGGCGGTGTGATGACCAAGCTGATCGAGAAAAACACCACTATTCCAACCAAGGCGGCGCAGATATTTTCAACCGCCGAGAATAACCAGACTGCCGTTACCGTGCACGTGTTGCAGGGTGAACGCGAGATCGCATCAGCCAACAAGTCGCTGGCCCGTTTTGACCTCGCCGGCATTGGCGCGGCCCCGCGCGGCATGCCCCAGATCGAAGTCACCTTTGACATCGACGCAAATGGCATCATGCACGTTGGCGCTACCGACAAGGCGACCGGCAAGGAGCAGAAGATCGAGATCAAGGCGGGCTCCGGCCTGTCGGACGATGAGATCAACCGGATGGTGCAGGACGCCGAGGCGCATGCCGAGGAAGATCGCAAATTCCATGAACTGGTCACAGCGCGCAACAGCGCGGATGCGATTGTTCACGCCACCCGGTCCAGCATCAAGGAAATGGGTGACAAGCTCAGCGATGACGAGCGCAAGAACATCGAGAGCGCTATCGAAGCCGTTGAGGAAGCGATGAAGGGCGACGACAAGGAAGCGATCGACTCCGCCGTTGAGAAGCTGTCCGAAGCCGGCCAGGTGATCTACCAGAAAGCCGCCGAACAGGCCCAGGCACAGGAAGAAGGCGCGGCTGATTCCGGCGCCGGCAGTGACGACGTGGTTGATGCCGAGTTCGAGGAAGTCGACGAGGAAAAGAAGGGTAATTAATCCCCTTGCAATGATAAAAACCGAAAACCCGGCTTCGGCCGGGTTTTTTGGGCCTTGAAATGGCGCCGGATGATCCGCAAATCTTTCGCAGAATCCACGGGATATAAGAATGGCGAAAAGGGACTACTACGAAATTCTTGGCGTCAAAAAGGACGCCGGCGACGATGAGCTGAAAAAGGCCTATCGGCGACTCGCCATGAAGTACCACCCGGACCGCAACCCGGACGATAAGGCGCAGGAGCAATTCAAGGAAGCCAAGGAAGCCTACGAGGTTCTGAAAGACCCTTCAAAACGTTCAGCCTATGACCGGTTCGGCCATGCCGGCGTCAGCAACTCCGCAGGTGGCCCGGGAGGTCCCGGTGGATTTCACGGCGATGTAGGTGATATTTTCGGTGACATCTTCGGAGATATTTTCGGCGGCGCCGGACGGGGAAGAGCAGCGCGTCAGCGTGGTTCCGATTTACGGTTCTCCCTGGATCTGGACCTGGAGGAAGCCGTCAACGGCATCAGTCGCGAAATCCGGGTGCCTACATTGGGTTCGTGCAAGACCTGCAATGGAAGCGGAGCCCGGGACGGTCAGAAGCAAACCTGCTCAACCTGCGGCGGCGTGGGCCAGGTGCGGATGCAGCAGGGAATTTTCTCGGTACAGCAAACCTGTCCGGCATGCAAAGGCGCGGGTGAGCAGATCAGTAACCCATGCACGGATTGTCATGGCCAGGGCAGGGTGCGCGAAACCCGGACCCTGTCAGTCAAGATCCCGGCCGGCGTGGACAGCGGTGATCGTATCAGGCTGGCGGGTGAAGGCGAAGCCGGTGCGCACGGCGCCCCGCAGGGTGACCTCTATGTCGAGGTCCGGGTAAAACCACACCACTTGTTCGAACGCGACGGCGACGATCTGTATTGCGAAGTGCCGGTGCCGTTCACACTGGCTGCGATGGGCGGCGAGTTGGAAATTCCAACCCTGGACGGTCAGGTGAAGCTGAAGGTTCCTCATGAAACACAGACCGGGCGTATGTTCCGGTTGAAGGGTAAGGGCGTCAAATCGGTCAGAAGCCACCGCACCGGGGACCTGATGTGCCGCGTCGTGCTGGAAACTCCGGTGAAACTGACCCGGGAACAGAAAGATATCCTGAAAAAATTCGACGAAACCTTCACGAAAGACGACAATCGGCAAAATCCCCGCTCACAGTCCTGGCTGGACGGAGTGCGGGAATTCTTTGACCGGATGACCTCCTGATCCGATGATGCGCCTCGCCATCCATGGCACCGGTAGAATGGCCCGGGCCATCACCCGGGTGGCGGCTGCGAGGAATGATGTGTCGATTATCGCGCTGGCCGGACCGCAATCGCCGGACTGGGATGCGAGCCCCGCGTGGTTCCCGTCACTCGAGGATTTACCGGAACGGCCGGATTTGCTGATCGATTTCACACTTCCGGAAGGCACACTGGCTGCGGCCGCTTGGTGTGCCGAAAACAAAGTCCCCCTTTTGAGCGGTGTGACCGGGCTGACCCCCGAAGCACTGGCTGCACTTGATCGCGCCGCAATCAGGGTGCCGGTGCTTTGGTCACCCAACCTCAGTCTCGGGGTCAACCTGGTCGCCGACCTGGCTTTCCGGGCCGCGACGGTGCTGGACGATGACCTTCCCGTGTTCATCGAGGATATCCACCACCAGTGGAAAAAGGATGCGCCCTCAGGCACAGCGCTCATGCTGGGGCAAAGGGTTGCTGCAGCGCGTGGAGGGGATGACAGCCGGGTCGAGTTCGCTTCGGTCCGCGAAGGCGAAATCGTCGGCGAACACACGGTGACGTTTCGCATGGAAGGTGAGGAGTTTTCGCTGGTGCACCGTGCAGCGGACCGCTCGATCTATGCCCGGGGCGCGATTGACGCGGGCGCCTGGCTCATCGCGCAGGAATCGGGGCGGTATTCAGCAGCGGATTGGTTGTCCGGACGCGGCTGAAGCCGGACACACGAGCCGCAAGCGACCGCCGACCCCGGTTGGGTAAGTGAGCGAAGCGAGACACTTTAAGTTAGACAAGGGGGGCCGTGCTCCGTTAAAATTCTACCGCTTAGAACCCAACATTTTGAATTTCTAAGCGGGAATAGCCCCATCGGGCCTTCCCGCTTCGCGTATCTGGAGTATGTATTTTGACTGATCAGGCAGTGCTGGCTTTGGAAGACGGCAGCGTTTTTCTTGGCCGGAGTATTGGGTCCGAAGGACAAACCGTCGGCGAAGTCGTGTTCAATACTGCCATGACCGGGTACCAGGAAATTCTCACGGATCCTTCTTACGCCCGCCAACTGGTAACCCTTACATACCCGCATACCGGCAACACCGGGTGCAACGCCGAAGATGAGGAATCCCTGCAGCCGATGGCTGCCGGCCTGATCGTGCGTGACTGCCCGCGCCGTTACAGTAACTGGAGAGCGACCGAAAGCCTCCCCGAATATCTGCGACGGAATAACCTCATCGCGATTGCAGACATTGATACGCGGCGCCTGACCCGGATTCTGCGGGAGAAAGGCGCACAGGGTGGCGCCATCCTTGCCGGCGGTAAGCCCGACACTAAAGAGGCATTGTCCCTGGCGCGCTCGTTTCCAGGCATGAAGGGGCTGGACCTGGCGCGCGAGGTGACCACGCAGGAATCCTACGAATGGTCAGGGGGCAGTTGGATTCTCGACGATGAGCAGTGGCAGAACACGGCGCCGAAGCGGCATGTTATCGCTTATGATTTTGGCGTCAAGCGTAACATTTTGCGCATGCTGGCGGACCGGGGTTGCCGGGTGACCGTCGTTCCAGCCACCACGCCCGCCGAAGAGGTTCTGGTGCAAAAACCCGACGGTATTTTCCTGTCAAACGGTCCCGGTGATCCGGAGCCCTGTGACTACGCCATCCAGGCCATTCGCACCTTCGTTGAAAAGAAAGTCCCGGTATTCGGTATTTGTCTCGGTCACCAGTTGCTTGGCCTGGCCGCAGGCGCAACCAGCGTAAAAATGAAATTCGGCCATCATGGCGCCAATCACCCGGTGCAGGACCTGGACAGCGGCCAGGTCATGATCACCAGCCAGAACCACGGTTTTGCCGTTGATGAGAATAGCCTTCCCGCCCACGTCCGGGCGACGCACCGCTCTCTTTTCGATGACTCCCTGCAAGGCATTGAACTGAAAAATGCCCCGGCATTCAGTTTCCAGGGACATCCCGAAGCCAGTCCCGGCCCGCACGACATTGCCGGGGTTTTCGACCGCTTTATCCGTGAAATGGACGCGGCAAGGGGCACGAAAAATAAAGCCGCGGCGAGGGAGGCCTGAGGGAATGCCGAAGAGAACCGACATCCAGAGCGTCCTGATCATTGGCGCCGGTCCAATCGTGATCGGGCAGGCCTGTGAATTTGACTACTCGGGCGCCCAGGCGTGCAAGGCGCTGCGCGAAGAGGGCTACCGGGTCATCCTCGTCAATTCAAACCCGGCTACCATCATGACCGACCCGGAAACGGCAGACGCCGTTTATATCGAGCCGATCGAGTGGCGTATCGTCGAGCAGATCATTGCCACGGAACGCCCCGACGTATTGCTGCCGACGATGGGCGGGCAGACCGCGTTGAACTGTGCGCTCGACCTGGTGCGGCATGGAGTGCTGAAAAAATACGGCGTGGAAATGATCGGCGCATCAAGAGAGGCCATCGACATGGCCGAAGACCGCGAACAGTTTCGCGACGCCATGCTGGAGATCGGGCTGGATGTTCCGGCCGCCGAGATTGCCCACAGCATGGAAGAGGCGCTGCAGAAACAGCCGAACATCGGTTACCCGACCATCATCCGTCCCTCGTTCACGATGGGCGGTTCCGGCGGCGGCATCGCCTACAACCGAGAGGAATTCGAGGCGATCGTCAGTCGCGGGCTGGAGTTATCGCCGACTACCGAGGTCCTCCTCGAGGAATCTGTGCTGGGGTGGAAAGAATTCGAGATGGAGGTTGTCCGAGACAGCAAGGACAACTGCATCATCATCTGCGCGATTGAAAATTTCGATCCCATGGGTATTCATACGGGCGATTCCATTACGGTCGCGCCGGCACAGACCCTGACGGACAAGGAATACCAGCGTCTGCGGGATGCGTCGATCGACGTCCTGCGAAAGATCGGCGTCGATACCGGCGGGTCAAATGTTCAATTCGGGATCAACCCGGAGAACGGCCGCGTCGTTATTATTGAAATGAACCCGCGGGTCTCACGTTCCTCGGCGCTGGCGTCCAAAGCGACCGGCTTCCCGATCGCCAAGGTTGCGGCCAAGTTGGCGGTGGGTTACACGCTGGACGAGCTTCGCAACGAGATAACCGGCGGCGCCACGCCGGCGTCGTTCGAACCCGCAATCGATTACGTGGTCACCAAGATCCCCCGGTTTGCCTTCGAAAAATTCCCGGCGGCGGATTCCAGGCTGACCACGCAGATGAAAAGCGTGGGCGAGGCCATGTCCATTGGCCGGACGTTCCAGGAGTCCCTGCAGAAAGCGTTACGCAGCCTCGAGACCGGCCGCGACGGACTGAACGAGATTTTGCAGGGCGAGGAACCTGAAGCCCGGAAATCCAACCTGCGCCGTGAACTGCGCGAAGCTGGCCCCGAACGCATACTCTTTGTCGCGGATGCGTTTCGTGAAGGGATGACGCTCGAAACCATTCACGAGTTTACCGGTATTGACCCCTGGTTTCTGGACCAGATCGAGGATATCGTCAGCAGCGAGGCGGGTATTCGTGGTTCGTCCCTGGATTCGATAGACAGGGACAGGCTGTTTGCACTCAAGCGCCAGGGATTCTCGGACAGCCGTCTGGCCGAATTGATTGGCGAGCCCGAATCCAGCGTGCGCAATCATCGCCATCTGCTCGGCATCCGGCCGGTTTACAAGCGCGTCGACACCTGCGCTGCCGAGTTCGCCACCTCCACCGCGTATATGTACTCTACCTACGAGGAAGAATGCGAATCCGAACCCACCGGGCGCGACAAGATCATGGTGCTCGGAGGCGGCCCCAACCGGATCGGGCAGGGCATCGAATTTGACTACTGCTGTGTCCATGCGGCGCTGGCGCTGCGTGAGGACGGCTACGAGACCATCATGGTCAACTGCAACCCGGAGACGGTTTCGACGGACTATGACACATCTGACCGCCTCTACTTTGAGCCGCTGACGCTCGAAGACGTGCTCGAAATCGTGCACAAGGAAAAACCCAAAGGCGTGATCGTCCAGTTCGGCGGCCAGACCCCGCTTAAACTGGCCCGTGCGCTCGAGGCCGAGGGCGTGCCAATCATCGGAACCACGCCGGATTCCATCGACCTGGCCGAAGACCGTGAACGCTTCCAGCATCTGCTGGAACGGCTCGAACTGAAACAACCGCCCAACCGGACGGCGACCACCCCGGAAGAAGCCGTTGGACTGGCCGAGGAAATCGGCTATCCCATCGTGGTGCGGCCGTCTTATGTGCTGGGCGGCCGGGCGATGGACATTGTTCACGGCGAAGACGAACTGCAGCGCTACATGCGCACCGCCATCCAGGTTTCCAACGACTCTCCGGTATTGCTGGACCGTTTCCTGGATCATGCCAAGGAAGTGGATGTCGATGCCATCTGTGATGGCCAGGATGTGCTGATCGGCGGGATCATGGAGCATATCGAGCAAGCCGGCGTACACTCCGGTGATTCGGCCTGTTCCCTGCCGCCGTACTCACTGTCGTTGGAAGTCCAGAACGAAATGCGGCGGCAGATGGGCCTGATGGCCCTCGGCCTGGGTGTTGTCGGGCTGATGAACTGCCAGTTTGCGCTCAGGGGGAAGGACGTTTATGTTCTGGAGGTCAATCCCCGCGCATCACGCACTGTGCCCTTTGTCTCCAAGGCTACCGGATTACCACTGGCGGGAATTGCCGCGAAAGTTATGGCAGGTAAAACCCTTAAAGAACAAGGACAAATACGAGAAATAATACCTAATTTCTACTCTATCAAGGAAGCTGTGTTTCCGTTCATGAAGTTCCCCGGAGTGGACCCGATCCTGGGTCCTGAAATGCGTTCCACCGGCGAGGTGATGGGTATCGGCTGGAGTTTTGGCGGCGCACGGGCGAAATCCATGAAAGCGGCCGGATATGGACTGCCCCGGGTTGGAAAAGCCTTCCTGAGCGTGCGGGACGCCGACAAGCAGGTGCTGGTTCCGATCGCACGCGAATTGATCGGCCGCGGCTACCAGCTGGTAGCCACAAGCGGCACGGCCCGCTTCCTGCAGGAAAACTCTATCAAGTGCGAGTCGGTTAACAAGGTGCTTGAAGGGCGTCCCCACGTGGTCGACCTGATCAAGAATGACGAAATCAAATTCATTGTGAATACCACCGAGGGAGCGCAGGCAATATCCGACTCCTTCTCGATTCGACGCGAGGCCTTGCAACGCAAGGTAAGTTATACAACAACCATTGCCGGAGGGCGTGCAACCCTGCGGGCGCTGGATCACGAAAACGACTACACCGTGCACAGCTTGCAGCAATTGCACCGGGGGCTCGATTTATGACAAGACACCCAATGACCAAACAAGGCGCCGATCGTTTACGGGAAGAACTTTCCAGGCTGAAGAGGGTTGACCGGCCGAAGATTATCGCTGCAATCGCAGAAGCGCGCGCGCATGGCGATCTGAAGGAAAATGCCGAGTACCACGCGGCCCGCGAGCAGCAGGGTTTTATCGAAGGGCGGATTCAGCTGCTTGAATCCACCATTTCCCACGCCCAGATCATCGATGTGGAGCGGCTCAATCCTGGCGAAAAAGTCGTGTTTGGCGCCACGGTGACTTTATCCGACGAAGAAACGGCGGAAGAAAAAATCTACCAGATCGTGGGAGACGTGGAGGCCGATATCAAGCACAACCGCATTGCGGTCAGTTCGCCGATTTCGCGTGCGCTGATCGGACATGAAGTCGGGGAAGTGGTAGTTGTTCGTGCGCCGGCCGGCGACCGTGAATACGAGATTGTCGACGTAAAGTACGTGTGACGGAAATATTCATCACGCTATTGGTAGAAGATTTCAGCGCCCTGGTCGGCGCCTCTGACCGCAAGCGGCGCTGGCCCACGCTTGAACAGGTATTTTCAAAAGGCACCAGTCGCCGCACCGCAGCCGCAACGGCTAATCACCTTCGATTCGCGCTGTTCGGCATTGAACCCGAAGGCGATTTGCCGGTGGCCGCCCTGACGCATGTGAGCGACCGCAAAAGGTCGCTGCAGGATAACTACTACTGGTTGCGTACAGACCCGGTGACCATGTGGGCGGACATGGCCCAGGTTTTCATGACCAGTCACGGATTTGCCGACCTCGATCCCTATGAACGGAATGAGATTGAGAACTGTATTCGCGGCGTCCTGGTGGACGAAGGGGTTGACTTTCATTCCGACCACCCGGAGCGCTGGTGCATCGCGCTTAACCAGCCCCTGGATTTTGAATTTACACCACTGGGCGATGCACTCGGCATGGACGTGGCCGACGCGTTGCCCGGCCACCCCGAGGCACGCTTCTGGCGGCGTATCCTGAATGAAATACAAGTGGCGCTTCACAACTGTCCGGTCAATATCAAGCGGCGGCAAAGCGGCAGACAGGAAGTGAACTCGGTGTGGTTCTGGGGCGGGGGATTCATACCGGATGCTGCGCCGTCCAACCTGATCGACACAGTCTACTCCAGTCACCCCGTAACCCGCGGCCTGGCTATCATCAACGACTGCCGGTTGAAAAAGCTGGACCAGGCCGGGCAGGGAGAATTCAGGCGGGATGGCCGCTCGGTATTGATCGATTGGACACCGGCTACCCGGTTCGCCCAGGAGGAACTGGAACAACTCGAAATTCTCGTCCGGCAGGTGCTTGACGGGGTGGAAGGCAATTCACTGGCCCTGACACTTTACGACGGAAGCGGCGAGGGACGGCTTTTCGATCGCGCCGCCCGCCGCCGTTTCTGGCGGCGCAGGACGCCGCTGGCTGCTGCACTGTCCCTTCCGGCTGGTACGTGATTGCTTCACGGATCATCCGGCAAAGGCTGATTCCGCAGACGCCAAGCCATTTGCCGGAAGACATTCATCCCGCGATGCGCCGCATCCTCATGGCGCGTGGCGTGACCGACAGTTCCCTCGTCTCGCTTGACCTGGACCAACTTTTGCCGCCGGACGCGCTGGGCGGCGTTGAAGTTGCCGCCGGTCTGTTGGCGGACGCCGTGGCCGGCAATAAAAAAATCCTGGTGGTCGGGGATTTCGACGCCGATGGAGCCACCGGCACGGCACTGGCCGTTTTGTCTCTTCGGGCCATGGGCGCCGGGGATGTAGACTTTCGCGTGCCGAACCGCTTCGAGTTTGGCTACGGCCTGACGACTGGCCTGGTGGAATCGCTGGCCAATGATGCGCCCGATCTATTGGTCACGGTTGACTCCGGTATCAGCTGTATCCGGGGTGTCGAGCGCGCCGGGGCCCTGGGTTGCAAAGTCATCGTAACCGACCACCACCTGCCCGGCGAAGTTCTGCCGGCTGCGGATGCCATCGTCAATCCTAATTGCGCGGGTGACGGGTTTCCCAGCAAGGCGATGGCGGGTGTCGGCGTGATGTTTTACCTGCTAAGCGTTTTGCGCCGGGTGCTCCGTGAACGGGGGTGGTTTAGCAACGTGCGTCCGGAACCCAACCTGGCTTCCTTTCTTGACCTGGTTGCGCTGGGTACCGTCGCTGACCTGGTTCCGCTCGACCATAACAATCGTGTGCTGGTTCGACAGGGCCTGGAGCGCATACGCCGTGGAATGACCCGTCCCGGTCTGATGGCGCTACTGCGGATGGGTAAACGGGATTATCGATTTGTCAGCGCGTCAGACCTGGGTTTCGCGGTTGGCCCAAGGCTCAACGCAGCCGGGCGGTTGGAGGACATGGCAACGGGAATCCGCTGTCTCCTGTCGGATGATCCCGCTGAAGCGCAGGAGCTTGCCGGTCAGCTGGACGAGCTGAACCGGCAACGCCGGACGATGCAGGACCAGATGCAACAGGAAGCGATGACCCAGGTTGACGAACTGCTGGCTTCGATGGATAGAAAGGATCTGCCTTCTGCACTTTGCCTGTTCGATGCCTCCTGGCACCAGGGAATTGTCGGACTCGTCGCATCCCGTATCAAAGACGCCGTGCACCGCCCCGTCGTCGCTTTTGCGCCGGAATCCGAAGGTTCCCAACTCTTCAAGGGGTCCGCACGCTCGGTGAAAGGCCTGCATATCCGCGATGTATTGGCTTACGTAGACTCGCATCATCCCGGAATGATGGAAGCCTTTGGTGGTCATGCCATGGCCGCCGGCCTGACCTTGCGCAGTGATCTTTTCCCGTCGTTCGTTGCCTGCCTGCCTGAAGCCGTCGACGCGGTTCTGGACGGCGCCGAACTGAACGCGGAAATCCTGACCGACGGCGAGCTGGATGCAAGAGAAATCTCCCTGGAATTTGCCGTCTGCATCGAACAGTTCGGTCCCTGGGGACAACGTTTCCCCGAACCCTTGTTCGACGGTAAATTCAGAGTGATCGACGCCCGCGTGGTAGGCGGATCCCACCTGAAAATGATCGTCCAGGCGATGGATGGCGGGGATCCGGTGGATGCCATCGCGTTTAATGCCCTGCCGGAACAACTGCCGGGCTCCGGCGTCGTGCGCCTGCTGTACCGGCTTGGCATAAACCGCTGGCGCGGCCATGAGAGCTGCCAGTTGCTGGTGGAGGAAATAGTAAAGTGATGGTCCGCAGATGGCATAGTTGCTAGCATTGAAATTTAACGGTAACCCAGTCTTCGAGGATAGTCGGAATGGATGTACAAAACCGTGTTGCCCTGGTCACCGGCGGTGCCCACGGTATTGGCCGGGCTCTTTGCAGGGCTCTATGCATTGAGGGTGCGCGCGTTGTGGTCGCAGATCTGGATCTGGACGGCGCACAAAAAATTGCCGACGAAATTGGCGGGATGGCCATCAAGCTGGATGTTGCCAATGAAGCCGAAATCGTCGCCGCTATTCAGCGTGTCGAAAAAGAAATGGGACCGATCGACATTTTCGTTTCCAATGCCGGCGTGGCTTTTGGCGACGGCGGCGCGGGTGCTGCCTCCGCATCGAACGAAAAGTGGCGGGCCTGCCTGGACATTAACCTGATGGCCCACGTTTACGCCGCGCGGGAAATGGTCCCGCGCATGAAAAAACGCGGCGGTGGATGCCTGGTCAATGTTGCGTCAGCAGCCGGATTGCTGTGCCAGGTCGGCGAGGCCGCCTACACCGCCAGCAAACATGCCGCCGTGGGGTTTGCAGAGTCCCTGGCGATCACGCACAGGGATGACGGCATCCACGTGTGCCTGGTGTGTCCGCAGGCGGTAGCCACCCGGATGATCGGCGTGGATGAAGATACCGAGATCGAAGACGGAAGCACCGGCTTCGGCGGCAATGACGTGGACGGCATTCTCAGCACCGAATACGTGGCGGATTGCATTCTCGCCGCTATTCAGCAGGAAAAATTTCTGGTCCTGCCACACCCCCAGGTTTCCACCTACTTCAGAAGAAAAGCCAGCGACCATGACCGCTGGATTGAAGGCATGCACAGGTTCAGGGCACGGCTGGCGGGAGATTCGGGATGAACCAGGCTGATTTGCACGGCAATGCGGCCATCGTCAAAGTTGCCCCATAACAGCCGTGAATCCGTCACCTCTTGCAACCTGCCGCCCTGGAGCTACTGACGATTATCGCTACTGGTCAGTTGTCACTCATCGGGAACTGCATAGTAGCTGCTGATAACTTCCCGGTACCTCTTGACTTCCTGGCGCCACTTTACTTCGTCCCAACCAAGTATTTCCTGGCAGAGCGGTTTGATTTTGTCGAGGACTTCAGCTCCGCCGTTTTTCAACAGGATGCCGAGGCGGGTGCGGCGCAGCATCAGGTCGTCCAGGTGGAGGACGGATTCGTGTTGCAGGGCCCAGCGGACCTGGGCGGGAAAAGTGTGTGTGCCGGGAATGAGAGTGCGTTCGTGTTCCGGGGCGGAGGCCATCAGGGCCACGGCGCTTTGTCCGTAGCGTCCCAGCAACCGTTCTCCCATTTCTGGATCTTCCGGGGTGATCTCGGCTCCGGTGGCTGACGGGGAAGTAAAAATTCGCAGATTCAATGTTTCTGTTGGTGGAGGAAGAAATTTTTGCGCGCCGGCCAGTACATCCAGCGCCATGTGATGAAACGTCGTGAGCTTGCCCCCGCTGCAACTGACCAGCCCTTCCTCCACCCACACCTTGTGCTCCCTGCTGGCCTTTGACGGATTGCGTGATTTTCCCGAAGTGATGATGGGCCGGACGCCGGACCAGGTGGAAGTAACGTCGTCCCGGGTTGGCGGCCGTTCCGGAAACAGCTGCTGTGCGGCAGTCAACAGGTAGTTCAGTTCGACCAGGGTCATGCTCGCCGCGATATCCAGGTCCTGGGGGTGATAGATGTCCGTCGTACCGACAATCGTTTGCCCCTCCCAGGGGTAGATGAACAAGCGGCGCCCGTCCTCGGGGTGAAGCAGGAAGATAGCATGTGAGACGGGGAACTTGTCAGCGCTGAGGATCAGGTGACTGCCGCGCTGCGGGCGGATTTTCATGCCGGCGAGGGCGGCATTGCCCAACCGGTCCGCCCAGGCGCCGGTGGCGTTGATCACCACGCGGGCGTTGAGAGGAGCCTCTTGACCGGTCTCTCGGTCCTCGGCCATCAGCCCGATGACCCGGCCCCGTTCTTTCAGCAGCCTGGCGGCACGCGTGTAATTACGGACACTGCCCCCAACCTGGACGGATTCCTGCAGGACACGCAGGGTCAGCCGGGCGTCGTCAGTGACAGCATCGGTGTAATAGAAAGCCCCGTTAAGTTGCGACCTGTCCAGTTCGGTGAACACCCGTCCCAGTTCGTCATTGCCAATGCGCCGGTGATCCCTGATACCCGCCAGCCGGTCATAAAGCCAGAAAAGGATCGATGCGGCAAAAGGGGGAGGGAATCGGTTTTTATACAGGGGATAGTAATAACCCAGGCGTTTGACCAGCAGGGGAGCCTCCCTGATCAACCCTTCGCGTTCCTGCAGGGCGTGCCGGGTCAGGGAAATATTACCGGCCGCCAGGTATCGCAGGCCGCCATGAACCATTTTCGAGGAGCGGCTCGAGGAACCCCAGGCAAAATCCTGTTGTTCGATCAGCAGGGATTTGTAACCTCTGCGAACGGATTCGCGCAGCACACCGGCGCCGGTGATGCCGCCGCCGATGACGATGACGTCCCAGTCAGCCGTGGCGCCGGACTTGATGTCCTTCCATAACTGCTTGTGGTCGGTGAAGGGCACGCTGTACAGGCTGCCTAGTCGAAGGTCAGCACGACCTTGCCTTTGGCGCGGCGTTCGGTAATGGTCGAAAACGCGTCCACGTAGTGATCAAGAGGGTAGGTTTCCGTTACCCGCGGCTGCAGCCTGCCGTCGTCAACCATGGAGGCCAGTTCCATCATGTTTTGCAATGATTCGCCCGGATTGTGGTTGCTCCAGGTTCCCCACCAGACGCCGATGATGCTGGCTTCCTTGAGCAGGGCGATGTTGGCCGGAAAGTTCGGTATGTCGCCACAGGCAAACCCGATGACCAGGTAACGGCCATGCCAGGCCAGTGAACGCAGGGCCATCTGGGCCAGTTCCCCGCCGACCGGGTCGTAGACGACGTCGACACCTTTGCCGCCAGTCAGTTCTTTGACGGCGTCGCGCAACGAGACTTCGGAGTAGTTGATGGTTTCGTCGGCTCCGGCTTCGCGGGCGAATTGCAGTTTTTCCTCACTGCTGGCAGCAGCAATCACCCTGGCTCCCAGCGCCCTGGCAATTTCAACTGCCGTGATACCAACGCCGCCGGCAGCCCCCAGCACCAGGACCGTCTCACCAGGCCGTAATTCGGTGCTCTGGCGAAATGCGTGATAACTGGTGGCATAGGTGATCGTAAAACCCGCTCCCTGCTCGTAATTCATGCTGTCGGGAAGGGGCAGGGCGAGTTTCTCCGGGACGACGCATTTTTCGGCAAATCCTCCGGAAGGGGGAGTGATGATGACCCGGTCACCGACTTTGCACCGCGTAACATTTTCCCCCACTGCCCCGATGATGCCGGCAGCTTCATTGCCCGGCACAAAGGGCGGGGGTACTTTTACCTGGTAGGTGCCCGCAATCAGCAAGACATCCGGAAAGTTGATTCCTGCTGCCTTGATGTTGACCAGTACCTCTCCGGGGCCCGGAACCGGATCAGGTCGAGTCTCGATAAGCAGCTTTTCCGGCGGCCCGTATTCTTTACATACCAAGGCTTTCATAGCGTGCCTATTTCACTACAATTATCATTAAAATTTCGGCAATCATCGCGGGTTTTTCCTGATTCTCAATTTCAATGGTCACGGCCGTCTTGGTTAACCAGTGGTCGCGGGTTTTTTGGGTGACTTCCAGCAAAACCTGGCGGGCCCTGATGCGGCTGCCTACCGGCACCGGCGCGAGGAAACGGACCTTGTCCGAACCATAATTGATGGCCATCTCGGCGCCCTCGACTTCCCAGGCTTTTTCCGCCATCAGGAAGGGGACCAGCGAAAGGGTCAGGAACCCATGCGAAATGGTGCCGCCGAACGGGGTTTTTGCGGCTTGTTCAATATCGATGTGGATGAATTGGTGGTCGTTGGTTGCGTCGGCGAACCGGTTGACCCGTTCCTGGGTAATTTCCAGCCAGGATGAAGGTTCCAGTTCCTGGCCGACCAGGGAAGGAAGGTCTGCTGCTTTGATGGTAACGGTCATATTGCTTACTCGATGGGTCATGCAAAAAAAAGCCGCGGCGCCGGGGCCGCGGCTCCTGTTTGCCGCAGGAGAGTGGACTCAGTCTCCCTTGCTCATGGAAAGATCTTCGTGGTGTTCCCAGATCTGAAAATCGGTACTCCAGGAAGCTCCGGAGAACTGTTTACCCAGTTCAGCAGCCGCCTCAGGTCCCATGTGCCGGGAAAGAAAGGTCATGAAATCCTCCTGGCCGCGATCAAGACTGGCGAAGTTCTCGTGCGGGATGATCACGCTTTCCTGGAGTTTGCCGCCGATCGTTGAAGCCCATAACCAGAGATGATCGTCGGTAGCCCAGCCCTGGTTCAGGGCGACCTGGCTCATTTTATCGCGCGCAGCATCGAAGTCCTGGCCGCTGCCTGGCTTGATATTAAACTCGGTAACAGCGAAGAATTTGTAGGAACCCGCTGCGTCGACCCAATGCGAGTTGCCCCAATCGATGGACTCAAAATAGTGCGCCGCTTTTTTGGTGAGCGGCAGGACGTGCTTTTTGAAGTGTTCGTCTATTTCGGTGGCGCCTGATCGCCACGCCCGGTAGCTGTCCTGGTCGGCCCAGTTGAAGCAGCAGAAGCGGATAGCGTAACGATCGAGTTCGTCACCGAGCATCGGCGTGTAGACGTTCCACGAACGCGGGTCGCCATGCTCCGCTCTGAAAGCCATGTGTTCACCCAGGGCCTCTCTGAGTTGCGCGTCATGGCCCTCCTTGGGCGTGACATACCAGATGTCAGCCAGTGGCGGAGGAGCATCGGCGGCCAGGGTGACTGCCGGCAACATGAAACTCATTGCGGCGATAAGGCTCAGAACGAACTTCACGGGTCTTTTGATCATTTGGCTTTCCCTCAACAACAGTAGCGGACTAATTTATCACAGTATAAACCGGCATTGGCATTGTGTAGAATGCAGCCTCCGATTTTTCTGGACTATTCCAAGTGGAAACCAATCTGCAAACCAACCTGATTGAAGACCTTTCGCGCCGCACCGAGGCGCTTAGGGGGTATCTTTGACTACGCCAGCCGGCGCGACAGGCTCGAAGAAGTAAACCGCGAGCTCGAAAATCCCGATATCTGGAGCGATCCGGAAAAGGCCCAGGCGCTGGGTCGCGAACGTGCCGGTCTCGAGACCATCATCCATACACTGGACGAACTGACTGAAGGGCTGGCCGACGCCGCCGAAATGCTGGACCTGGCGATCGAAGAAAAAGACGCAGAAATCGTCGAAGCCGTCAGCGGCGATCTCGACGATATGGAAAGCAAGGTCGAACGCCTGGAATTCCAGCGTATGTTTTCGGGTGAAATGGATTCCAGTCCGTGCTTTCTTGACATCCAGGCCGGCTCGGGCGGCACCGAGGCCCAGGACTGGGCCGAGATGCTCCTTCGCATGTATCTGCGCTGGGCAGAACGGCGCGGCTGGGAAACGGAACTGCTGGAAGTTTCATCCGGCGATGTGGCCGGCATCAAGAGCGCAACCATCTATATCAAGGGCGACTATGCCTACGGCTGGTGCCGCACGGAAACGGGTGTGCACCGCCTGGTCCGTAAATCGCCGTTTGATTCGGGCAACCGCAGGCATACCTCGTTTGCCGCGGTATTTGTCTCGCCCGAGGTCGATGACAACATTGAGATTGATCTCAATCCGGCGGATATCCGCATCGACGTATACCGGGCCTCGGGCGCAGGCGGTCAGCATGTCAACACTACTGATTCGGCCGTGCGCATGACACATATTCCCACCGGAATCGTGGTGCAGTGCCAGAATGACCGTTCGCAGCACAAGAACAGGGATCACGCGATGAAGCAACTGCGTGCGCGCCTGTATGAACACGAAGTGCAAAAGCGCACCGAGGAGCACCAGAAGCTCGAGGACTCCAAGTCGGATATCGGCTGGGGCAGCCAGATCCGCTCCTATGTGCTGGACCAGTCCCGCATCAAGGATCTGCGAACAGGCGTGGAAATCGGTAACACCGGGGGCGTACTCGATGGCGATCTCGACCCCTTCGTCGAGGCATCCCTTAAACAGGGCCTTTAACGATGTGGTTAAATTGTGTGAGCCGGCTGTGCCGGTAATCCAGAGAGCAAAGCGGAACCATCAATCAAAATGACCAATCCAAAAATCCCCGACACCGAAGTCGACGAAAACCGCCTGATCGCAGAACGCCGCGGCAAGCTCGCGGCCCTGAGGGAGAGCGGCCAGGCCTTCCCCAATGACTTCAGGAAAGACTCGACCAGCGGTGCATTGCACAGCCGTTTCGATGCGCTGGAAGCCGAAGATCTGGCCCAGGTGGAAGAGGAGTTTTCACTGGCCGGACGCATGATGGCGAAACGGGTCATGGGCAAAATAGCCTTCGTCCTGTTACAGGACCGCAGCGGCTCGATCCAGTTAATGATCCAGCGGGATAACCTGCCCGAGGGGCTCTTCCAGGCTTTCAAGCACTGGGATGTCGGCGACATTGTCGGTGCCGTCGGTCGTATTGTCCGCACGCAGAAGGGCGAGCTTTCGATCCTGGTGAGCGAGTTGAGATTGCTGACCAAGTCGCTGCGGCCCCTGCCCGAAAAATTCCACGGGTTGACGGACACAGAGATGAGATACCGGCAGCGTTACGTTGACCTGATCATGAACGAAGAATCCCGTTCGGTGTTCCGCACCCGCTCGAGGATCATCACGTTTATCCGATCTTTCATGGAAGCGCCGGAACGTGATTTTCTCGAGGTGGAAACCCCCATGATGCACCCCATTCCGGGCGGCGCAACGGCCCGGCCGTTCGTCACCCATCACAACGCGCTGGACCTGCAGATGTTCCTGCGCGTGGCGCCGGAACTGTACCTCAAGCGCCTGATCGTCGGCGGGCTGGGCCGCGTATACGAGATTAACCGCAATTTCCGTAACGAAGGGGTATCTACCCGCCACAATCCTGAGTTCACCATGCTGGAGTTCTACTGGGCATACGCCGACTACAACGACCTGATGGATTTGACCGAGGCCATGCTGGCCGGCCTGACCCGGGCGGTGACGGGCGACAGCACGGTGATGTACCAGGGTGACGAAATTCATTTCAGCGGTCCCTACGAGCGCCTGTCGGTCGAGGCGGCCGTGCGCCGCTACAATCCGCAGTACCAGGACGCCGATCTGTGGGACATCGATTTCCTGCGCAAGGCTTGTTCGGATCTGAAAGTCCATACCGAAAAGAGCTGGGGGCCGGGCAAGCTGTTGACCGAATTGTTCGAAGCAACCGTGGAAGAGCAGTTATTGCAACCCACGTTTATCACCCAGTACCCGACAGAGGTTTCGCCCCTGTCACGGCGCAACGACAGCAACCCGGAGGTCACGGACCGTTTTGAACTGTTCGTCTGCGGCCGGGAAATCGCCAACGGATTCTCCGAACTGAACGATCCGGAAGACCAGGCCGAGCGGTTCCTGGCCCAGGTTGAAAATAAGGATGCCGGCGATCTCGAAGCGATGCATTTCGATGCTGACTACATCCGGGCGCTGGAGTATGGAATGCCGCCGACAGCAGGCGAGGGCATCGGCATCGACCGCCTGGTGATGATCTACACCGATTCGCCGTCGATCCGCGACGTGCTGCTGTTCCCTTATATGCGGCCGGAGGCCTGATCGCCCGGGACGTGGAGACTCTTGTTTCTGTCATCCTGCCGGTGCGCAATGGCGGAGATTTTTTAGGGGCGGCGACTGCAAGCATACTTGGGCAGTCACTTGCAGCGCTGGAACTGATCATCGTCGATGACCACAGCGACGACTCGGCAATCCGTAATCTTTCCGCTTCGGATGCACGACTCATTCGTCTCGAAAACCCCGGGAATGGCGTCAGCAGCGCTTTCAATCACGGGCTGGCGCACGCCACGGGGCGCTACATAGCCCGGATGGATGCCGACGATATTGCATTGCCCGGCCGTCTGCAACGCCAGTACGAATATCTTGAGGCCCATCCGGATATCGATATCTGCGGCGCTTGCGTCGAAATTTTTTCTGATCAGGAACTGGGCGGCGGCAACGCCCGCTACCAGGCATGGCTGAATGCCTGCCGGTCGCCGGAGCGGATCAGCCGGGAGCTTTTCATAGAAAGCCCGATTCCCAATCCAACCGCTCTTTTTCGACGTGAAGCCCTGCTCAGACTAGGGGGATACCGGGAACCCGGGTGGCCGGAGGATTATGATCTGTTCCTGCGAGCCGACGCCCTGGGCATGCGGATGGGCAAGCCGGAGGGGATCCTGTTTCGGTGGCGGGAGCACGCGGGGCGCCTGACGCACAGTGATCCCCGCTATGGACGGGAAAAGTTCCAGCAAGCCAAGGCCTGTTATCTTTCGCAACACAGGCTTGCAGATAAAGGTCCGGTTCTGATCTGGGGTGCCGGCCCCGGCGGACGCCTGATCCATGATCTTCTGCGGGAGCAGGGCACGCCTATCATGGGTTTCCTGGAGGTCCATCCGAGGCGTATTGGCGGACAAAAGCGCGGCTTGCCGGTCTGGCCGATCGCGAAGCTGGCGCAAATGCCCGAAATTTTTACCCTGGTCGCAGTCGGTTCGGCGGGCGTCCGTCCGGAGATCCGTGAATTCATGCGTCGCCATGACCGGGTCGAGGGCAAGCACTACCTGTTTGTTGTCTAGCGCAATAGAATAAAGCACATGAGCACACTGAAAACACTCCTGGTACAGGCGCAATTACGCTGGAAAGATCCGGCCAGGAATCGTGAACACCTGCAGGGCATGATTGCTGCCGAAGAGCATGGTTTTGACCTGGTCGTTCTACCAGAAACTTTCACGACCGGCTTCCTGGGCGATACCGATCTTCCAGCCGAGGGCATGGGCGGACCGACGGTGCAATGGATGAAGGGGTTGGCGAAAAAATACGATTGCGCGATTTCCGGCAGCGCAGTCATTACGGAGCAGGAGAATAGATTCAACCGCCTCGTATTTGTCACGCCGGAGGGGGTTTGCGGTTACTACGATAAGCGCCACCTGTTTGCTTTTGGCGGCGAAAACCGCCGCTACGCTGCAGGCAGGCAACGGGTCATCCTGAATTACCGGGGCTGGCGGATCAATCTGCAGATCTGTTATGACCTCCGGTTTCCCGCCTGGTGCAGGAACCGCGGCGACTACGACCTGATGCTGCTGGTGGCCAACTGGCCTTCGAAACGTGTGCGGCACTGGTCATCCCTGCTGGAGGCCCGGGCGATTGAAAACCAGTCATGGGTGATCGGCGTCAACCGGGTGGGGCAGGACGGCAACGGATTGCAATACCCTGGCCACAGCGTGGTACACGATCCCTCGGGTCAATGCGTGGCGAACCTGGGAAACGTCGAGGCAGCCACTGTCGTTGAGATGGACCTCGCCGCCGTGCAAAAATCACGCGAAGAATTTCCTTTCCAGGCGGATGCCGACGAATTCCTCATCACCGGCCTGGATTAAAAGATTCAGGAGGCGCGTTTTCTCGCCAAACGTCGCATGATCGCCCCGCGTGGCTGCGGCCGGCCCGAAGCTACACTGACCAGTGCTGTCGGTTCCCTGAGGGCAAACAGCATCTCGTCGCGGGCCGCACCCCTGCCGGCAAAAAGCAGTGTGTCGCCTTCCTGTAACGGGTAGTCCGGGCCTGGAAGAAAAAGCCGTGAGGAACCCCGTTCCAGCAACAGGCAGACGCAGGCCAGGGAAACATTCTCCGGTGTTCTTGCGTTCCGGGTCAGATGCTCCATTCGAACCTGGACACCCTCACTTTTGGCCGCCCGCAGGCTTTCCGCCCAGATACCGGTCAGGTGCATTGTCCAGAGGCTGGGTGCTCGGCCGTCCAGCACGCCCGCCAGGCGATGTTTCACCGAATTGGCGAAGTCTTCGCCCTGGTGGATAAGGTGGTCGATAAATACCGGCAACAACGGTGTCGTCGCCACAGCCAGAATGCGACGCGCAACGATCAGGCTGCGCCGTGCCACCAGGTCGGCGCCCGATACATCGAACAAATCATCGTTCTGGGAGTTTTCCTGCCGGGCGACAACGAACAGGTGGGGATTCAATTCACGCGCCGTCATGATGATCGAGAGATTGTCTACGTCGTCCCCGGTTCCGGCAACGATACCGACCGCCTCCCGCACGCCGGCCTCTTCCAGGGTAGACGCTTCGGTTCCCCGGCCCAGCACCGAACCCGGCCGTTCGTTGACGCGCTCGGGGTGCACATCAATGACCGTATAGGGCACTTCGGCCTCGTCCAGTTTCACAGCCATGCGGGAACCGAAACGACCCACGCCTGCGAGGATCCAGTGGCCGTCGGGCGGATTGAGTTCCGTGCGCAACCGGGATCCCGGCACGCTGATCAGCCAGTCCTGCACCAGGTACTTGGTCGGCGATGACAGGGCCAGGAAAAACCGCTGGGCGAAAATCGTGTAGGGGTCCACCGTTACTTCCGTTCCGAAAGAGGCCATGTTGGCTACCACGCGTCGCGTTTCTGCACGCGCCAGCACCGGCAATTTCGGGCGTAGCAGCTTGGTGGTTATGGCAATGGTCAGGTTGGCGTTTTCGTCATTGGTGATGGCGATAACACCGATGCAGTGCCTGATCTCCTCCCCCAGCCCGGCGATGTCGAGCAGGCGCCGGTCGGTCACATCTCCTGAAAGCGCGGGTAATTGCGAAAACTTGTCGTCAAGAGCCATGCTGTGGACGATGTCCGCCTCACGTTCCAGCACGGCAGCGCTGATGCCGCGCTTGAGCAGGCCCTTGACGATTGTTTTGCCCGTATGGCCAAAGCCGCACACGATGTAGTAATTCGTGCGCATGCGTTTGACCCGCCGGCTGAAGCGGCTGCGCGCCAGGACGGCACGAAATTGCGGGTCCACCAACAGGCTGATGATCGTGCCGATGGAATACAGCCAGGCGATGACGTTGGGAAACAGAATGATGACAGCATAGAGCCGCTGGATATCGGTGAATGCGTAGGGGACCTCACCAAAGCCGATCGTCGTTGCCATGATTGCAATGAAATACATGGCGTCGAGGTAGCTGACCGTCACCGGGTTTCCCGAGGCGTCCGCCCCGGGAATCTCGACCATGACGAAGACCGACAGAGAGTAAACCAGGATCAGTAAGATTAGCGGCGTTCGCAGCCGCCGCATCGTCAGCCATACGATATCGTTCATTAGCGGCGGATAGTAATGGTCTCGGCCACGAGCAATGTCACGGAGACAAAGTTGGCCAGCAGGGCGCCGCCGGAGACGGATACGATGCTGGACAAAACGTTTCCGGTGACGCCGGCCTCGGTCGCATAGGCCGCGTAGGCCCAGATGAAACACGCAATCATTAACTGCAGGTCGGCCACCAGGCTGGTCGCCAGGAGGACAGCGCCAATTTGTGAACGGTCGCCGAATTTCATGATCGTGGCGATCAGGCTGACGGCCAGGGCAGCGCCCAGCTCCATCGCGTGGTGGTGTTCCGGGTTATCGATGTCGCCGATAAAGAAACCGAAATTCAGGGTGAGAGCGAGGACGATGAAAAATCCGAATACGACCTTTTCAAAATTCATTGACAGGTTCTCCCAGGTGGTTTCTGGCTGCGAATACAGGTTTGACTTCCTAGACTAATCCGTTTCTCCGCCCGCTTCCACCACCCGGGGCTGGTTCCTGGACTGATCAAGGTGCCTCCCCGCTTTCTTCCTTGATTTCCGTGAGGAATGCCAGGACGCCAAGCACCGGGCCATCAAAGTATTCCATTCGCCCGGTCCGGACCTGGCGGCTCTGCTTCAGTTCGAAAACGTGGAATGATGCCGGAAGGGCGGGCGGAATCGTATCCTCACCGGTTGCCGGCGCTGCCGGGATTTCCGCACTCCAGACCGGTTCCCGCATCTGCAAATCCAATTCCAAATGCAGGAACCGGGTGCGTTTGAGTGTGACGGTTCCATCCAGCCGGTAGTAATAGACCGGATCGGGCAACATTGGCCCTTCAAGTTCATCGTTGAGATTCATTCCTGCTTTATCCAGGGCATCAAGGCCGGCGGCATCCGCAAAAACCGTCGCTTGTGCAGTATCGGGTGCTTTGGCGCCCGGATTTGCGGGCTCTGCCCGGTAAGCAGCCCACGGGTCTTCGACCATGACCACGTCAAGGTCATGCAGGCGCAGGACGGGGAAGGGTTCCTCGCTGCCCTGTTCCCACGAAAGGTATTGTTCCGGGCGGTATGGGCCGCTGAGACGCAGGCGCCGCCAGGCTTCCTTCATGGCGCTGCTCATTTCCTCCAGGTGAACCAGTCGGTTGGGATCTAATTCTGCGATGGTCAGTTCTGCACCGGTTACCTCTTCAATCCCCTCGTCGGCCAGTACGCTTTCCGCGGTTTCAGGATCAACTGCGTCTGCGCCTCCTGTCCCTTCAGCAGCCGTACCCCCATCATCCAGGGCGGGAGGGGTCAGGAAATCGGTCGCCCCGGAATAATCCGGCAGTTGAAGCCGTTCCCGCGCTTCTTCGTTTTGCTCCAGTTGCCTCAGCACCAGGATTTCCACCCGGTAACGGGTATCCTGCGCCCAGGCCGGGGTCATGCAGGTGACCGTTAAGAGAAATAAGATTAAAATATATCTATATCTCATTGAATATAAGCCTTATTTGTCTGATTCAAACTCGTTCAGTAAAGACCGGACTTCACTGAAACGTACGGTTTCGTCCGGTTCCTGCATCAGAATACGCAGCTTTTGCGGTCCGTCCATCCGGTAATCCCGGCTGCGTACCTGGATCAGCCGGATCAGGGCTGCCGGGTCAGCCCGGGTTTGCTCCGCGAACTCGACGCGTCCGCCCTGCGGACCGAAGTCTATCTTCATGATACCAAGCCGCTTGGCGCTCAGCCGCAATTCCGCAATTTCGAACAAGGCCTTGATGGCATCGGGAAACAGGCCGAACCGGTCGATCATTTCAACCTGCAATTCACGCAGCCCCGCCGGATTTTTTGCGCTGGCGATGCGTTTATACAGGGTCAGCCGTGACTGCACATCAGCCAGGTAGGTGTCGGGGATCAGTGCGGGGACATGCAATTCTATCTCGATACCGCGATCGACAGCCTGCTCCAGGTCCGGTTCCTCCCCCTTGCGCAGGGCCTCGACGGCACGCGCCAGCATATCGCTGTACAGGCTGAATCCCACCTGGTTGATTTGCCCGCTCTGTTCGGCGCCCAGCAGTTCTCCGGCGCCGCGTATCTCCAGGTCATGGGTCGCAAGGGTAAACCCGGCGCCCAGTTCCTCCAGCGAAGCAATGGCTTCCAGTCTTTTGCGGGCGTCGGCGGTCATGCTGCGCCGGTCCGGCACCACCAGGTAGGCGTAGGCGCGGTGGTGCGACCGTCCCACGCGCCCGCGCAACTGGTGCAGCTGCGCCAGGCCGAAACGGTCAGCGCGGTTGATCACGATGGTGTTGGCGGTGGGGACGTCTAACCCGCTTTCGATGATGGTGGTACAGACCAGGATGTTGTAGCGCTGCCGGTAGAAATCCAGCATGACTTTTTCCAGCTCACGTTCCGGCATCTGTCCATGAGCCACCGCCAGCCGTGCCTGGGGCGCCAGTTCCTGGACTTCCCGGGCGATCCGGTCTATGGATTTCACTTCGTTGTGCAGGAAAAAGACCTGGCCGCCACGCTGCAGTTCCCGTGACAGAGCCTCGCGCAGGATGGAACGGTCCCATTCCGAAATCAGGGTTTTCACGGCCATTCGGCGGGCCGGAGGCGTGGCAATGATCGAAAGGTCACGAATGCCGGACATGGCCATGTTGAGCGTACGGGGAATCGGCGTGGCGGTCAGTGTCAGCAGGTCGACTTCCGCCCGCAGCTGCTTCAGACGTTCTTTTTGCTGCACCCCGAAGCGCTGTTCCTCGTCGATGATGACCAGCCCCAGTTGCTTGAAGCGGATGTCCTTCTGGATCAGTCGGTGGGTGCCGATCACGATATCAACGGCGCCGCTTGCCAATTTTTCCAGGACCTCTTTCGACTGGCTGCCGGTCCGGAAACGGGACAGTAACTCGACCTTGACCGGCCAGTCTGCTAGGCGGTCGCTGAAGGTTGAAAAATGCTGTTGCGCCAGTAGGGTGGTCGGCACCAGGACAGCGACTTGCCGGCCGGCCTGGACGGCCACGAAAGCCGCCCTGAGAGCGACCTCGGTTTTGCCGAAACCCACGTCTCCGCAGACTACCCGGTCCATGGGCTGAGTGGACTCGAGGTCTCCGATCACCGCATCGATGGCGTTTTGCTGATCCGGTGTCTCCTCGAAAGGAAAACCCGCCGCAAATTCCGCATAGAGCCGTTGGTCCAGGGGGAATGAAAAGCCCTGCCGGGCAAGGCGGCGTGAATAAAGATCAAGCAGTTCGGCGGCGATGTCCCGGACCTGTTTCGCCGCCTTGCGCCGCGCTTTTTCCCACTGCTGGCTGCCGAGGCGATGCAGCGGCGCCGTTTCAGGATCGCTGCCCGTATAGCGGCTGACCAGGTGCAGGGAAGATACCGGGACATACAGCTTGTCGCCGCCCGCATATTCCAGCATCAGGAATTCCGCCTGGCGCTGGTCGATTTCCAGCACCTCCAGTCGCAGGTAGCGTCCGACACCGTGGTCTTCATGCACCACCGGGGCGCCGGCGGAAAGGTCGGTCAGGTTGCGGATGATCGATTCAGGATCACGCTCGGATACCGTGCGCTGAGCCTTCGGACGGGTGCGCCCGCCGAACAGCTGGGATTCGGTGATCAGCGCCAGCTCGCCGGGAACCAGGAAGCCCTCGTCAACCGGGAGTACGGCCAGCCCTAACCGGGCGTCATGTCGATAAAAACCGGCAAAGTCATCGAATGGTTCCGGTCGTATATCAAAAGCGCTCAGCGTGGTTCTGAGTAGCTCGCGCCGCCCTGGTGTGTCGGCAGCGAACAGCACACGTCCCTTGAACGCATGGAGGAAAGCGAGAAGATCTGCTGCTGCCTCCTTGCCGCGCTCGTGAATATGAACATCGGGGGCCGGCGCGCTGGAAAAGGCCGGGGCTCCTCGCGGCGCCAATTCGGGGTCGGGCAGGTGCGTGGTATCGCAATCCTGCAGCCGTGCCTCGAGTTGCTGCGGCGTGAAATTGAGCTCCCAGGGGTCCAGAACAGGCCGTTCGATGTCATGCCTGCGTTGCTCCCAGCGCTCCGTGGTCCGCTGCATGTGGTCATTGGCCGCATCGATACAACCCGGCTGTAACAGCAGTCGCGGCCTTTGGTCGAGGTAATCGAACAGGAAGGAAGTCTCTTCGTAAAACAGCGGGAGGTATTGCTCCAGACCCTGCGGATGAACACCTGTTCTCAGGTCCTGGTACAGCGTGACATTCCGGGTATCGACATCGAAGCGCATGCGGAAGGCGCGCCGAAAAGCCTCCAGGCCTGCATCGTCACAGGGATATTCGCGTGCCGGCAACAGGTTGATGCGGTCTATTTTCCCCGTCGAGCGCTGGGAGTCCGGATCAAACTCGCGGATCGTGTCAATTTCCTCGTCAAACAGGTCCAGGCGATACGGGGTGGCGCTGCCGGCCGGAAAAATATCAACCACCGAGCCGCGGATGGCGTATTGGCCCGCCTGGTAAACCTGCTCGGAAGCTTCGTAGCCGGAATGACCCAGCCTTTTGCGAAATTCCGTGATCACGAGAGACTGTCCGGCAGACAGGTCAAAACTCCGCTGCAGTATGTATTCCGCCGGCGGCAGCCGCTGAATCAGCGAAGTCACTGGCGCCAGCACGATGCCCTGCTTCAGGGACGCGAGCGACGAGAGCGTCCTGAGCCGCTCGGAAATGATGTCCGGATGCGGAGAGAACGGATCGTAGGGCAAAGTTTCATGATCTGGAAACAGCCTGACTGGCAACGCATTGGCGGCCAGCAGTTCGAGATCTCGCGCGAGTACCTGTGCCTGGTGACTGGAGCGGGTCGCGATGAATGTCACACCTTCAAAGGCACTCGCCGCGGCACGAATCGCAATCGCCAGGGAACTGCCATGCAGCCCGCTCCAGGACTCAACCGGGTCGCTGAAAACTGCCTTGAATGGGCTTTCGCTCATGCCGTTTATCCAGCCGGCAAAGCAAGACGCCTTGGGATGATGGCCGTCGATACAGGCGGTTTTCGTGTATGCCGGGGTTCCTGGAAAAAATATGAGTTCAGTATGGCGAATTGTTCGGCTGCCGAATCCGTGCGCATCAAGCGACTCCGTGTTTCAGCAGAATCAGCCCGCGCTTTAAGGTACCAGCCAATGTGTTTGCGGGCGACCCGTACGCCGTGGAATTCACCGTACGAGCGGTGCAGTTGGGCCAGGTGCCTGAACATCACATCCCGCACTTCCAACGGTGTCGGTGGCGGCAGTTCAACGCCCGTGGCGAGAAAGTACCCAACCTCGCGGAAAATCCAGGGATTGCCCTGGGCCGCCCGGCCGATCATCAGACCGCTGGCGCCGGTGTAGGCAAGTACCTGGGCGGCCTTTTGCGGGGTCTCGATGTCACCGTTGGCAAAAACGGGGATAGTGACCGCCTCGCACACGGCGCGAATCGTGTCGTATTCGGCTTCACCCTGGAAGCGGTCGGAACGTGTCCTGCCGTGCACGGCAAGGGCGGCGACACCGGAATCCTCCGCCATCCTGGCGATCTCGGGACCGTTTCGGACCGTCGGATTCGGACCGGTCCGGATTTTCAGGGTTACCGGGACATTTACAGCCTTTACGACCGCATTCAATATCAACTGAACCTGCCCGGGATCGGACAGCAACGCAGAACCGGCCAGCTTGTTGCAGACCTTCTTCGCCGGGCAGCCCATGTTGATGTCGATGATTTGCGCGCCGCGCGCGACATTGTAACGGGCCGCATCAGCCATCCAGTCTGGATCACTGCCCGCGATCTGGATAACGACCGGGCTTTCTTCCCCTTCGAAATCACCGCGCAGCTTTGATGCGAAGGTATCACGCAGGACCGGGTTGGACGCCAGCATCTCCGATACGACATAGCCCGCACCCAGTTCGCGGCAAAGCCGCCGAAAAAACTTGTCGGTGACGCCAACCATCGGGGCGAGCGCCAGGGGGTTCTCGATGGTGTAGGGGCCAATTTTCATATCAGGACAGGGCGCCGAAGATCTTGAATCCCGCCACCCAGGTGCCGATCGCGGAGCCCAGGTTCGACAGGAAGAATACCAGCAGAATACGGGTCGCCGGATTGCGGAACCAGCCCTTCACCGTGGTGATGTCGAAACGCAGGTTTTCAAGGTCGGAGATGCGGGGCTTGCGCAGCCAGGATTCAACCAGCCCGGTGACCATTCCCGCCGCAATCGTCGGGTTCAGTGAAGTCAGCGGCGCAGCGATGACCGCACTGAGAATCGTCAGCGGATGACCGCGTGCGATCAGGGCGCCCAGCGCCGCCAGGCCGCCGTTGATGGCCACCCAGAAGAAGACCAGTTGCCAGCCCAGTTCGGGGCTACGGGAAAAACCGATAATAAACCCGGCAATGACCAGGATCATGATCGCCCAGGGCAACACGCGCGGCCATCGGGACTTTGGGGGAAGTGACTCCAGCTTCTGTCGCTCGGTATGTGGGTCTTCGTTGCCGGACTCGAGGTGCTTCGCCAGGCCTTCCATGTGGCCGGCGCCGATCACCACCAGGACTTTACGGGGGCCGGCATCGACGTTTTCTTCCCGCAACCGCGCCGCCATGTAACGATCGCGTTCCGCGATCAGCGCTTCGTACAGCTCGGGAGAGTGCTCGGCAAACTCGGTGAAGGTGGACTCCAGGATGTCGCCTTCCTTCAGCTTCTCGATGGCTTCTTCGTCGATTTCATCGGAGCTGACCATGCCCAGGGCGAGACCGCTCATCAGGTAGATCCGCTTGTACCAGGGCACGCTGGCGTAGCTGCGGCGCAGGGTAGTCGCCAGGTCGCGGTCGACCAGCTGCAGCGTTAAATCGTGTTCTTTCGCAGCGATGGTGGCTGCGCGCATTTCTGCGCCGGGTTCGATGCCGAACTGCTCCGCGATGCGCCGCTGGTAGGCGCTCAGCGCCAGGTTTGCCATGACCAGGCCCGCCTTGCCTTCACGGATGATCCGGTAGAGGTCCAGGTCGGTCCACTTGCGTTCTGCCGTCAGCGCGTCATAACGCGCCTGGCACAACTCGACGGCAACGGTGTCGAACTCGCCGGAGGAAGCCATTTGCTTGACCGCTTCCGCGCTGGCCCGCGAGACATGCGCCGTCCCGAGCAAGGTATATTCAACGCCATCCCGCGTGATGCGTCGAGTGGGCTGATCCTGGAGAATTTCTCCGTGTTCCTGCGACATCAAAAGTGCCTGTTCTGGAAAGGGCGAAAGGATACCCTAAACAGGCGGATTCCGCCCGTCTTCAATCCGGTGGAATCGCCGGATTACCCAGGCATGCCCGAATCATTCCGTTTTTTTGGCTTTCACGGCATCTTTATGCAGAACAGTGAACAGAACGATGTCGTACTCGAAATACACATTCCACTGGTCGTATTCCCAGTTGGTAATCGGGGGATCGCCAACGGCTGCATATTTTTTTACAGGTTCACCGTAACGGGCGCGCACGTCAGCAGTCGTCATGCCATTGACGGGAACGTCCATGCTGTCCGCCTGCCTGACCTCTTCGATAAGCAGCACGTCAGCGGACAAAAATGCGGGAATCAGGAATCCCGCGAAAACTGCCAAAATCAGCGCCAGACCATTCCGTGTCATGTCACTGTCTCCACATCTGCATTTAGGGCCTCTAAATATACCATGTCAGCCAGCCTGGGTAAGCAGTCTGCGATAAGACTCGTAACGCCATTCAAGGATTTCGCCATTGGCAACCGCGGTGGTAACGGCGCAGTCGGGTTCGCCGGCATGGCGGCAGTTTCTGAATTTGCAATGCCGGGGATAGGGGGCGAATTCCCGGAATCCTCTCTCCAACTCGCCAGGATCCAGGTCCCACAGCCCGTATTCCCACACGCCTGGGGAATCGACCAGCTTGCCGCCGGACGGCAGGCTGTACATGATGGTTGTCGTTGTCGTATGCACGCCTTTTCCGGTAACCCTGGACAGGGCGCCGGTCTGAAGATCGAGGTCGGGGATCAGGGCGTTGGCCAGGGACGATTTGCCGACGCCGGACTGCCCCACCAGGATGCTGATGTTTCCCCGCAGCAATGGCCGAAGCGATTCGATTCCGGGCTCACCCTTGCATGAAGCCGTTACCACGTCGTAGCCAAGTTTCCGGTATGCATCAAGCCGGCTCAATGCGCCCTCCGGAACACCACCATGCGCCATCAATTCGAATTTATTGACCACGACAACCGGTTTGATCTCCAGGCTGTGAACCGCAACCAGGTATCGTTCCAGCAAATCCTTGCTCGGTTCGGGCTCGGAGGCAATCACGATGAATACCTGGTCAAGGTTCGCCGCAATGACCTGTTTCCGCTGCCTGGCGTCGGCCCGTGCAAATTCATTGTCGCGCGGGAGTATCCCGGTGACCATCGCTGTTTCCTCGCCGGTTGACTCAACGGTCACGCGGTCGCCGCAGATCGGGCGGCCAACCGAGCGCCGGTAGTTGCAATCGGTTTGTGTCCCATCCGGAAATTCGATAATGCCGCGGCTTCCGTAGGAAACCAGGACCAGGGCTGCTTGTGTCATGGCTGCTATTGTACCCGCGCCCGTCATCAAGCAAACTCTTTCACATGAACACCAGCGACGAAAAACAGCAACGGCTGATCTGGATTGACCTGGAAATGACCGGCCTCAACCCCGACAGTGACTCCATCCTGGAAATAGCCACCATTGTCACCGACGCAAATCTCAACGAGGTGGCCGTGGGCCCGGTTTATGCAATCCGCCACACCGAGGCTGCCCTGAACGCCATGGATGACTGGAACAGGGAACACCACGGCGCTTCCGGCCTGTGGGACCGGGTTCTGAAAAGCAGCACGGACCTGCGTGATGCGGAATCGGGAACGTTGCAATTTCTCGGGCAATGGACGACTCCGGGCTCTTCTCCACTGTGCGGCAACAGCATCTGCCAGGACCGGCGGTTCATGTACCGCTTGATGCCCGAACTGGAACGCTGGTTTCATTACCGCAACCTCGATGTCAGCACCCTGAAAGAACTGGCTGCACGCTGGGCGCCGCAACTGCTGGAAGGACTGAACAAGCAGAACCGCCACGAGGCGCTCTCGGACATCCGCGAGTCGATCGAGGAACTGCGCTATTACCGGCTGCACCTGGCCGAACTCGCCGGCGAAGACTCAACAACAATCCTCTAGTAGGAGCGGCTTTAGCCGCGATTGGATCCGGACTATAACCACAACAAAAACAAAACCAACGTTTGACCTCCGAGCACGGCAAACAGGCTATTTCCCTGCGCCCTTTCTTAGCCGGCCCTGCGGGCGCCCCTCAATCAGGAACCCGCCTTTTCGGGACCGCGCCGGTTGGGCTCCTGCCCAATCGGCTCTCGATTTTCATCCCTGAAAATCGCCCCGGGCGGAACCCTTCAATCGGCGGCTAAATGGGCACAGCAAAACACCCCGTTCACCGTGCTCCCCCAGCTTTGGATTGCCTACAGTTCCGGTTTAGCAGAGTGTTGCAGGTGTGGGGCCGTGTGCCCATTGGCAGGACAATCGCTTGTCGGGAACAAGCGCTTAGTGCACAGGGATGTCTTGAACGTGTCTTGGCAATGGGCACACGGTTCCACACCGGGTTCGGAGTGCCACTGTCAGACTGACACAGAGTTTGATCGCCGGCAGGGCCGGCGCCCACTATGGCGGCTGACGCCGCTCCCACATGCCTCAGGCGCCGGCCAGCGCCAGCCAGGTATCAACCACCGTATCCGGGTTCAGGGACATGCTCTCGATTCCCTGTTCCATCAGCCAGTGCGCGAGATCGGGGTGGTCGGATGGGCCCTGGCCGCAGATGCCCACGTATTTCCCTCTTTTCTT
>JAHEFT010000009.1 GCA_024640025.1 Chromatiales bacterium
GGTCCAGGCCGGCGTAGAGTTCCGCTACTTCATCGGCATAGCCGTTGAACATCAGGGTCGGCTGCTTCTCGGCGAACAAGCCGCTTCCAATCCGGCGTTCACGCGCCTGGCTCCAGCGGGGATGATCCACTTCCGGGTTCACATTGGCATAAAAGCCGTATTCACGCGGCGCTGCCTGCTCCCAGGACGTCGCAGGCTGGCGCCTGGTGAATTCGATTTCGACAATTGACTTGATGCCCTTGAAACCGTATTTCCAGGGCACGACCAGCCGCAACGGCGCCCCGTTCTGGTTGGGGAGTTCCTTGCCGTAGACGCCGACGACCATCAGCGTCAGCGGGTTCATCGCCTCGGCGATGGTCAGGCCCTCGACGTAGGGCCAGCGCAGAACCGCCCTTCTCTGGCCCGGCATCTGCTCCGGATCGTAAAGCGTTTTGAAGCGCACGAATTTTGCGTCTGAATTGGGCTCGAAACGCTTGAGCAGGTCCCCCAGCGGGAAGCCGACCCAGGGCACCACCATGGACCAGGCCTCGACGCAGCGATGACGGTAGATCCGGTCCTCCAGCGTATGCGGAGCGATGATGTCTTCAAAAGCATACTCGCCCGGCTTGTCGCATTCGCCGGATATCTTCACACTCCATGGTGTGGTAACAAAATTACCGGCGTTCTGGTAAGGGTCTTCCTTGCCGGTACCAAACTCGTAGAAGTTGTTGTAGGTGGTGATATCGTTCCAGCTGTTGGGCTTTTCGCTGGAACTGTATGGGCCCGGCACAGTAACCAGGTCGCGTCCTTCGGCCACCGCGCTCAAAGGCAGGGCAGAGGCCAGCGCCCCGCCGCCAATCGCAAGACCCGCATCCCGGATAAACTGTCGCCGGTTCCGATAGTTGGTTTCACTGGTAATTTCGCAGGAAGTAATTCGCTTCATTGGCTTCATCGCTCCACGACTCTTCGGTTGCAGTATCAGACCCGAATCGTAACAATAACATTTCAAATTTATTCGCTGTCGGTCAGTTTGCGCTGCGCGGATCGACACTCGCTCTAAAATTGGAAATCGAGGTGATAAATGTATTACGTAGTTGAAACCGGCAAATCT
Organism: Chromatiales bacterium; assembly: GCA_024640025.1. Lineage (GTDB taxonomy): Bacteria > Pseudomonadota > Gammaproteobacteria > Xanthomonadales > SZUA-36 > JAHEFT01. The sequence continues at coordinate 1,091 of JAHEFT010000009.1, forward strand.
TTCGACCAGGCGTCTGCCGACCTGGAATCAGCAGTTGTGCGCAACGGTTTCGGTGTGCTGCATATCCACGACCTGGGGACCACGCTGCGGAGCAAAGGCATCGAGTTTGATGAACAGTGCAGGGTCTTTGAAGTATGCAACCCGGGACAAGCCGCAAAAGTATTGTCCGCCGATATGCGTCTGAACATGGCGCTTCCATGCCGTATTTCGGTTTATACCGAGAAGGGTGCGACGTACATTGGAATGATCGAACCGGCGCAAATGCTCGCGTCCCTCTCTGACAATGCCGTTTTGGCCGTTGTCGCCAAAGAAGTCGAGGGAAAAACCATGCAAATGATTGACGAGGCGAAAGCGAACTGAGACCTGACGCGATGCCATCAGATAAATCCACTGAAAAACTGGACCGGATCGTTGCGCAGGCTCAGCGTGATCGTGCGGCGCGAGAGCAATCCTACCGCGAAAAAGCGCTGAAAATGTACCCGTGGGTCTGTGGCCGCTGTACACGCGAGTTCAACCGGGAAAACCTGCGTGAACTTACGGTGCACCACCGGGACCATAACCACGACAATAATCCGCCCGATGGCAGCAACTGGGAATTGTTATGCCTCTTCTGCCACGACCGTGAACATTCAGACCACCTTGATTCAGATTTCGCGGCAGGCACTGCGAATGACAGGCAAAGAAACACTGCCACGCACAACCCGTTTGCAAACCTGGCGGAAATTCTGAAGGGCAGGAAATAGGCTCTCCGGCCAGAGCACCCGGGGAACGAGCCACCAGCCGCTGACCCGGCGTCGTGAACCTCTGGAATTTCTTTCAATGGCCGCATTATGCGATAATCGGTTTTCCTAATCCCGCTAATCGACTATGCAGAGAACCGCCGCCTTCATAATCAGCTTTCTGTTTCTGGCACTCACGCCGATAGCCATCGGCAGCACCGGCGAGTCCAGGACGCTAAAGTTCTACCATACGCACACCAGCAAAACCCTGGAAGTCACCTATTACCGCAATGGCGACTACGTGCCGGAATCTTTGGAAAACCTGCGAATTTTCCTGTCTGACTGGCGCAATGGGCACCAGCACGAAATAGATCCCGGGGTAATGGATATCCTGTGGGAGATTCAGCGTTCCGCAGGGAATAGTGATGCATTTGAAGTGATTTCTGCTTACCGTTCTCCGGAAACCAATGAATTTCTGCGCAAGAACAGCTCGGGCGTAGCCAAAAAGAGTCAGCATGTGCTTGGCAAGGCCATCGATGTCCGTCTGCGCGGAATGGATTCGGCACAACTTCGGGATATAGCGCTGGAACTCAAACTGGGCGGCGTCGGCTACTACAAAAAATCCGACTTCGTGCACGTTGATACGGGCCGTGTCCGCCGCTGGTAAGCGGAAAACCTAAAAAACAAACAGGAAGACGATGAAGATGAACCCGCTCATCAGGGTGTTGCTGATCTGTCTTGCCTGCAGCATTTCAGCATCATCCGCGCAGGACACCTCGCCGGCCGGCCGGCCAGCGATAGCTAACGACATCAGACAACTCCTGGAAACGGAGGATCCAACCATAGCCGGAGTTGATATCCTCGGCCATGAAATCATTCTGCGGGTCTACCAGGATAGTGAATTCCAGCCCTACTGGACCAATGACGACAATATCCGGTCCCTGATATCGCTGATTGATGAAGCGCCTGACCACGGCCTGCTGTCCGCTGACTACAACATGGACGAATTGCGTCTGATCCTTTCAGAACGTGAAAACAATCCGTCAGCCATGATTGAAGCCGGCTCTGACATCCTGCTGACCGAAAGCCTGCTCCTTTACGCCTACCATCGCCGCCTGGGCAAGATAACACCCAGCACGATCGACCCCGACATCAACTACAAAAGGCAGGCCTTCCAGAACCAGCCTCTGAGTCAAACCCTGCATGAGCTACTGGAAGCAATATCGCTACGGGAATTCATAGATATCGTGGCGCCCTCCGGCCCCTACTACAAGGGCATTCAGCAGTGGCTGCATCGTTACCGGCAATTGGCTGCAGAAGGTGGCTGGCCTGCTGTTCCGGAGGGCCCGGCCTTGCGATTGGGCGACAAGGACCCCAGGGTCGCCCTGGTCCGGAAAAGACTGGCGGTAACCGGTGAACTTCCTGAAGACGCCGACCTCAGTTCGACAACATTTAACGAGCAACTCGAGCGAGCCGTTATAAAATTCCAGGCCCGCCATGCGCTCGAGGACGACGGCATCGCCGGCAAACAAACCATCGCGGCGATGGATGTTCTGGTGGAAGACAGAATCAGCCAGTTGCGTGTCTCACTGGAAAGGATCCGTTGGGTCAACCAGGAAGCCGTCCAGACGTTCGTTGCGGTGAACATAGCGAGTTTCCAGGCATTCATGATCCGCAATGGCGAACTGGAATGGTCTACCCGGGCAATGGTCGGGAAGGATTATCGCCGCACACCGATATTCCGCGGCGACATTCAGTACATGGAGTTCAATCCGACCTGGACGATCCCGCCCACCATCCTGCGTAACGACACCCTTCCTGCCGTCAAGAAAGACCCGGGCTACCTGGCGGCCAAAAATATTCGCGTCATCGACAGCAACGGTGCCTTCGTTGATCCATTGACGGTCGACTGGGCCCAATACAGCAAAGGCGCCCCGTACACGTTCAGGCAGGATCCGGGGCCGGATAATTCGCTGGGCATGGTGAAATTCATTTTTCCCAACCGGCATTCTGTTTTTCTGCACGACACACCACACCGGGAGTTATTCAACCGTCCCGAAAGGGCTTTTTCATCCGGCTGCATACGCATCGAGGACCCTCTGAAACTGGCCGAATTATTGCTGACGGACGAGCACTACCAGGGTCCGCGGTTGCAGTCGATTGTCGAGTCCGGGAAAACCCAGAGAATCTACCTGGACAGGCCGGTTCCCATCATCATCCTTTATCTCACAACCGGCTTAGATTCAGATGGCAATATTCTGTTTTATAAAGATATTTATGAAAAAGACCGTAAGGTCCTGGAAGCACTGAACGGACCGGTCGTTATTGAACCACCGGTCGTTGGTAAAGAAACCGCATCACTTCTGTGATTTCACCGCTTCATCCGCTCCCGACCATATCCGGTCCAGTTTTGCCCGGGTGTAAGCGGCTTCCGCTTCCTTTTCGAGACTGGTAAAAGCACGGCTCAATCCCAGCAATGAACGGGTCCTCTGGTGAGTACGTTCCAGTTGCAGTTCATACGCTACGACGGCGTCGGCATATTTGCGGGACTGCATCCACAGGTCACCCAGGTATTCAGCCGGAGGCAGATCCACGAAAGGCGGGCCGAAAGAATACGGCATATCTCCTTCCAGCAGGCTTGCCTCACCGGCGAGGCGCACTGCCTGCCCCACTTCACCCTTGGCATACTCTCGTGCCGCCTGGAGTTCAAGTTCCATCACAGCCAGGCGCTGCAGGTACAACAGGTCGGTTGGCGCCTGCTCCTCCTGCCTCGACAGAATTTCTTCCAGTTCAAACCGGAGCTTCCTGAACTGGCCGATGTACTGTTCTGCCTGGGCGGAAAGCCCGGCGTGCGCCGCCTGCATCGCGCGAATAAAACTGATGTTCAGGTTAGGGTCAAAAGCGTCACCGCTGTGGAAAGACCAGGCCGCTACTTCGCTGTCCCACTGGCGCGTTTCAATCAGGTAACGGGCCCACATCGAAACGACAGAACCAACCAGCGAATTGTCCGGATCGAGGTTCATCCGGTCAGCAGGAGACTTGCCGTCCGTTTGCGCTTCCGCATAGGCGGCGCGGAGTAAATCCAGGGCTTGCTCATAGCGGCCGAGCTGCAGATAGCCGTACAACAACCACGTGTTGTAGTGGCCCCAGTGGCGCGCCGGCATCCCTTTTTCCTCGCGCATGGAATTCTGCACGCGGACCGCTTTTTCGTTGGCAATGACCACGTCGTCCCACATGCCCACGGCCACGAAAATATGGGACGTCATGTGCTGCGCATGACCCGCATCCGGCGCCATCACAGCGAGCGCGCGGGCGGCTTTGAGCCCGAGCACGGCATGCACCGGGTCGTCCACGCCATGAATCAGGTAATGGGCCGCTCCCGGGTGGTCCGGGTTCTCGCTGAACACATCCTGGGCCAGCGCTGTGCACAGCATGTAAGTTGCCGTATCCCGGACACCCGCCTCCACGCCGAACAACGAAAGCGTGTAAAACAGCTGGACTTCGTGATCGTCCGGGTAACGTGCGGCCAGTTGTTCCATGGCCCGCATGTAGGCCAGGTCGCGTTGTGCCTTGGTGCCTGCTCCGTACAACAGCTCCACCGCCGCCAGGAATCCCTGCTCACGGGCTGCCGGCGTCCTGGTGATTCTTTCCTCGGGCGTCGTACCCAGTTTCATCAGCGCCGCCCGGCCCGCCGGCAAGTCCTGCTGATCCCAGATCGGGTGATTGAACGTCATGGCCTCACCCCAGTAGGCCATGGCGAAATCCGGATCCAGCGCCTGCGCCTTTAGGAATTCATCCCGTGCAAACGGGTACTCGAACAGGTGCAACAGAAGCATCCCGTCAATAAATGCCTGTTGCGCTTCTGCGGACCGGGTCGTGGTCGGGAAGCTGATGTTGCCCAGCACCCTTCCAGTGGACTGTTGCTCCTCAGCCTCATGATTATCCCCTTCGTGGGCGTTCACAACAGGTTGACTGCAGATGAGTGGCCCCAGCAACAGGAACGTAAGGAGAAATTTTTGCCATGACGTTTTCATCGGGAAAGTATAATGAATTTTTTAATCCTCCGGACAGTCTAGCGGAACCATGAGCGAGCGGAAATTCATCGCCATTGCCGGCAACATTGGCGCGGGAAAGTCGACTCTGCTCGATTTTCTGACCCGCACCTACGATATTTCGCCGTTCTACGAGCCGAACGAGGAAAATCCCTACCTGCCCGATTTTTACCAGGACATGAGGCGCTGGGCGTTCCAGTCGCAGTTGTTTTTTCTGAGCAACAAGTTCCGCATACACCAGGAAGCGGACCGCATGCCGGGGGTGGTCATCCAGGACCGTACCATTTTTGAAGATGCAGAGATTTTCGCCACAGCCCTGCACCAGATGCGCAAAATCGATAAGCGGGACTGGCAGACCTACTGGGCGTTCTATCAGAATATCCTGCGGGCGATTCAGCCGCCCGACCTGATGATCTACCTGCACTGCCCGATGCGAACACTGAGAAAACGTATACGCCTGCGTGGTCGCCGGATGGAGCAGGACATTCCGCTGTCCTACCTGAAACGCCTTGAGCGGCTATACGAACAGTGGATTACAGACTACTCGCTGGGCGAAGTGCTGGTACTGGACACCGAAAGGCTGGATTTCGTGACTGATCTCATTGATCGCCAGGATGTCAGGGAACGCATCGAAACACTGCTGCCCGCGACCTTGAAACGAAACCACAAGTAAAGCGAGGAATCAGAAATGACGTTCAGAACATTTTCCCATGCGGCGATTTTCCTGGCACTGCTGGGACCTGCCGTAGTTCATGCAGACCTGCCGATCATAACGGTCCATGTGACAGGTTTCCCCGCAAACACGGGAACGGTCGAGGTCAGCCTGTTCGATTCCGAGGAATCGTTCCTGAAGGAAGCGATGCTGCAGGAATCCGGAACCATCGATGAAAACGGCGACCTTGAAATCGTTTTTTCAGCCGTGCCTGAAGGGACTTACGCGGTGGTCGTTGTGCACGATGCCAACAACAATGGCAAACTCGATTCCGGGTTCCTGGGTTTGACCGGGGAAAAATACGGCTATTCGAACAATGTCCATCCCTGGTTCGGGCGGCCGGATTTTGAAGAAGTGAAATTTACGGTCGAACAATCGGCTGTACGGGTGGAAATCGATCTGGACTGACCATCCCGGCCGGTCAATCTTTGCCTTCGCCCTCTTCGTCTTCTTCGGCTACCGTCTGTTTGGCTTCTTCAGCCATCCGGATATTTCTCTCGAGGGCAGGATCCGGCGCAAACAGGGACAACAGGGCCCCGGCCATTACGGCCCCCTTGCTGCGCCGGCGCGCCCAGCGGGCCATCAGCACCATCAACGCGATAACGCCCGCCAGTGAAAAAGCCACCAGGAGTCCTGTACTCAAGTTTGGATCCATGGTGCTCTCCTATTAATAACAGCGGTTTAACCGCTTTGGAATAAATAATATACGGTCCGTAAATTCATTTGTCAGCATTGCATTCCAATTTTGCTAGACTTAGCCGCAGTGGATAATTTTGTTACCTTGCACAAGCGAAACGGGCTGTTGGAAATCAGCCTCAGGGGCAATTGGGTATTCACCAATGTCGCGGTCCTGCAGGAAGCGCTTGATGAAATCGTGCCCGAGCCTGGAACCGAAGTTCACTTCGCCTGTGGCGGGATCGATGATTTCGACCTGGCCGGCGCCTGGGTACTTTTTGAAAAGTCCCTCGATTTTGAAGACATCGAGATCAAAACCGAGTTCAAAGGCTTCAAGGCTTCACACTTCAAATTCCTCCAGCACATTATCGATATTGCGGCGCAGAAGGAGTACGTTCCGGGGTATTTTGATCCAAAACCCAATCACTGGGTGCAGGACGGAGTCCGGAAAGTTGGTTCGAATACGATCGATGCAGTAGATTCGGTCGGTTATATTGCAAGATCCGTGCTCGACGGAATCAAGCGCCCTTCAAGGCTGGTGATCGGCGAAATTATCCGGCAGGTTTTTGCAACGGGTACACAGGCCATCCCGATCGTCATGGTCGTTTGTTTCCTGATGGGTGTTGTCCTGGCCTTCCAGAGCGCCAGGCAACTGGAACAATTTGGCGCCAATATCTTCATGGTGGACCTGGTCGCCAACTCTATCTTCCGCGAGCTTGGTGTGCTGCTGGCGGCCATCATGGTCGCCGGACGATCCGGCTCGGCGTTTGCCGCCGCGCTTGGCACGATGAAACTGACCGAGGAAATCGACGCCCTTCGTGTACTGGGGCTGAACCCCAACGAGGTGCTGATCATTCCCAGGGTGATCGGCCTGATGATCGCCTTGCCCCTGCTGACTGTCTTTGCCAACATTGCCGGCTTACTGGGCGGCGCGTTCATCGGCGCCGTCGTTCTCGACATCAACTGGTTCGCCTTTACCGAACGGCTGGCCGGGGCCGTACAGGTCAGCGACGTCATGGTCGGGCTGAGCAAGGCGCCCGTTTTCGCCTTCCTGATCGCAGTAACCGGCACGCTGCGCGGCATGCAGGTCAGCGGGTCGGCCGAAGAACTGGGCCGTCTGACTACCGTTGCCGTGGTGCAGTCGATTTTCCTGATCATCGTGGCTGATTCAATTTTCACGGTGTTGTACTCGAGGATTGGATTCTGATGCCTTCCGAATACGAGCACATCATCCGCATCCGCGGCCTGGTCAACCGCTTCGGTACGCAGACGGTGCATGACCAACTGGAGCTGGATGTCCGGCGCGATGAAATCCTGGGCGTTGTTGGCGGTTCCGGAACCGGAAAATCGGTATTGCTGCGCAGCATCCTTGGTCTGCACGGGCCGAACGAAGGCAGCATCGAAGTCCTGGGCCAGACCATACGGCATCTCGAACCCGGTCCGCACAAGCGCTGGGGGGTATTGTTCCAGGGCGGCGCTCTGCTGTCCGGCCTGACGGTTCAGGAAAACGTCGAACTGCCGATCGCCCTGCACTCCGACCTTCCGGTTGAAACGCGCAGGGAACTCGCCGTGCTGAAAATCTTCATGGTGGGCCTGGACCTGACAGCCGCCGCCAAGTACCCCAACGAATTATCCGGCGGCATGCGTAAACGCGCCTCGCTCGCCCGGGCGCTGGCACTGGAACCAAAGGTACTGTTCCTGGATGAACCGACTGCCGGCCTGGATCCGATTTCGGCAACGGAATTCGACCGGCTGCTGAAGTATCTGCATGCCAACCTCGACCTGACCATCGTGATGATCACCCACGACGTGGACACCCTGTTCAGCGTATGCGACCGCGTGGCAGTGCTGGTCAACAAGGGCATCATCGTCGATACTCTGGACGAACTCGTAAAACACCCGGACCCCTGGATTCAGGAATATTTCGGCGATCCCCGCGCTGTGAGAGCGCGAAAAGCGGCCAATGCCAAGGTGGAAATCTAGCCCATGTTCAAAGGTGACAGGAATTTCGCAGTAGGTTTGTTCGTCAGTATTGCGATCGCTGCGTTCGTTTTTTTCGTGGTCTGGCTGACCGGGCGGACCGGCACAGAGGAAATGTCGCGCTACACGCTGTTGTTCGACAAGGATATCAGCGGACTGACAGTGGGCGGGCCGGTGAAATACATGGGTATGAACATCGGCAGTGTCGTCGAAATGAAGCTGGAACAGAAAAACGGTATCCGAATCCGCGTGGATATCGAGATACTTGAGTCCACCCCGGTAGACCACGGTACCTACGCCAGCCTGGCGCTGCAGGGAATTACCGGTGTGGCGGTAGTGAACCTGTCCACCGACCCAGGCGACCATGCTGCCCTCAAACGAATGGAAGGTGAAAAATATCCGGTTATCCCGGTCCGGATAACGGGCTTTTCCGCCCTGATGGCCAGCGCACCGGAGATCATGGGCAAGCTTGACAGCCTGTTGACCCAGGCAGGGAAAATATTGGGTGAAGAAAACCAGAACGCCATAGCCGGCACGCTGGAAAATATCGAGAATCTGACCCATTCCCTGGCCGAAGAGCGGGAAACCATCGCCGAGATTCCCGGCAATCTCAACCTTACGGTAACCGAAATAAGAACAACCGTCCTGCAACTGCAGGATATGCTTAATGACCTGCGGCCAGGCATCAATACAACGGTGGATAACATCGGCCAGAGCAGCATTAACCTGGCAAGCCTCACAACCCGGGTCGACCAGTTGCTGCTGAAACACGAACGCGATATGAGCCGTTTCATGGAGGAAGGGCTGGGCGAAACTCCGGCGCTGATGAATGAAACACGCGCCGCTCTGAGGGACCTGGAAAAACTGGTCATGGAGCTACAGGACGATCCGTCCCAGATTATTTACCGTCAGGCTGATAATTCAGTGGAGATAGACCCCTGAGATGAAAACGAAAACCATACTACCTGTGCTGGCCCTGGCCATCCCTTTTGTCACAGCTTGCAGTGGGGTAATGAACAGCTCCCAGCCGGCAAGGCAAACCTATATGCTGATGCCTTTGACCGGCGCTTCCACTGCAGCAACGGCGAAGCAGGGCCCTGCTCTGTCCATGACACTCAGCGCCGTTCCCGGTCTGGATACTGACCGGATCCAGGCCCTGGGCAGCAACGCAGAGCTGAACCGTTACGCCAATGCCCGCTGGCCCGACCACCTGCCTGAGGTTTTGACGTCGGTCATTCAACGGTCTCTCGTCGCATCCGGCCGTTTTTCTGCTGTGAAGCAGGCCTCCAGGGCAAAAGACGACGGCTGGCACCTGCAACTGCAAATAGAAAAGTTTTACGGTCTGCAAAATGCCACAGGTGAAACTACCCGTGTGGTGATTGAAATATCCGGCTCAATCGAATGCAATGACCACGGCGAACTATTTTCGTTATCAGATTCCGTTACTGTCTCACAGGAACGCCTGTCAACGGTCGTTGCCTCACACCAGCAGGGCCTGGACAGCGTTACTCAGCAACTGGTCAATGATATCTTTGAGACCTGCCCATGAATTTAAGAGCTATCACCATTTTTGCCCTGACCCTGCTGATGTCAGCTTGCGCAACACTGGGCCCGGATTACGAGGAACCGACCGTCACGCTCAGTTCATTCAGAGCGCTTCCGGCCGAAGGCATGATCCCGGCATTTGAAATTGGCCTGCGGATCATCAATCCGAACGCGAGCGCCCTGAATCTGGAAGGCATTGTCTACACCATTTCACTGGACGACTACGAGCTGGTGAAGGGTGTTGGAAAAGACTTTCCCGTGATCGAAGGTTATAGCGAAGGCACGGTGAAATTGACCGCAGCTGCAAATCTGCTCACTGGCATCCGATTCCTGACTAACAGGATGCAGATGCAGGATCAAGGCGGGCCCATGGAGTATGAATTCAAAGCGAAACTGGACCTCGGCGGGTTATATCCCTCGATCCGAATCAAGGAAAAGGGTGACATCAACCTGAACCAGGATAAAAGACTGAATTGAGTCTTGTCTGGAGAGGGCTGATTGCAGGCAGACATCAGTCAGCCTGGAAATCCAGCAGCGCCTCTCCCCCGCTCACCTGTTCGCCGGGCTGGAAATAAAACTCCGTCACGACACCATCGACGGGAGCGCGGATCGTGTGCTCCATTTTCATCGCCTCCATGATCAGGAGCGGCTGATCTTTCTCCACGGCTGCTCCGGCTTCGACCAGCAGTTTTACGATCACACCGTGCATCGGCGCAGTAAAAACGCCGGCCGAGCCGTCGCCATCATCTTCACCCAGATCCGGCTTTGCTAACGCGAATTGCATCGCGCCCCGCTGGGAGAACAGCGTGAACATGCCGTCGTGGGGCACCACGGAAACGCGTTGCCGGTAGCCGTCGATGTCGGCGTAGAGGTCGTTTACGTCGAGTTCTCCGGTAGCCATGACCGATTTGTCACCGACCGTGATGCGGAAACGCCTTTGCCCCGCGCTGCCGGTCTCGACCACCGGAACATCGTAAGCGGTGCCGTTCAATAGGATGGAGCCCGTATGAATGGCCGGCTGGTTCAGCCGCCAGGCACCGGAAGAATTCCACGGCGAGAAACGGTCTGTTTCTGCTGCCCTTTCCTGTGTGACCCGTTCCATGCGCAGTAACAGGTACAAGGATGCCAACGGCAAATCCTGCACACGGTCCTGGTCGCTGGTGTGGAACAACAGGTCATGGTGAGTCTCGATGAAATGCGTATCGAGCTCTTCATTCATAAATGGCTGACAGGTCGCGAGGTTGTACAGGAACGAGACATTGGTCTTCAATCCGCTGATCCGGTATTCGGACAAGGCCTTTGCCAGCCGGCCCAGGGCCCGCTCACGGCTTTCGTCCCAGACCACCAGCTTGGCGATCATCGGATCGTAGTAAACGCTGACCTCATCGCCCTGCAACACCCCTGTATCCACCCGGACATGGCGGCTTTGTGCAGGTGGATGAAGGTAGTTCAGCACACCGGTCGCCGGCAGGAAATCGTGATCCGGATCTTCTGCGTATATTCTTGCTTCAAAGGCGTGTCCGTTGATGCGCAAATCTTTTTGGGCGACAGGCAGTTCTTCGCCGGCAGCGACCTTGAGCTGCCATTCAACCAGGTCCTGGCCGGTGATCATTTCGGTTACCGGGTGTTCGACCTGCAGGCGGGTGTTCATTTCCATGAAATAGAACGACCCGCCGGCATCGAGCAGGAATTCAACGGTACCTGCGCCTTCATAGTCTATGGCCCGCGCAGCCAGCACCGCCGCCTCGCCCATCGCCTGGCGCAAATCCGGTGTCATGCCCGGCGCCGGGGCCTCTTCGATCACTTTCTGGTGTCGGCGCTGCACCGAGCAATCGCGCTCGAACAGAAAAACAGCATTTCCATGAGTGTCGCAGAACACCTGGAATTCAACGTGCCTGGGGCGGGAAATATACTTCTCGACCAGCATGTCGTCATTGCCGAAACTTGAGGCTGCCTCGCGTTTGGCCGCTGACAGGGCCTGGTCAAAATCCTTCGGGTTGCCTACCAGGCGCATGCCCTTGCCGCCGCCCCCTGCAACTGCCTTTAGCAGGACGGGATAGCCAATTTCCGCGGCGGCCTGCGCCAGCCTTGCGGGCGCCTGGTCGGCTTCGTGATAACCCGGCACCAGCGGCACGCCGGCCTTTTCCATGATGGCCTTGGCCGCCGACTTGGAGCCCATCGCTACGATGGCAGCCTCGGGAGGGCCGATGAAAACGACCCCTGCTTGTTTGCACGCTTTTGCAAACCCGGCGTTTTCCGAGAGGAAACCGTAGCCGGGATGAACAGCCTCGGCGCCTGTCAGCCTGCATGCTTCGATGATACGTTCGCCCACCAGGTAGGATTCGCGCGGCGGCGCTGCACCGATGTGCACTGCCTCATCCGCCATCGCAACGTGGAGGGCATTACGATCTGCATCCGAGTACACGGCCACGGTAGCCACGCCCATCCGACGCGCCGTACGGATAACGCGGCAGGCAATTTCACCGCGGTTTGCGACCAAAATTTTGCTGAACATACTGCGGCGCCCCTACATGCGGAACACGCCGAAACGCGTGTCCTCGATTGGCTTGTTCAGGGAAGCGGAAATCGCCAGCCCCAGGACCTGGCGGGTCTGGGCCGGGTCGATCACGCCGTCATCCCACAAACGCGCAGAAGCATAGTAGGGATGGCCCTGTTCTTCATACGTGTCGAGAATGGGTTGTTTGAAGGCTGCTTCCTGCTGCTCGGACCATGCTTCTCCCGCCCTTTCCTTCTGGTCTCTTTTCACCTGGGCCAGCACACCTGCCGCCTGCTCACCGCCCATCACGGAAATGCGCGAATTGGGCCAGGTAAACAGGAACCTAGGCTCATAGGCCCGCCCGCACATGCCGTAGTTGCCGGCGCCATAGGAATTGCCAATGATCACCGTGAATTTCGGCACTTTCACGGACGACACAGCGGTGACCATCTTGGCTCCGTGCTTGGCGATTCCCTCTGACTCGTACTGCCTGCCCACCATGAAGCCAGTGATGTTCTGCAGGAAAACCAGCGGAATCTTGCGTTGCCCGCACAATTCGACGAAGTGCGCTCCTTTCTGAGCGGATTCTCCGAACAGGATTCCATTGTTGGCCACGATTCCTACCGGATAACCGAAAATGCGGGAAAAACCGCAGATCAGGGTCGTGCCGTAACGCGCTTTGAATTCGTCGAACACCGAGCCGTCCACGATGCGTGCGATGATTTCCCGCACGTCGTAGGGGCGCCGCTTGTCATTTGGCACAATGCCGTAAATTTCTGCCGGATCGTACAAAGGCTCTTCGGATTCAGCGATGGCCAGCGTGACTGACTTGACCCGGTTCAGCCGGCTGACCGCGCGGCGCGCCAGCTTCAGCGCATGGTGGTCGTTCTGTGCGAAGTGGTCGGCCACGCCGGATTCCCGCGTATGGACATCGGCGCCGCCCAGTTCCTCGGCGGAAACGATCTCGCCGGTGGCGGCCCGCACCAGCGGCGGTCCGCCCAGGAAAATGGTGCCCTGCTCTTTCACGATGATCGATTCATCAGCCATCGCCGGCACGTAGGCGCCGCCGGCGGTGCACGATCCCATCACGATGGCGATCTGCGGGATGTTTTGAGCCGACATATTGGCCTGGTTGTAAAAAATACGCCCGAAGTGTTCCCGGTCGGGAAAGACATCATCCTGCATCGGCAGGTAAGCGCCACCTGAATCCACGAGGTAAATACAGGGCAAATGGTTCTGTTCGGCGATCGTCTGGGCCCGCAGGTGTTTCTTCACGGTCAGCGGGTAGTAGGTGCCGCCCTTTACCGTGGCATCGTTGGCCACGATGACGCATTCCTGTCCGGCCACGCGGCCGATGCCGGTGACGATTCCAGCTGCGGCCACCGGTACGTCGTACACACCATGAGCCGCTAACTGTGAAAGTTCGAGAAAAGGAGAACCGGGATCGACCAGGGCGTCGATACGGTCACGAGCCAGCAACTTGCCGCGCTCCACGTGCCGCTGCTGATAGCTTTCGCCCCCGCCTTTTCGAACCTCGGCTGCTTTTGCCTCCAGGTCATCCACCAGCGCCTGCATGTGCGCAGCATTGGCCAGAAACTCCTCGGACCGGCTGTTGACTTTGCTCTTGATCACGCTCATAGCGTTTCTCCCACGATACCAGGGCTATTGCGGAGCCGTTTCCGCAAATAATTCCCGACCGATCAGCATGCGCCTGATTTCAGAAGTGCCGGCGCCGATTTCGTACAGCTTGGCGTCCCGCAACAGGCGTCCGGCCCCATAATCATTGATGTAACCGTTGCCGCCCAGGCACTGGATCGCCTCCAGGGCCATTTGCGTGGCCCGTTCGGATACGTAAAGAATGACTCCCGCCGCATCCTTGCGCTTTTCCCGTCCGCGGTCACAGTTGGCTGCGACAGCGTAAAGGTAGGCACGTGAAGCACTGAGTGTCGTGTACATATCCGCAATCTTTCCCTGCATCAACTGGAACTCGCCGATCCTGCGGCCGAATTGCTTGCGCTCATGCAAATATGGCTCGACGATGTCCAGGCAGTTCTGCATGATCCCGACCGGTCCGGCAGCCAGCACGGTTCGCTCATAGTCGAGGCCCGACATCAGCACCCGGACGCCATTGTTTTCCTGGCCGAGGATATTTTCGGCCGGCACCCGGCAATCTTCGAAAACCAGCTCACAGGTATTGGATCCGCGCATGCCCAGCTTGTCGAGCTTTTCACCCCGTGAGAACCCCGGGGTTTCGCGCTCGACGATTAACGCGGTGATGCCGCGCGGACCCGCACTGATGTCCGTCTTGGCGTAAATGACATAAACGTTTGCTTCAGGACCGTTGGTGATCCACATCTTGCTGCCATTGAGAACATAGTGGTCGCCGTCAAGTTCGGCCCGCAAGCCCATGCTGACCACGTCGGAACCCGAATTGTGTTCGGACATGGCCAGGGCGCCAACGTGTTCACCGCTACATAGCTTTGGCAGATACCTGAGTTTCTGCTCCTCGCTGCCGTTTTTCCGGATCTGGTTGACGCACAGGTTGGAATGGGCGCCATAGGAAAGACCTACTGAACCGGAAGCGCGGCTGATTTCTTCCATCGCTATGCAATGAGCCAGGTAGCCCAGTCCGGTTCCGCCGTATTTTTCTTCCACGGTGATTCCGAGCAGGCCCATGTCGCCCAATTTACGCCAGAGGTCAACCGGGAACAGATTGTCACGATCGATCTGCGCAGCGCGCGGCGCTATTTCCAGGCGGGCGAACTGGTAAACCGCCTCGCGCAGCATTTCTATTTCTTCGCCGAGGTCAAAGTCCAGGGATGGAAAATGCGTATTCATAAAATGTTCTCTCCGTTCGTGCGCTGTTCAAGCGCTGTTCTGCATTTGTCTTCAGCCTCCGCCAGTTCTTTCAGCATCGCTTCCAGGTCACTCTGTTGACGTTTGAGCTCGACGCGTTTCTCGTGGATCTTGGCGATCAGGGTTTCCAGCTGCTTCCGGTTGTTTCCCGGAGTGCCGTACATCAGGATGATCTCCGCGCTTTCGTCCAGGCTCAGGCCCAGGCGTTTACCGCGCAAGATCAGGCGCAGCTTGGTCCGGTCAGCCGGGTTGTAGATCCGCCGGGTGCCCTCACGCTTCGGATCAAGCAACCCTTTTTCCTCGTAGAAGCGAATGGTGCGCGTGGTCACGTTAAATTCACTGGCGAGGTCACTGATACTGAAACTGGCGCTCATTGGTCTACCCACGGAAGTTTGTCGTGCAGTATAGCTTACGTTTACGTTAACGTAAACGTATACTATTGAAAGCCCTGAGCAGAAATTACAGCGGTAAAATTACTCGGAAGCCAAAAAGAGTTATGCCGTGACAGCGGCCATGCAGCGCCGCGCCCGGGCCTCAATCGCATCCCAATTGCCGGTAGCGATGTCTCCGGCCTGGAACAGCGGCGCCACGTAACCTACCGCGTGGACGCCGGCGTTAATCCACTCCCCGGCATTATGTTCGTCTACGCCGTTGGTCGGCACGATTTTCAGGAAGGGCATTGGTCCGAGCACTGACTTGACCCATACCGGTCCGCCGGCTGGCGCCGGGAACAGCTTGCACAGTTGTGCCCCGGCACGATGTGCGCGCAGCATCTCGGTCGGGGTGTGGGTGCCCGGCATACAGGCGACGCCCAGTTGGGCCGCTGCGGAAATTACCATTTCATCGACCACCGGGGATACCAGGAAACGGGCGCCGGCTTCGACGGATTTTTGCGCCTGCTTCTCGTCCATCACCGTACCGGTTCCAACCACCAGGCCTTCCTGCTTCGAAAAGTCCTGCACCAGGTCGTAAACACCAGGAATGGTCAGGGTAAACTCGATGATGCTGAAACCGCCGCGGATCGCAGCCTCCATCGCACGTGCCGCTGTTTCTGTGTCGTTACAACGCAGAATGGCGCTGGCCTTTTCCCGGCCGAAGCGTTTGACAAACGAGTCTGGCGTCACTGCGTCTCTCCTTGCGCCATTTTCAGTATTTTTCTCGCCTGGACCAGGTGCGGCAGATCCAGCATCGATCCGTCCATGGCCAGCGTTCCCGCCCCCGGGTTGGCCTCGAACAGGGCCACGATTTGGCGGGCCCGCTCAATTTCTTCCGCGCTGGGCGTAAACGCGCTGTTGATCACCTCGACCTGGTCTGGATGAATGGCGAGCTTGCCGCTGAACCCGTCCCGCCGCGCCTGCGCACAGGATTTTTCAAGACCTTCCCGATCACGGAAATCAGCGTGAAGCGTATCAATCGCCGGCACCCCCGCTGCGTGGGCGGCGAACAGGCACAGGCTACGGACCAATTGGTACGGCGCGGTCCAGTTGCCTTGCCCGTCCCGATTGGAAGTTGCACCCACAGCGGCGCTCAGGTCTTCAGCTCCCCAGGTCAGGCCTGCCAGGCGCGTTCCGCATTTGTGGTAGCCCCCCAGTGAAAACAAAGACTGCGGTGTTTCGGTCGCGACCGGCAGGATCCGGATTGCGCCCACTTTCATGTCGTGTTCCGCTTCGTAGCCGCCGATGCGCCGGCCCAGCAAATCAACGTCCTCCGGTGAACGGGGCTTGGGCAACACAATACCGTCTGGCCCTGCGGGAATTAACGCGGAAAGGTCCGCGCCCGCTTCTGCATGATCCATTGGATTGATTCGTACCCATACCTGCCGGCGGCTACCGGCCTCCCTTGCCGCCAGGTATTCAGCCACCAGTCCACGTGCTGATTGTTTGTTTTGAGGGGCTACCGAATCCTCGAGGTCCAGGATCAGGACATCGGCGGAAATACCATCACTTTTGGCCAGTTTCCTCTCGCTGTCGCCGGGGACAAAAAGCCAGGAGCGACCCCGGTTCATGACTTGGGCTTCCGGTGCATCAGGGCGGAGCGCTTACAGACGCCGACGAGTTCATTATCCTGGTTGAACGCGCTGTGTTCGAAAATCACGATGCCGTTGTCCGGGCGGGAACGGCTTTCGCGCAGCTCGAGAACCTTGCTGCGGACGTGAATGGTGTCTCCGTGGAAAAGCGGGGCCGGGAAGCGAACTTCATCCCAGCCCAGGTTGGCGACCGTGGTGCCCAGAGTTGTGTCGTTCACCGAGATACCCACCATCAGGCTCAGTGTCAGGCAGCTGTTGACGATACGCTGTCCGAATTCGGTTTCCGTCCGGCAGTATTCCTCATCGAGGTGCAAAGCCGCCGGATTATGCGTCATCGTACTGAAAATGACGTTGTCGGTTTCGGTTATGGTGCGCCTGATGGCATGGTCGAACACCTGTCCAACCTGGAATTCTTCAAAATACAATCCGGCCACTGGAATCTCCGTTTTGAAAAAATATTTTTTTGAGGGATCCAGCTTACACCAAGGGCCTTACCGCCGGAATCGTTCTACCCGGTGTTCCACCAGCGAATAAACCGAAGGAACCACCACCAGGGTAAGCAGGGTTGAACTGACCAGGCCGCCGATAACGGCTACCGCCAGAGGCCCGTTGGTGTCCGAGCCGGCACCCAGCCCGAGTGCCGCGGGCGAGAGAGCAAGAATTATGGTCATCGATGTCATCAGTACCGGCCGCATGCGGATCGGGCATGCCGCCTTGAGCGCTTCGTCGATACCTGAACCCTGCGCCCGCATCTGGTTGGTCAAATCAACCAACAGGATGGAATTCTTCGCAACCAGGCCGACCAGCAGAACCAGGCCGATCATGGAGTAGATGTTCAGCGAATGTCCGGTCAGCCACAGCGCGCCGATGCCGCCGATGATTGCCAGTGGCTGTGCGACCATGATGATCATGGGCTGGATGAACGAGTTGAACTGGCTCGCCAGCACCATGTAAACGAGGATCATGGCAGTGACAAAGGCGAACAGCATGTAGTTGGCTGTTTTTCCAAACTCCTCGGACCGGCCGCGCATCCTGACTTCGTATCCGGCGGGCACCAGTTCCCGCGAGATTTCGAGCACCTTGTTGATGGCGGCCGCCTCAGCAATGGTTGGCGTGCCCAGGAAGGTCGCGGCGTACTGCAGGTCATAGCGGGATACAACGGCGGGCCCCAGGCTGGGCTCGAGCCTGGCCAGATTGTCCAGCCGGACCCGTTCTCCGGATGGAGAACGGATATAAATCCGGCTCAGGTCCGGCGCCTGATCCTGGCCATTGGTCCCCGCCTTCAGGCGAATGTCGTACCGTTCTCCGTCGCCCGGATCGTCGTTATAGCGTGCGACGTCCAACCCGCCGCTCATGACATTGACGGCCAGGGCGACGTCGCGTGAAGAAATACCCAGCAGATGGATTCGCTCACGCGACAACACCATGTCCAGCTGCGGGAGTTCGAGCTGCAGATCGATGTCCAGGGTTCCGATTCCCGGCACAGATTCCAGCTGCTGTTTCAATTCAGCGGCCAGTGTGGCTACCCGGTCCATGCTTGGCCCTTTCAATACGAATTGCAAAGGGTCGCCGCGCTGACCACCGATAATGGGCATGTCCGTCACGAAGATCTCCACGCCTGCAACCTGTTTGAACCGCTCGCGCAAATCACGCATGATCTGGGCCTGGGTGCGGTCCCGGTTCTCCCACCGCGCCAGCATGACGATAAAGCTGGCCCTGCTGACCTGCCCGGCCTGGTCCTGCCCGATGGTTGCGAACGACCCCACGATTTCAGGGAAGTCCGAGAGGATTTCATCAAGCTGCCGGATTTTCGCCTCGGTGTAGTCGATGCTCGATCCCAGGGGGGCCTTGATTTCCACCACGAACCGCCCCTCATCCTCGACCGGCATGAAACCCTTGTCGATCTGCACGAACAGGAAGCCGCTGGCCAGAACGGTCATCCCGGCCACCCCAATGACGGCCCAGCGCCGCCGCAGGCTGAGCGCAATCAGGTCCCGGTAACCGCGGTCCATGGCCTTGAATTGACGTTCGATCACCCGGTATACACGGCCGTGCTCACGGGAGAACCCCAGGTGGCGGGAACACAGAGCCGGCGTCAGCGTCAACGATACGAACAGTGAAACCAGCACGCCAACGGTAACCACAACGGCAAAAGACTGGAAGAAGCTGCCGATGACTCCTTCCATGAAAATGACCGGGGCAAAAATGGCCACCAGGGTCAGGGTCGCCGCCAGCACCGCGAAAACTACCTGCCGGCTGCCCTGCACGGCGGCGTCGAACGGATCGCTGTTGCCAAGCTCACGCTGGCGAAAAATGTTTTCCAGCACCACGATGGCGTCGTCCACCACGATGCCGATCAGCAGCAACAGGCCCAGCAGGGTCATGGTGTTGAAGGTGAACCCGGCGAAATACATGACGGCCACCGCGCCCAGCAAGGACACCGGGATGGCGGCCGCGATGATCAGCGTGGAGGACAGGCTTTTCAGGAACAGCAGGACGATCAGGCCCGTGAGCAGCGTGCCCAGCACGATGTGCTCTTCCAGCGCAGCGACGATGTCCTCGATCAGGTCCGCATCGTTGAAGGCTTCTTCCAGCTGCATGCCCGGCGGCAGCTCGGGAATGATTTCTTCATCGAGCCGGCGCCTGACTTCCTGCACGATGGCGACGGAATTGGCGTTCTGGACCTTGATAACGCCAACGCCAACCGTGGGGCGGCCGTTGAAGCTGGCGAACTGCCGGTGGTCTTCCAGCCCGTCTTCGACGGAGGCGATGTCCTGCAGGCGGATTGGAGCGCCTTCCGGGTAGGCGACGATCAGGGATTCCAGCTCTCCCGGATTATGGTATTCGATATCCAGCTGCAGCAGTTCCTCCTGTGAGCCGCTGACCCGGAAACCGCCCTGCAAACGCAAGTGCTCGGTGGCAAATGCACCGATCACGTCGTTGGCGGCGATGCCGAAAGCCGCCATCCTGTCGGCGTCCAGGTTGACGCGGATGGTTCGCCTTCGCTCGCCACCGAGTCTAATTTCTCCAATACCATCAATAGTTTCTAGACGTTTCTTGATAATATTTCTTGCATACTGGTTAAGCTGCTGCAGGGTTCGGTCGCCGGTTAACGCCAGCCACAGGACCGGCAGTGAACCGAATTCAACCTTGGCCACCACCGGCGGATCGGTTTCCCGGGGTAATTCGGGCAAAACCTGGTTGACCTTCGCCTGCACCTCGTTGAAAGCGACGTCGACTTCCTTGTCCAGGCCGAAACGCACGACGATGACCGACACGCCCGGCGCCGAGGTCGAAAAAATATGCTCAATTCCGGGAACGCTGTTGACCTTGGTTTCGATCAGATTGGTGACGCTGGAATCGATGATTTCCGGACTCGCGCCGGGCAGGATGGTGCGAATGGAAATCGTCGGAAACTCAATTTCAGGGAACCGGTCCACCCCGATCCGGTTGAAGCTGATGATGCCAAACAAGAGGAGCACACCGGACAACATGTAGGCGAACACGTGCCGGTTGATGGACAGTTCCGGCAGGCTTCTGCCCGGTTGCCTGGAACGGTCCGGCGATGAGGTGGCGGGACCTGCGGTCACTTTGGACTCTCCGGCACTGCGACCTGCGCGCCATCTGTCAGGTACCTGGCGCCTTCCACAACAATGATATCAGCATGCTCAAGGCCTTCCCGGATTTCGATTTCCCCGTTTCGCCTGACGCCTGTTATTACGGGAACCTCATGAACTACCGGGTTCTGCAAGGAATCGAGCCGGTACAAAACGTCCCCCGCAGGCCTCTTCACGACCGCAGCGTAAGGCACGACGATCGCAATGGGCCGGGTGTCGACCACCAGCACACCCTCAACGGTCGCCAGTGGTTTCCAGGGTCCCGGATTGACAATATGGGACACTGCCATCAGGGAACGATTCGTGGCGCTGACCTGCGGCAGTATTTCGTTCACCACCGCCCGGACTGCAAGGCCCGGCGCCACCGGGCTTTCCAGCTGCATGACCTGCCCGGTTTTCAGGAGGCGGCCAACCGTTTCAGGAAAAGGCATTTCAACGCGGAGATTGATGATGTCCGTCAGGCTGACCAGAGGCCCACCTTCCCTGACGTAATCCCCCATCGACACATGGCGGCGTTCCACGACCCCGTCAAACGGCGACTCCACGACCGTCTTCGCCAACCGGTCGCGGACAATCGCAAGCCGCGCCTCGGCAGCAGCCAGGGAAGCCTGGTCCACCGCGAGCGCTGCTTCTGCATCGTCCAGCCGCTCCTGGGGCATTACGTCCCTGGTTTTCAGGTTTCGGTAACGCGTCACTCGGGTTTGTCCGTTTTCGATGCTGGCATTCAGTTGCCGGATAACGGCCTGCGCCTCCTGCACAGCCAGTTCAAAGGCCGTACTGTCCAGCTTGATCAGCACTTGTCCTTGCCTCACGGGTTGGCCGTCATCCACGTTTATTTCTACAACGCGTGCATTGACCTCCGCTGCCAGTGTCGGTGTGTTCCGGCTCACGACACGGCCGACCGAAAACAGTTCTTCCCGGATTTCCGATGTGGCGGCCTCTGCCACGGTCACCGTGACAATGCGGGTTCCCACGGCATCCGGTTCATCGGCGCTTTCTCCGCCGCAGGACGAAAGGCATATGGCGAGCGATCCGGTCAGCAGCGCTTTCCAGGTAAGGGCGAGTTTTGCATCCATCATCCCTCACCTCCCTGCCCGGCCGCTGCCGGGAGCGTACCGGCCAGCATTCCATTCAGCATCACATCCACCATCTGTGCGCTGAACCGCGGCAGATCACTGGCGAACCCCGCCTGGGGCAGGTGTCTCAGGATGCCCCTTGCCTGGAAGAAAAACACGTCGGCGCCAATCAGCAATGTCGCGCAAAGCGCCGCGTCCAGTTCGTTTCGCAGCACGCCAGCCCTCTGGCCGGCCTCGAAAATGGCAACCATCCTCTCGAAGATTCCGCCGAATACCTCGTCGACCAGCAATTTATTGTGTTCGTCGTTTCCGGAAAAAGCTTCGCGCAAGATCACGCGGGAAGACAGCGCGTCGCCTTCCAGGCGCGACAGGTGCTCAGTGGCAAAATCGAGGATACGTTTTTCGAATGGACCGGCACTACCTGCCAATTCGCTGACCAATCCTGCCAACTGGCTGGCGCTGGCACAGAGAATGCTGCGGTAGAGCGCCTCCTTTGAATCAAAATGGTGATAGATATTCGCCTTGCTGACACCCGCTTCTTCCGCGATACCGCGCATCGATACAGTGTCGTAGCCCTTCTCTGAAAACAGCTTCACGGCCGCTTCCAGGATCGCAGCTTCGCCCGCTGAACGCCCCGTTGCCGCCTTACTCGAAATCCTCGCCTGCATTGTTGCTCCCCGTCAATCCAAAGACTGACCGTACGGTCAGTCAGTAATTATCGCGCAACCGGGGACGGAATGAAACAGTTGAGCCCGGGAAAAAGCTAGCCGGTGTTCTGGATGCCGAGTGCGATGCCCTTGACGGTGGCTTTCAGCGCTTCCAGCAGGCCTTCATCCTCACGGCCATCTGCGCGCCAGCGCTGGAGCATATCGATCTGCAACAGGTGGAGGGGGTCCACGTAGGGGTTTCTTAAGCGAATGTTGCGTTGCAGGACCGTTTGATCATCAAGCAGGGCGTCCAGCCGCTTTAATTCGAGGATTCGGCGCTCGGCCAGCTGGAACTCGCTTTTTATGGCATCGAAGAACCTTTGCCCTGACTCCCCCGCAAGACCCGCATAGCGAGCCCCGATTTTCAGGTCTGATTTGCCAAGCACCATCTCGACGTCATTGATCATGCCGCCAAAAAAAACCTGCCCGTTCAGCAAATCACGCACATTTTCGATGCCGAAACGGGTGATGGCCTGGTCCAGAGCAGTACCGAAACCGAAAATTCCGGGGAAACCCACGCGAATCTGCGCCCAGGAAAACACCCAGGGAATCGCCCGCAGGTTTTCTATTCCTTCTCCCGACCTTCGGGATGCCGGACGGGAACCGATGTTGAGCCGCTCGATAACATCCAGCGGAGTGCTGGCACGGAAGTATGCCGGAAACCCCGGATCCTCGTAGACCATGGCCCGGAAATGGGACCTTGATATTTTCGCCATGTCAGAAACGATTTCACTTTCCGGTTCGCTCAGTCCCTGTGAAGCCAGGCCCAGTCGGTGAGTCAAGGTAGCTCCCGCGACCAGTTCGAGGTTGCGCAGGGCCAGAAACCTGACACCGTATTTCTGGTTGATGACTTCACCCTGCTCAGTGACCCGGAGATAACCGTTTACTGTTCGGGGCGGTGCTCCAAGAATACCGTTAACCAGGTTGCCGCCGCCACGGCTCACGGTGCCGCCGCGGCCATGGAAGAATACGACATCGATTCCGTTATTCCCGCCAACCTCCACCAGGCGTCTCTGCGCTTCGTGCAGCGCCCAGCGCGAAGCGACAATGCCGCTGTCCTTGCTGCTGTCGGAATAGCCCACCATCACAACCTGGCGGTTGCCGAGTCCCTCAAGATGGGCCCGGTATACATCCAGTTTGAGGAGGGCCCCGATGATGTCGGGCCCGGCCTCCAGGTCATCGACCGTTTCCAGCAGGGGCGCTACATCCAGCCTGGATGACGCACCCGTGTGTGGGTTGGCGATCTCTGACAGAGCCTGGGCGGTCAAAACATCGTCCGCCCCCTGGGTCATGCTGATGATAAAAAGGCCGATGGCCGCGTTTCCATATAACTTCCGGGCCGTTGAGATCGCCTGGAATACCGCCAGCGTCTCTGCCGCCTCGTCACTGATTACCCGGGTGTCGGAAAGGTAAGGCAGGTTCTCGCTTTTAAGCAGGTGCGCCAGGGTCCTGGCCCGATTATCAGCTGAACGGGTTTCCCAGTCTTTGCAGCCCAGAAGTTCGCCCATGACACGACGATGCAGCAGGGCGTCCTGGCGAACATCCAGCGTGACCAGGTGGAAACCGAAAGTGTTAACCCGGCGCAGCAAACGCTCGACATTGATCAGGCCGGCATACCTTCCCTTGTTGTCCTGCAGGCTTTCTTGTATCAGCTGGATGTCGGCCGTGAATTCACGCGACGTCGAGTAACCGCGCTCCCCGTCGCTCAGCGTGGCTCCAAGGCGGCTGGCCATCAGCTTCAAAAAACAGCGATACGGCATATCCCTGTGCCGTTCCGGAATACTCCGGTTTACTTCAGGCATTAACTCCCGGTAGCGCTGTAACTGCCGGGTCAGCGCTTCCGATATGCCAATTTCCGAAGTTGACTGGCTGAGATAGCGGGACAGCCGCCTGATATCAGGAAGGTAGCGCTCGATGACTACCGCCCGCTGGCGTGCCAGGGTTTCCAGAATCGTCAGCGAGGTGACGTTTGGATTGCCGTCCATATCGCCGCCAACCCAGGAACCGAAGCGCAGAACGATGTTGTTGAGAAACCCTTCAGGACAGACACCGAACTGCCCTTCGAACGCACTTTCCACCGATTCATAGAAAACCGGCACCACCCGGTACAGGATATCGGTGATGTAGAACAGGATATTATCCAGTTCGTCGGCCACAGTCGGTCGTGAATGCGGCACCAGGCGGGTTTGCCAGGACGAGGTGATGTCTGACCGGATTCGTTGCAGGGCGAGCGCTTCTTCGCCGGGAGTCAGCTCGGGATTAAGGCGCTCCACCAGGCGCAGCACAATATCGTACTCTTTCTCCTGGATGGTGCGGCGCGTGGCTTCCGTAGGGTGTGCTGTGAAAACCGGCTGGATTCGCAGACCATTGATCGCACCCGCCAGCGATTCAGGATCGACACCGGCGGTTTTTATTTCCGCCATCACAGCTTCCAGGCTGCCGCGCTGGGCGGTCTCGCTCTCACGCTGATAGACACGCCGGCGGCGTATGCGATGAACTTTCTCGGCAAGATTTACGGCGCGTAAGTAGGAAGCGAAAGCCTGGATCACCAGGACCGCTTGTTGAGGCTCCATTTCAGAAAGCGCGGCATCCAGCCCCGCGTCGTCCTCTCCCACTTCCCGTTGCAGAATGGAAGCCTTGCGAACAGTTTCGACCCGGTCAAGGAGGTCCTGGCCATGCTGGTCGACCAGCATCTCTCCCACCAGCGAACCCAGCAGGCTCACATCCGCCCTGAGGGGCAGATCCTTTTCCGGAATATCGATGCGGCGAATATCAGTCATAAGCCGCCGACTATAGCAAAATCAGAGCCCGACGGCCTCGCCTGCCTCAGATTACCCTCACATGCATAACACCATCGGCTTTTTCGATCTGCTTCACGATTTCCGGCGTGGGCCGGGTTTCCACGTCAATGATATTGTAAGCCACGTCACGCAGGCTCCTGTTCACCATGTCGATGACGTTGACGTCATGGTCGGCCAACACGGACAGCACATTGCCCAGCACCCTGGGAACGTTTTCGTTCGCAAACGTAATCCGGAAACCGCCGTTCCTGGCCATCCGGGTCTGCGGGTAATTGACGGAGTTAACGATGTTGCCGTCTTCCAGGAAGTCCATCAACTGATCCGCCGCCATCACCGAACAATTCTCCTCAGCCTCGGCAGTGCTTGCCCCCAGGTGCGGGAACAACAGGCAGTCCTTCCGTCCAAGAAGCGCCGGCAGGGGAAAGTCCGTCAAGTAGCTGCTTAGCCTGCCTTCATCCAGCGCGCTGACGACGGCGTCCGCGTCAACAATTTCCTCGCGGGCGAAGTTGAGCAACCGCGCTCCGGGCTTGAATCGCAATAATGAGCTACTGCTGATCAGGTGCCGGGTCTGTTCGATGGCCGGGACGTGCAGCGTGACGAAATCCGAAACATTGAGCAGCGCCTCCAGGCTTTCCATTTTCTCGACCCGGCTGGACAACCGCCAGGCCGCTTCCACGGACAGCGCCGGATCAAAGCCGGCAACCTTCATGCCCAGTTCCAGCGCCATATTCGCGACCATGGAACCAATGGCACCAAGGCCCACAACGCCCAATGTCTTGCCGGCGATTTCACTGCCGCCGAACTGCTTTTTTTCCTTTTCCAGTTGCTGGGCCATCAGCGTGGAATCACTGAGATCGGTCAGTTCCTGCACACGGTTCATCCCTTCGAAAATCCGGCGTGAGCCGAGCAACAGGGCAACGGCGACCATTTCCTTGACGGCGTTGGCATTGGCCCCGGGCGTGTTGAAAACGACAATGCCCCGCTTGGTATAGTCGTCAACCGGGATATTGTTCACACCCGCACCGGCACGCGCTACCGCCAAAACGCTGTCCGGCACAGGTTCAGTGTGTAGTTTCTGGCTGCGCAGGATGAAGGCATCCGGCTCGGATACATCCGGGCCAACCTCGTATTGGTCCATCGGAAACCGGCTCAGGCCGATATCGGAAATTACATTATAAGTGCGTATCTTGTACATGGAGATTTACTTTCCTTTTACCTGTGTGTAAGCCCATTCGAGCCAGGGCATCAGTTTCCTGACGTCGTCTTCTTCTACTGTGGCGCCACACCAGATTCTCAGTCCGGCCGGCGCATCACGGTAAGCGCCGACGTCATGCGCTGCGCCTTCGGCATCCAGCAGAGACACCATGGCTTTCACTTGTTCCGCTTCGAGATCCACGGTCAGGCAGACACTCGTATTGGAGCGCTGACCAGGCTCACGGGCAAGAAAATGAATCCAGTCACGGGCCGCAACGAAATTCTCGATCACGGCCAGGTTCCGTTCAGATCGCGCGATGGCGGCGTCAACACCGCCCATTCCCCGGACCCAGTCCAGCGCATCGAGATAATCCGCGACGCACAGCATGGAGGGCGTGTTGATCGTGGCGCCTTTGAAGATCCCTTCAATCAGCTTGCCGCCCTTGGTGAGGCGGAAAATCTTGGGCAATGGCCAAGGCGGAGTGTAGGATTCCAGCCGTTCGACAGCCCTTGGACTCAGAATCAGCATGCCGTGCGCGCCCTCCCCGCCCAGCACTTTCTGCCAGCTGTAGGTCACAACATCGAGTTTTTCCCAGGGAAGATCGATGGCGAATACCGCAGACGTGGCATCGCAAATGGTGAGCCCCTCACGGTCCGGACTGATCCAGTCTCCGTTCGGCACTTTCACGCCCGAGGTGGTGCCGTTCCACGTGAACACGATGTCATGCGAGGAATCAGCTTCTGAGAGGTCCGGAAGCTCGCCATAATCGGCCGTGAAAATCCGTGCATTTTCGAGTTTCAGCTGCTGGGTAATGTCCACCAGCCAGCCCTTGCCGAAAGATTCCCAGGCGAACACATCCACGGGCCGCGCCCCGAGCATGGACCAGAGCGCCATCTCAACCGCACCGGTATCCGAGGCGGGCACAACACCCACCAGGTAACCTTCAGGCAAGCCGAGCAACTCCGCGGTATCCGCGCAGGCCCTCCCCAGTACGTTTTTGCCCAGGGCCGACCGGTGCGACCGGCCAAGCGTTTCAAGGGACAAATTGCTCACATTGTATCCAGGCCTTTTACTGCAGGGTCCGGAAGAAAAATTCGGGTTGGCCGGTCTTGCGACAGGTTTCATGGTTTCCTCTCTGGCTTTTATGTTTACCGGGTGATTGCCCGGTTTTTTGGAAGCGGGTAGTTTCGCTCAAACGCGGGCTGATAACCAGCCCCGAAATCACGGTTCAAGCGATTCCAGAACTTCCTCCATCCGTTCAAATACAACTGTCATTTTTCTCTCGTCAGGGAGCGTGGTGATCCTGAAATGATTCCTGTACGGCACGTTAAAACTGCTGCCGGGAGCGATCAACACATGCTTCTTCTCCAGTAATTCCAGGGCGAAGCGCTGGTCATTGAAACCCGGAATCACCTCGGGATTCACGCTGGGAAACGCGTACATGGCGCCATCCGGCGCCTGCAAATCAAGGAACCGGCTTTTCTTTACTCCTTCGATGACCGCCTTGCGGGACTGGTACAGCCGGCCGCCGGGTTTGGTCAACTCGCGAACGCTCTGGTAACCGCCCAAAGCCGTCTGCACCGCCCATTGCCCCGGCACGTTGGCGCACAGGCGCAGGGACGCCAGCAGCTCCACCGCGTGCATGTACTCCCTGGCGTTTTCCCTTTCACCGCTGAACGTCACCCAGCCGACCCGGTAGCCACAGGCACGATAGATTTTGGAAAGGCCGTTAAAAGTCGCGCACAGGGTTTCATGGACCAGGGTCGCAAGGGGAACATGCTCCGCTCCGTCGTACAGCATCTGGTCGTAAATTTCATCCGCGAAAACAATGATCTGCGCCTCTTCGGCGATCCTGACGATGTCCTGCAGCAATTCCAGGGGATAGACCGCGCCGGTCGGGTTATTGGGGTTGATCAGCACTATGCCCCGTGTTCGCGGCGTAATCAGGCTACGTATCTCCTCCGGATCCGGCAGGAATTGATTGTCCGGCTTGCAGTTGTAATAAACCGGGGCTCCATGGTTCAGCGAGACCGCGGCGCTCCAGAGCGGGTAATCCGGGCTGGGCACCAGCAACTCGTCTCCGCTGTTGAGCAGCGCTCTTAGCACGAAATCGATACATTCACTGACTCCGTTGCCCATGAATACATCATCGGCCGTGACATCCAGCACCCCCCGGTCCTGCTGCTGCATCACAACCGCTTCACGGGCCGGAAATATACCCTTCTGGTGGCAGTACGCTTCGCTTTGCCCAAGATTCTCGATCATGGCCAGGCGCATGGTTTCAGGAGTCCGGTATCCAAACAGGCCCGGGTTGCCGATATTCAGGGAAATGATTTCGTATCCCTGCCGCTCCAGTTGCGTGGCCCGATGCGCCAGTTCTCCTCGTATTTCATAGCGTACGCCTTCAAGAATATGGTTGGTTTGAATAGATGCCTTGCCCACGGTTAATCTTCCAGGTGTCAATTAAACGAGAATACATCAATCGTTGACAGGTGCAATTGACACAGGCTAGTCTGCAGTCATGAAATTTCAATCCCGCCACGTGTGTATGTGTAACTGTTGCGCCTGTATGCGCAATTGCCTGCCGCGCGGTGCCTTTTCCAAGCTTTAATCACGATCTGAAATACCAAAAGGACCTACCGCAACGGCAAGCCGGGGCGGAAGTTTTTTACCTGTGTCCCGGTCTAGATACAAAACCGGAGAGATACAAAAATGAGTCTGAACACGAGCTTACATGCACTGATTGACCCGGACCCGGGCCAGGACCACGCGGGCAGCCGGGACGTTCCGGTATCCCCTACGACCCCGGAATCACGCGCCCGCAGGGTATACAACAATGTCGCCGACCTGATCGCCGACCCGGAAAATCCGACTCCGATGATCCGGCTGAGTGAACGCTTCAATCCGTATCCAGGCTTTGACATTTACGTGAAGCTGGAAAGGAACAACCCCTTCGGTTCGATCAAGGACCGGACGGCCCTGTACCTCCTCAACGGCACCATCCTGGAAGACGGCCAGGTACTGACCGAGCCGACCGCCGGCAACACGGGCATTGCATTGGCGGCCCTGGCCAATGCCCGCGGCATCCCCATCGAGCTCGCGCTGCCGGAGGGCACGCCGGAAGAGAAAAAGGCCTTGCTGCGCTTCCTGGGCGCAGAACTGCTCGAAGTGGAAGATGACTTGTGCCCTATCTTTCCAACCGAAGGGGCCCGTGGCGTGGTCAAAAGCCTGGTGGAGAGCGCTGCGTTCGACGGCCGGTATGTCAGCCCGAACCAGTATGAAAACCTGCTCAATGTCGAGGCGCACTATCGCACGACCGGACCCGAGATCTGGAACCAGACAGAAGGTAAAATTGATTACTTTTTCGCCGCCTTCGGCACTTGCGGAACGATCACCGGGGTAGCCAGATACCTGAAGGAACGCAAACCCGACGTGAAAATTATCGGCGTCGAACCTTCTTCCAGGCAACATAAGCTCTCCGGCATTAAGAAAATTACCAACCTGCCGGAGGAACACCAGCCAAAAATCCTGGACTATTCACTGATCGACGAGATCATCGCCGTCGAAGACCGCGATGCTTTCCAGGCCGGTATCCGCCTGGCCCGCACCGAAGGCATCATGGTTGGGCCAACCACCGGCGCCTTGCTCCATGCCGCAAACCAGATTGGTGCAGCATCAAGTGGAACCGCAGTCGTAATTTCACCAGACGATGCAACAAAATACATCAGCGCCTACGCTGACTACCTGGAAGAGGATTAACCGGTACCGGGGCGGCTGTTGCCGGCCTCAGCAGTCCGCCATCAAGTCGAGCATCCTTAAAAGAAAAATGTGACCGGTTTGGCGCGGCATGGTGCCGCTTCCGCACGCCGTTTCTCCAAAGACCAGTGAACCCTTTTTCCCCGCCGCAGATGCTGCGTATAGCAGGGCCGGAACCGGATCCGCCGTATGCGCCCCGGTGTTGCAGTCGGTGCTGTGATCTGCCGATATTGCGATATTGACGTTCGCTTTCACCAGCGTTTTCAGCGCTGCGTCAACACGCTCCAGGAAGTGTTTCTTGCCCTCGGGATCCTGGTCATGGGAAAAAATATCGGGGGCCTTGATGTGTATGTATACCAGATCATGACGCTCCAGCGCTGCCAGGGCGGCGGCCATTTTTGCCGGCAGATCAGTGTCAATATCCGCGGTAAATCCGGGCTTCGTAATCACTTCGAAACCCAGGGCTTTCGCCAGTCCGATCACTGTATTGCAACCGGCTACAAGCGCTGCGCTGATTCCACGGTCCTTGACGACATTTTCCAGCGCCAGAGCGGCGCCGGCGCCGCGTGTGATCACACCGTTCGCGGGCAACTTTCCGGCCTCGCTGCGGGCAAGATTGAATGGATGTCGGGATAGCCGCTGATGTGTGATGTCCACGAATTGATTTATTTTCCGTGCGGTCAAATCCGCCGCGTCATGTTTCGGCAAACAGGTCTTTACAAAGCCAGGCATACCCCTGTCTCCCGGGTCCGTGTCCGTGACACCAGGGTCGAGTCCCGGCCCCGATAGCACCAGAACGCAGCGATGCTGGTCGGTGGGAATCAGCTCGGCCGATACACCGTCTCCGAGGTCGAGAGGCGTCAGGGCGGCCGCCAGTTCTGAGGTGTCGGTGCGGATGCGCCCGGCCCGACGGTCCACGACGGCAAGTTTTCCAGCCTGCTCCTGCAGAGTGCAAAAATTTGCGCGTATGGCAATATCACCAGGCTTGAGATCCCGGCCGGCACCGGATGCTTCTACCGGACCGCGCTTCAGACGGTCCACAACTGCAGGCAGGACACCCAGCAATGTGCCGCAACCCGTGTGCGTATTTGGCACTTTACCGGATTTTTCCGGGTCGACCAGGCCATACAGACCGGACCCGGCCAACTGATCCATCACCGGGGTGCTTGCAGCCTCGAGCGGAGTCAAACCGCCCAGCAGGGGCGCAGGTAAATCTCCCAGGCCGTCCAGGATCAACAGGACGCTTTTTTGAAAATGTTTGCTCAAACCGTTTTCAATTAATTAATTGCGGAACAAGGCGATTCCAGGGAACCTGCTCTGCCTGTTCTTCCAGCTGATCGACGACGACTCCAAAAATGCTGTTGGGTGTGCCGTCAAAGTGCCGGCCGAGTACATCGACCACCTGAAGAATGCATTGGTGTATGGTTTTCTCCTTCTCATCGTTGGTGATAATCGGGACATTGCAACGATCTGCTTCCGACAACAGAAAAGATTGCAGGCTCCAGACCGACTCGAATTTGCTCAGATACCGCTTGGCCCGGCGCTGCGGCACCTCTGCACCCCTCCCGCGCAAACGGGATTTGAGCTCTTTGGGCTTGAGCACTGCCAGCGTCACGTGCGCGGCGATAGCGTCCGTGTCCGCGCCCGTCGGCAAGCGCAAAAGGAGGTCCGGATGCGCGTGTACCCCTTCAAGAATCATCGGCACGCATTCCTCGATGGCGCGCTGCAGAACCGCCTCGCAAGGGATGGCGAGCAGGTCGGCCTGGCTCCGGTACCCATCGGCCACCAGTTGATCCTTGTCACGGTTCTCGATGTCCTGGATTGGCAGCACCTGCCACGCATTGAACGACGACGTGTGCAATACCGGAAGCAAACGGTCGGGGATCATCATGCGCATGACTTCCCGTAACATGTCGGTGGACTGGATCCGCACGATATCGAGTACATGAGCGATTTCAGTCGCCAGCGTACTCTTGCCGGAGCCGACCGTTCCACAAATCAGCAACAGGAGCGGTTGCGCACTGCGCTGATATTCCGACCAGACAAGGTATCGTTTTGCTGCCTTTTTTGACACCTCCTGTTGCAGGCAAAGATAGGTCAGAAAGCCTAACTGGCTGGTGCTTATTTTGCTTGTGCCGGAAGCCAGCAACTGATCGTAGATCATGGCCGTGATATTCTCGGATTTTTCCGCTTTCATGCCACTGGCCTGTAAATGTCTCTCGTGCCTTCCCCTGGAAAATGAACTGACCGTACCGCTCTTGCTGTGTACCTGTATTTTGGCGAGGCCCGCAATCGGCAGGCGATAAGGCTCGAGTGCTTCCAGGTGTCCGCGTTTTTCCAGTAAGCGGCATACATTCGAGTGAATACTGGTGGTTGTAACTTCTGGCTTATCAGAAAGTTCCTCACGCACCACGGTCGCCAGGTCCAGGGCATCCTCGAATGAAAGGCCGGCATCGAGAAGGCTACGTATCAGTATCCCCCGGAGAAACGGGACTCGCGTATTCTCGTGCTTTTTGATGACAACGGTTTTCATCGGGTAGTGGCGGCTTCCTGCTTGATCTGAGTCACGGAATTATCTGTGGTTTATACTATTCGAAGCAAGCTTGGTTGTTTCCACGCGGCTATCCTCCACGACTGTGATATCTTTGCCTGCTATTGATCAAACCTTTAAATTACCGGAGAAACCACTTCTATGTTCCAGACCGTTGAATTGGGACAAAAACTGTCGAAACGCGAATTCAAGCAGCAGGAACTGGTGCTTTGGGGCAACCTTTTAACCCTTCAGCAGCGATTGCGGAAAGAGGGTGATTTTCCCGTTCTGATTGATTTTGCCGGTGTCCGGGGTGCCGGAAAAGGCACGTCCGTCAACCTGCTGAACAGGTGGATGGACACACGCTGGATCGTTAACCATGCCTTCACCAGGCCTTCAGATGAAGAAGCTGATCGCCCGACCTTCTGGCGCGTCTGGCGTCGCGTTCCGCCAAAAGGACAGATCGCAATACACATGAGCGGCCGTTATTCCCGGCCACTGCTGGATTATGTCTACGGAAAAATTACGCCGACCGAGTTCACCCACGAACTGGACCGCATCAACAATTTTGAAAAGGCCCTGGCGGACGACGGCGCCATGGTGCTCAAGTTCTGGATGCACCTGAGCCGTGATTTGCAGAAGAAGCGCCTCAAGCAGCTTGAGAACGATCCCCTGAGAAGCTGGCGCATGCTGCCCGAGGACTGGAAGCACTGGGAGATGTACGACAAGTTCATCGAAGCCGCCGAGCGGATCATTTCCTATACCAACACCGGCCACGCGCCATGGGAAATCATCGAGGGCGAGGATTTCAATTACCGCAGCATCCGGGTTGGAGAAATCTTTCAGCGGAACCTGGAACGCCACCTGGTAACCGAGCAGATCCGCAAGAAATACCTGTCTGAGATGCGCGAGGAGGTCCAGACTACCCTTAGCGAGATAACGCCTCCAAACGGAACCGGCAGCCCGGTCATTACGATTATGGACGGACTCGACCTTTCCCTGTCGCTCGACAAGAAAACCTATAAAAAAGAACTGGCCTTTTACAAGGCAAAGCTGGCTGGCTTGAATCAGAAAGCCGTCCAGCAAAAAATCTCGACCACGCTGGTGTTCGAAGGCCCCGACGCCAGCGGCAAGGGCGGCGCAATCAGGCAAATCACCAACGCGCTTGATGCCCGCTTTTACAAGGTCTATCCGTTTGCGGCGCCGACCGATATCGAAAAAGCACATCATTACCTGTGGCGGTTCTGGAACTGTGTGCCCCGGGCGGGCCGAATGACCATCTTCGACCGCAGTTGGTACGGGCGTGTGCTGGTTGAGCGGATCGAAGGCTTTGCCGGCGACGACGAATGGCGACGGGCCTTCGCCGAGATCAACGACTTCGAGGATCAGCTCCTGGAACATGGCATCGTGCTCCTGAAATTCTGGATGCATATCGACAAGGATGAGCAGCTCCGGCGTTTCAAAGCCCGTGAAGACACGCCCCACAAACGCTGGAAACTCTGCGAGGAGGACTGGCGCAACCGGGAGCGCTGGGATGAATATTCACTGGCTGCGCATGAAATGATCCAGCAGACCTCGGTGAAGAATTCACCCTGGATCCTGGTAGAAAACCAGAATAAGCCGTATGGACGTATCAAGGTTCTGAAGTCAATTTGCGGCGCTTTGGAGAGAGTTGTTGGTGACTAGAAGACGTCTCGCTTCACTCATCTGCAGATCATTGGCGTAAAGCCCCGGGGGAGCAGGGATTGACCAGAACCAAGCCTGATGGCTATGCGCACTTTCAAAATTATCCTGACACGGGGAGTGGTTATCCACTGATCGGGCCGGGAGACCCGCCACCGTTCACAACGTACAATGATCATGCAAAAGCACCGGTGCTGCTGGTTGCGGACCACGCCAGCCCGTTTTTTCCGGCGTCTCTCAACCAGCTTGGCCTTGCGGACTGGGTCCTGGAGCGTCACGTCGCCTGGGATATCGGGGTCGACAAGCTGGCACGCCTCCTGGCTGACGAATTGGACGCACAGGCCGTTCTGGCAGGCTTTTCCCGCCTGATCATCGACCCGAACCGCCAACCGGACGATCCTTCCGCCATTCCTGAAATCAGCGACGGTATATCGATTCCCGGGAATATTGGCCTGGACAAGCAGCAAAGAAATCTTCGCATCGAGTCTTTTTTCAATCCTTACCATGACAGGATCACGGCAAAACTGAGGCGGTTTGCCGACAGCGGGATTGTACCTGCAATGATTTCGGTGCATACCTGCTCTCCCGTTTTCGACCGCGTTGTGCGCCCCTGGCATATCGGGATCCTGTGGGACAAGGACCCGCGCATCCCGGTGCCCCTGATCAAACGCCTGGAAGCCATGACCGGTGTATGTGTCGGCGATAACGAACCCTACTCGGGACGCCACCCCCATGATTTCACTATCGACCACCATGCAGAACCTGCCGGTTTGCCGCACGTGGGCCTCGAAGTCCGCCAGGATCTGGTGAAAGATGAGGACGGCGCCCGCAAGTGGGCCGGTATCCTGGCTGAGGCCCTGCGGGACATCCTGGCTAATAACGCTCTGTATTGCCGCCTGCATGACAAGGGGGATAACATCACCGAGTGAAAGCCCTGATACTCCAGTTTTTCCGGTCCCTGCGGCAGAGTTTCCAGGATCTATTGCCCATTATCCTGGTGATCGCTTTTTTTCAGCTGCTCATTCTCAAACAGGGAGTCCCGCAATTCGGCCAGATCCTGGCCGGGGGCCTGATGGTTGTCATTGGACTGAGCCTGTTCGTGCAGGGATTGCAGATGGCGCTGTTCCCGCTCGGTGAAGAGATGGCGTATAGCTTCGTCAAGAAGGGAAACCTGTGGCTGCTCCTCATATTCTCCTTCACGCTCGGTTTTGGCACCACGGTCGCCGAACCGGCCCTGATCGCGATTGCCGACGAAGCCGCAGTAATCGCTGCGGCGGGAGGCGTAATCGCTGACGCCGATAAGGCCCGTGATAGCTATGCCATCGGGCTCCGGCTGGTAGTCGCTTTGGCTGTCGGTTTTGCTTTACTGGTGGGCGTCATCCGGATATTGAAAGGTTGGCCGGTGCAATACCTGATCATCGGCGGTTATATCGGTGTTGTGATCATGACTTTTTTTGCCCCGAAGGAAATTATCGGCCTCGCCTACGATTCAGGAGGCGTGACGACCTCCACGGTGACCGTACCGCTGGTCGCTGCGCTGGGAATCGGGCTGGCGAAAAGTATCCGGGGGCGCGACCCGATGATTGATGGATTCGGCCTCATTGCTTTTGCTTCGCTCACGCCGATGATTTTTGTCATGGCCTACGGCATGATTTTTTAGGCGGCCCATGATGGAAGCACTCCTTCATTTCGGCGGAACGGCCATTGGCCTGCTCCGGGACGTATTGCCGATCGCCGCGATACTGATCGGATTCCAGGTCCTCGTCCTGCGGCGCCCGATCGTCAATCCCGCGAGGGTCTTTTTCGGTCTTCTGCTGGTCCTGGTGGGGCTTGCTTTTTTCCTTGAAGGTCTGGAGCTGGCGTTGTTTCCACTCGGACGCCTGATGGCGGAACAACTGACATCGCCCTCCTTCGTGCTGGGCGAAGGCGCTGTGGCCATCGTTCAATTCGCCTGGACGGACTATTTCTGGGTGTACGTTTTTGCCGCCTCCATTGGATTCGCGACAACCATTGCAGAACCCGCATTAATTGCGGTGTCGATCAAGGCCAACCAGGTTTCCGGCGGCACGATCACGGTCAACGGTCTCCGCTTCGCTGTCGCAATCGGCGTGGCTTTTGGCGTCGCACTGGGCGCTTTCAGAATCGTCTCCGGCACGCCGCTGCACTGGTACATCATCGCGGGTTATATCGTCGTGATTGTCCAGACGGTTTTCGCACCAAAATCCATCATTCCGCTGGCTTATGACTCCGGTGGAGTCACCACGTCTACTGTTACTGTTCCGCTGGTCGCGGCCCTGGGCCTGGGGCTGGCGGAGACCATCCCGGGCCGCAGCGCTTTGCTGGACGGTTTTGGACTCATTGCATTCGCCAGTCTTTTTCCGATAATTTCGGTGATGGCCTATGCGCAAATCAGTGAATGGCTCACTCGCCGAGCACGCAACAAACTTTCAAGTACCGAAGACTCAACCTAGAAGAGAAGAGGAATACTCATGCATTTCAAACTGATAGTCGTAATGGTTGAAGACCAGCATACGGATGAAATACTCACCGCCGCACGTGAGGAGGGAGCGACCGGGGCTACCGTGCTGAACCAGGCACGGGGAGAAGGTCTCAGCCCGACCAAAACCTTTCTCGGCCTGAGCGTCGGCAACCAGGTGGAAGTTATCCTGATGCTGGTAGAGGAACACCTGAGCCGCTTCGTCCTGGAAAAGATTGCACAGGTCGGAGAATTCGACGAGACTTCCGGCACCGGTATTGCTTTCCAGGTCGACGTTGAAGATGCGATCGGTGTCAGGCACCAGATCAGCGCGCTGGTGGAAACCGTGGAGGACAGGATATGAAACAGATCAAGCCCATTGTCCGGGTCAGGGAAGTAATGAAAAGCGACGTGGACATCGTCGATGGCATGACCACGGTCACCAACGCGTTAAAGAACATGAAGTACCCGGAAACGCGTACCCTGATCGTCGACAAGCGCCACGAAGATGATGAATTCGGCGTAGTGATGTTCCGCGACATCGCGAAACGCGTATTGGCTCCGGATCTTTCACCGAAGCGCGTTAACATGTACGAAATCATGTCCAAGCCCGTCATCGGGGTCGACCCCCAGATGGATATTCGCTACTGCACCAAGCTGTTCGACCACTTCGGCCTGTCGCGGGCTCCGGTGATCGAAAACGGCAAGATCATAGGACTGGTCAGCTACACGGACATTGTATTGAAAGGTGTGATAACACAGGACTAGGTAATGGTTGCGATACTCGAAAAAGAAGACCTCAAGAGAAGCATTCTGAAGAGGCTGGTTTATTCAGTCGGCAAGGACACCGATTTTGCCGTGCCCCATGACTGGCTGGTGGCCCTGACGCTGGCGGTACGCCAGCGCCTGATGGACCGCTGGATGGCGACCACCAAGCGGGTCTATGACGCCGACGTCAAACGGGTTTACTACCTTTCCATGGAATTTCTGATCGGCCGCCTGCTGGGCGATACCATGCTGAACCTGGGGATGGTCGACCTGTGCCGGGCAGCCCTGGCGGATCTGAACGTAGACCTGGATGAAATCCTTCTGCAGGAACCGGACGCAGCGCTGGGTAATGGCGGGCTCGGGCGTCTGGCCGCCTGCTTCATGGATTCCATGTCAACCCTGGGTATCGCTGCTTATGGTTATGGTATTCGCTATGAGCACGGCCTGTTCCGGCAACACATCGCCGAGGGCTGGCAAGTGGAAGAGGCCGAGGAGTGGCTGATACAGGGCGGCAACCCCTGGGAACTGAATCGTTCGGAAGCGAGATACACGATCCCGTTCGGCGGAGTCGCTCACCCGGAAGCGCTCGACGGAAGATACTGGCATCCGACCGAACAGGTGGTTGCCATCGGCAACGATATGGCCATCGCCGGGTGGAAAGCGGAACACGTCAACACACTGCGCCTGTGGTCGGCCAAGCCGGCCCGGACTTTCGACCTGTCGAGGTTCAACGAGGGCAATTACCTGGAAGCCGCTCAGCACGAAGTGCTTGCCGAAACGCTTTCCCGGGTGCTTTATCCGGACGATTCGACACCACAGGGAAGAG
Source organism: Chromatiales bacterium (assembly GCA_024640025.1). GTDB lineage: Bacteria > Pseudomonadota > Gammaproteobacteria > Xanthomonadales > SZUA-36 > JAHEFT01. The sequence continues at coordinate 39,588 of JAHEFT010000009.1, forward strand.
AGCTTCGCCTGAAGCAGGAGTACTTTTTTACTTCGGCTTCCCTGCAGGACCTGATTCGCCGTTACCTGAGCACCCACGATAATCTCAGCGCCCTGCCTGACTATGCGGCAATCCAGCTGAACGATACGCACCCGGCCATCGCCGTTCCCGAATTGATGCGCCTGTTGGTAGACCGGCACGGACACTCTCTTGAAGAGGCCTTCAGAATCACCCGGGGCTGCATATCCTATACCAACCACACCCTGCTGCCGGAAGCGCTGGAACGCTGGCCGCTGCAAATGTTCGGCGCGGTGCTCCCCCGCCATCTGCAGATCATCGAGCAGATCGACCGTTTCTTCATCCAGGAATTGAATACCAAAGAAGTGGATGTTAAACCCGAGAGCGTGTGCGCCATCGACTATCACGATGGCAACGGTGGCTCGGTGCGCATGGGTAACCTGGCTTTCATAGGCAGCCACAAGGTCAACGGCGTTTCCGAACTCCATACCGACCTGATGACGCAGACCGTCTTTCACGATCTTCACCGGGTACTCCCCGACCGAATCGTGAACATGACCAACGGCGTCACTCCGCGCCGCTGGTTGTATAACTGCAACATTGAATTGTCCGGCTTGATCACCGCCGCAATCGGTGATGACTGGATCGGCGACCTGGAGCAGATCGGACTGCTCAATGCATTCGCAGACGACAGTTCTTTCCGCGACGCTTTTGCGCTGGCAAAAAGGAAAAACAAGGTAAATCTGGCAACCGAGATTCATCGGCTCACCGGAATAACCGTCAACCCGGATGCACTGTTTGATGTTCAGATCAAACGCATACACGAGTACAAACGCCAACTGCTGAATGCGTTGCAAATCGTCGCGCGTTACCAGGCGATTCTGGCTGATCCGGACGCCGACTGGTTGCCACTGGTGAAAATTTTCAGCGGCAAGGCAGCGCCGAGTTACACGACGGCCAAGCTGATCATCAAGCTGATCAACGACGTCGCCCGCAAGGTCAATAATGACCCGGTGGTGGGTGATCGCCTGAAAGTGATCTATGTACCCGACTACAACGTAACGCGGGCCGAAATCATCATTCCCGGCGCCGACCTCTCGGAACAGATTTCGACTGCCGGCATGGAGGCTTCCGGGACCGGCAACATGAAACTCGCCCTCAACGGCGCGCTGACCATCGGAACGCTCGATGGCGCCAACGTAGAGATCATGCAGCATGTAGGTGAGGAAAATATCTTCATCTTCGGCCTGACAGCCGACCAGGTACAGGCCCGCCGCAGCGAGGGATATCAGCCGATGCAGTTCATCGAGGACAACCCGAGGCTGGAAGCTGCGCTGGCCGCCATCGCAAGCGGCGTATTCTCTCCCGGCGACAAGGATCGCTTCAAGCCCCTGGTGAGCGATATCTGTAACCACGACCACTTCATGCTGGCCGCAGATTTCGGTGATTACCTGGCCCGTCAACGTGACGTGGGCGCTGCCTACCGGGACAAGAAACGCTGGTTCAGATCAGCGGTGCTTAACACTGCCAATGTGGGCTTCTTCTCATCCGACCGGACGATTCGATCCTACGACCGCGAGATCTGGCATTCAAAACCATCGCTGCACACTCAGGATTGATAACGCAAAACGACGCCAGCCAGTGGCGGCAAGGTGAGGCACAGGCTGTGTTCCCTGCCACTATGGGAAACCGGTTCCGTATGCAGTTCGCGGCTGTTTTCAACACCGGTCCCGCCAAAGCGAACGCTATCTGAATTGAATATTTCACGGTAATTCCCCGGTCCGGGCGCCGGGACACGGTAGCCTGGCCGGACTTCCGGCGTGAAGTTGAGCACAACGGCCAGTGCTTCATGTTCGGAGCGGCGCATGAAGGAAATCACAGACTGGTCGCGGTCATCGCCACTCAACCACTCAAACCCGCGGGCGTCGCAGTCCCACTCCGAAAGTGCGGGGTGTTCGGCCTGAAGTTGGTTGAGAACGCCCAGCATCGTGGCCACGCCGGCGGGCAAGGGCTGACTGCTGCGTTCCCACGCTAGCGCCGTACCGGAATTCCACTCTTTTTCCTGAGCGAGTTCCCCCCCCATGAAGACCAGTTGCTTGCCCGGGTAGCTCCACTGGTAGGCGAATAGCAAGCGCAGGTTGGCGAACCTCTGCCATTCATCGCCCGGCATTTTGCCGAAAAGCGATTTTTTCAGATGCACGACCTCGTCATGCGACAGAGGCAGCATGAAGTTTTCATCGAACGCGTACATCGGGCCGAACGTCAACATGTCCTGGTGATACTTGCGGTGCACCGGTTCCTTGGAAAAGTAATCCAGCGTGTCGTGCATCCAGCCCATGTTCCACTTGAGGCCAAACCCGAGCCCGCCTTCCGAGGTCGCCCGGGTGACGCCCGGCCAGGCGCTGGACTCCTCGGCGATCATCACGCAGCCCGGACACTCCTGGCCGACGGCTTCATTCATTTCGCGAAGGAAATCAACGGCTTCAATATTGGTATTACCGCCATGCCGGTTCGGCAGCCATTCCCCTTCCTCTCGTGAAAAGTTGAGGTAGAGCATGGAAGCCACAGCGTCTACCCGGAGGCCGTCGAGATGAAACTCGCGCATCCAGTAAATGGCGTTGGACACCAGGAAACTGCGAACCTCGCGCCGTTCGTAGTTGAACACCAGGGTGCCCCAGTCCGGGTGGCCGGCCTTGATGGCCTCGTGGTATTCGTACAAAGCCTGTCCGTCGAAAGCGGCCAAACCATGAGCGTCCCTCGGAAAATGAGCCGGAACCCAGTCCAGCAGGACTCCGATTCCATGCTGGTGGAAGTGGTCCACAAAGGCCCTGAAATCATCGGGCGAGCCGAACCGGCTGGTCGGCGCAAAATACCCGGTGGTCTGGTAGCCCCAGGACTCATCCAGGGGGTGTTCCATGATGGGCATCAACTCGATGTGGGTGAAGCCCATGTGCTTGACATAAGCGCAGAGCTCCTGTGCCAGCCTGCGGTAACCCATGAAACTGCCGTCCTCGTTGCGGCGCCACGATCCCAGGTGGACTTCGTAAACCGACATTGGCCGGGCATGCCAGCCGCCGCTCTCTCTCGAGCGCAGCCAGTCGCCGTCCTTCCAGTCATGCAGCGCCGGCCCGGTGACCAGGCCGGCCGTGCCAGGACGGTATTCACAGGCTCGCGCATACGGGTCGGTCTTGATGTGAAGATCTCCCGTTTCCGCATTGCGGATCTCGAATTTGTAGCGCCCGTCACCAATACCCGGAATGAACAGCTCCCAGATCCCCTGCCGGTCATGTTTCCTCATGGAGTGGCAGCGACCGTCCCATTCGTTGAAATCACCGATCACGCTGACCCGGCCTGCATTGGGCGCCCAAACGGTAAAAAGCGTTCCTGCTATGCCTTCGACGATGTGCGGCCGGGCGCCAAGCATCTGCTGGGCATAACGATGTTGGCCATGGTGGAAGGCGTCCATTTCTTCCTGCTGCAACTGGGGCCAGAAGCTGTAGGGATCATACGATTCGTATCGCTCCCCGGATTCCGCTTGCCGGATAACCCTGTAATGGGATGGTATTTCTCCAGGTTTGGTAACGTACTCGAAGAGATCCGTTCCGGGTATCCGGTGCATGAGCCGGGAGTCGTCATCGAGCCAGGCGCCGCGCGTGCGCGGGAGGAAACTGCGGAAGACTTCCTTGTCGCCGACAGAATGCCTGCCCAGTACAGAAAAGGGATCGCCCTGAGTACCTTGAGCCAGCCGTGTTAGCTGTTCCGAATCCGCCTCCAGTGTAAATTTTGGTTTTTTTGACCTGACCAACTTTTTTTCGCCTTTTTAACTGATTTGTAATGTGCAAATACGTATGATGAATGTAGCACAGACAGTAGGTGAGAAAAGCCATGAATCCAAGGAAGTCCGGACGTTTTGTCAGCCGATTGACTCGCAGCACGATGGCCATGATCATGGCTGGCGGAAGGGGCTCACGGCTGGAGGACTTGACAGCTGTGCGGGCCAAGCCGGCCACGCCTTTTGGTGGAAAGTTCCGCATTATCGACTTCCCACTGTCCAATTGCGTGAACTCGGGAATCCGGCAGGTTTACATCATGACCCAGTACAAGGCGCAATCCTTGATACAGCATGTCAACCGGGGCTGGGGGTACCTTCGCGGTGAGTTCGGTGAATTCATCCAGATCGTTCCGGCCCAGCAGCAGATTGACGAGAACTGGTACAAGGGAACGGCCGATTGTATCTTCCAGAATCTCAACCTGGTGAGGGAACATGGCCCGGAGCACATCCTGATCCTGGCAGGCGACCATATTTACAAGATGGACTATGGCCCGATGATCGCTTCACACACGGAAAACAATGCGGATATCACGGTGGGGGTCATCCGGGTGCCACTGCACGAGG
>JAHEFT010000140.1 GCA_024640025.1 Chromatiales bacterium
CGATCGCGACAGGCTTGTCCGACACGCTTGAAGGCTGAAAGATAACGCCCACCTGGTCGGCGAGCGTCTTTAACTGGTCAATGGCCGCCGGCCGGTAGACGTCACAGCTGACGACCATGACTTTCTTCTTGAGATCTTCCTTGAGGTGCTTTGCCAGCTTGGCCGTGGTTGTGGTTTTACCCGAACCCTGCAGGCCAGCCAGCAGAACGACAACCGGGGCGCTCGCCTTGAGGTCGAGGGCCGCGTTTTCTTCACCCATGACACGGACCAGTTCGTCATGGACAATCTTGACGAACGCCTGTCCCGGCTGGAGACTGCTGATAACCTCCTGACCAAGAGCACGTTCCCTGACCTGACCGATGAACGACTGCACAACGGGTAATGCCACGTCGGCCTCGAGCAACGCGATGCGCACTTCGCGCAGCGTCTCCCTGATACCGTCTTCGGTCAGGCGGCCCTTCCCACGCAATTTCTGCATGGTCTTGGTCAAACGTTGTGTCAGGTTATCAAACATTATTTACTCCGTGATTCAGCAGTCGGTTATTATAGCGGGTGATACCTTCTTACCGGCACAGAAATTGCCATGCATGACAAGATTTTATTCTTAACCGCGATCTGCTACCTCATAGCCGGAATCCTGCTGTATATCGCGGTAGCGGAGCAATCCAAAGCCAAGCGCGGACTGGCGGCCACGATCACGCTGGTGGGCGTGATCCTGCATATGTGGGCTGAAAGCCATCACTGGGTGGTACCGACCTCGCCGCATGTCAGCATGTTGAACATCCTGTCCCTTTGCGCACTGGTCACGGTCACCATCCCGCTGGCCACGTTCCCATTGCGCAACAGCCTGTTCGACGCCAGCCTGGTGGCCTTGCCGATTTCCGTGGTGATACTGCTTATGGAGGGGACGTATTCCGCGCCGGCACTGGAGATCAGCCACACGACCGCCCACACGACAGCACACATCTTTACATCCGTGATCGCCTTTGGCGTGCTCAGCGTGGCAGGGGTTTACGCTGTTTTCGTCGCCCTGATCGACCACCTGTTGCGACGGCACAGTTTCAATAAACTGGTGCAGACGCTGCCGCCGCTGGAAACGCTGGAAAGACTCCTGTTCCTGCTGATCAAAGTGGGTCTCGCCGTGCTGACCGTTGCGTTGGCGACAGGCCTGGTCTATGTCGATGACCTGTTCGGCCAACACCTGGCCCACAAGACGATATTGTCCATTTTTGCCTGGCTGGTTTTTGCCCTTTTATTGTGGGGGCGCTGGCAAAGGGGCTGGCGCGGGCGGGTTGCCGTCCGCATGACACTCGCAGGAATCGCACTATTACTGCTATCCTATTTCGGCAGTAAGTTGATATTGGAAGTCGTACTGGACCGCAGCTGGCACATCCAGGGCTGAAACTGAATGGTGCGTGCCCCCATGCTACCCCGGCGCGGACACGCCTTGCGGCTAACCCCTTTGCAATTGACTGAACGTGCCATTAATTACGATGCAGCACACCAAAAAAGGAATTAATAACTGATTTGGACGATATCCCGCTAGGCAGTCTGTATATAGTGCTGTTGATTCTGATCGTGCTTTCCGGCTTTTTTTCAAGCTCGGAAACCGGCTTGATGGCCATCAATCGCTACCGCCTGAAACACCTGGCCAACAGCGGCCATCGCGGCGCACGGCTGGCACAAAAGCTGCTGACCAGGCCCGACCGCCTGATTGGCCTGATCCTGTTGGGAAACAACATGGTCAATATTCTCGCGGCGTCCATCGCCACCGTCATCGCCATGCGCCAGTTCGGTGATAACGGCATCTGGATATCGACCCTGATCATGACAGTCGTGGTGCTGATCTTCGCTGAGGTCGCTCCAAAGACCCTGGCCGCCCTGCACCCGGAGAAAGTCGCGTTCCCGGCGTCCTATGTCCTGGTTGCCTTGCTGAAGGTGCTTAACCCGGTCGTCTGGCTGGTCAATTCATTTGCCAATTTGCTGCTCAGACCGTTTGGCGTCAAAACGGATGTCGTCGCACTCGAACGCCTGGACCGGGATGAATTGAGGACCCTGTTCACGGAAGGCGGGCACATCTCGGATGACCACCAGCGCATGCTGGTCAATATCCTGGACCTCGAGCAGGCCTCGGTAGAAGATGTCATGGTGCCGCGCGGGGATATTGTCGGCATCGACCTCGACGATGAATGGGCCGACATACTCAATCAATTGACGCAGACGGTTTATACGCGCCTGCCGGTTTACCGGGAAAGCATTGACGATGTCGTCGGCCTGCTGCACATCCGCAGCATCATCGCGAAACTTTCGGTTGGCAGCCTCAATTTTGAAGACCTGCAGCGCTCCGTCCGCCGTCCCTATTTCGTACCCGAGGGAACGCCGTTAACACGGCAGTTGCTGGAATTCCAGGAAAAGGAACGGCGCATGGCGCTGGTCGTCGACGAATATGGAGACATCCAGGGACTGGTCACCCTCGACGACATCCTCGAGGAAATCGTCGGCGAGTTCACCACTGAAGGCCGCGGACGCTTGCGCACCATGCGTCAACTGGATGACGGCAGTTACCTGGTGGATGGTTCCACCAGCCTGCGCACGCTGAACCGGCGTCTCAACTGGAACCTGCCTTTCGATGAAGCGCACACATTGGGTGGCTTGCTGATTGAAGAACTCGAAGCGATCCCGGACGGCAAGTGCAGCATCAGGATAGGCCAACACATCATGACCATCGTCGACATCAAGGACAATGTCGTCAACAAGGTGCTGATAAAACCAAACCAGGTGCAGGCCACCTGATAAATGCTCTATAACATCCAGTTTCTGCGCTTCGTAGCGGCCATGCTGGTCGTGCTGTATCACAGCGCCGCTGGGTTGCCAGCCAACGACTCCATTTTCCGTTCCGTTTTCAGCGCGGGAGAATCGCTGGGCTTCGCCGGTGTCGACATCTTCTTTGTCATTAGCGGCTTCATCATGGCCCACACTTCGGCAAACCATTCAGGCGCCGCTGACAGTTTTGATTTCGCCAGGCGCAGGCTGGCGAGGATATTTTCCGGTTACTGGCCGTTTTTCATCCTCGCGGCCATTATTTTCGGCCACTTTCGGCCTGAACACTTTGCCGAGTCCAACCTGCTCAAGTCCTTTTTTCTTTGGCCGCAGTCGCTCAATCACGTGCTCCTCGAACTCACCTGGACACTCTCGTACGAACTGTATTTTTACCTGCTTTTCAGCCTCCTGATCCTGTTGTCCAACCCGCGCAACCGTATCGGTATCATCCTGATGGCCTTTGGCCTGTTGTTGCTGTTCAATCTGCACCGGCATTTCGTTTCCCACAGTTTCAGCGCCGACAACTTTTATTACCTGGGTTTCTGGTCGCAGTTCCTGACCTCGCCCTTCCTGCTGGAGTTTTTCGGAGGCTCGATGGTCGCCTGGTGGGTGACGAAACGCCCGGATGGGTCCGGTTGGGCCTGGCTGCTGGCGGGCTCCGTCCTGTTCCTGGCAGGCGGATGGATCAACGAATACCTGTATTCCGGACTGATAGAACAGGGCTTTCACGTCGTACCAAGGGTGATGATCTACGGTCTTCCGGCCTGCATGCT
>JAHEFT010000078.1 GCA_024640025.1 Chromatiales bacterium
GTGAAGGCCCAGGTTCATGCCGGCGGGCGCGGTAAGGCGGGCGGTGTGAAACTGGCCAAAAGCCTGGAGGAAGTCCGGACCGAGGCGGAGCGCATGCTCAGCATGAAGATCAGTACGTACCAGACCGGCGGTCTGGCCTTGCCGGTCGACAGCGTGCTGATTGCGGAAGCTGTTGACATTGCCAGTGAACTTTATCTTTCCGCTTTAATCGATCGCGTCCACAGCTGCGTCACCTTCATGGGTTCCGCGGCTGGTGGCATGGACATTGAGCAAGTTGCCGCAACGGAGCCGGAGAAGATCATCACCGTCCAGGTCGACAACACGGCCGGACTGCAGCCCTACCAGTCGCGCAAGATGGGTTTCGGCATGGGACTGAATGCCCTTCAGGTACGCCAGTTGGGCAACATCATGTCCGGGCTTTACCGCCTGTTCCGCGAGAAAGACCTGAGCCTGATCGAAGTGAATCCCCTGATTATCGATAACGCGGGAAACCTGCTCGCGCTGGATGCAAAAATCAACGCCGACGACAACGCTCTTTTCCGCCACCCTGACCTGGCCGCCATGCGTGATGAAGCGCAGGAAGACCCGACTGAAGTGGCTGCCAGCAAACACGATCTCAACTACGTGACCCTGGACGGAAACATCGGCTGCATGGTCAACGGCGCCGGGCTGGCGATGGCGACCATGGATGTGATCAAGCTGAATGGCGGCGAGCCCGCCAATTTTCTCGATGTGGGCGGTGGTTCAGACGCCCGGCGCGTGAAAGAGGCCTTCAAGCTGATTCTTTCCAGCGATACGCTCGAAGCCATCCTGGTGAATATTTTTGGCGGCATCGTTCGTTGTGACGAAATTGCCCAGGGCATCATCGCCGCGGTTCGTGAAGTAGGCGTAACAGTGCCGGTTGTCGTCCGCCTGGAAGGAACCAACGTGGATAAAGGCAAGCAGTTGCTGAATGAAAGCGGCCTGGCCATCATCGCGGCCGATGACCTTAACGATGCCGCCCAGAAAGTCGTTGCGGCGGCAGCCGGAAAGGACGGAGCATAATAATGAGCGTATTGATCGACAGCACCACAAAAGTGATTTGCCAGGGCTTCACCGGAAACCAGGGCACCTTCCATTCCACGCAAGCCCTGGATTACGGCACGCAGATCGTTGGCGGAGTGACACCGGGCAAGGGCGGACAGAAACATCTCGACCTCCCGGTGTTCGATACGGTGGCTGATGCGGTGGCCGAGACCGGGGCTGACGCCAGTGTGATCTACGTGCCGCCTCCGTTCGCCGCCGACGCGATACTCGAGGCTGCCGATGCGGGTATCCGTGTCATCGTGGCCATCACCGAAGGCATTCCTGTGCACGACATGATGACGGTGAAAGCGGTGATTAATGACATGCCGGACACCTGGCTGATCGGCCCCAACTGCCCCGGCATCATCACGCCGGGTGAATGCAAGATCGGAATCATGCCGGGGCAGATCCACAGCAAGGGCCGGGTTGGCGTGGTTTCACGTTCCGGCACGCTGACTTACGAAGCGGTCTACCAGACGACACTGGCCGGGCTCGGTCAGTCGACCTGTATTGGTATCGGGGGCGACCCCATCCAGGGAATGAACTTTGTCGATGTGCTGCGCCTGTTCCAGGAAGATGAAGAGACCGAAGGCATCATCATGGTGGGTGAAATTGGCGGTTCCGCCGAGGAAGACGCCGCAGAATTCATAGCCGCTCACGTGACCAAGCCGGTCGCTGCCTATATTGCGGGTGTCACGGCGCCAGCCGGCAAACGCATGGGTCACGCCGGTGCGATCATCGCCGGCGGGAAAGGAACCGCGGAAGCGAAATTCGAGGCGCTGGAAGCAGCCGGGGTCACCACGGTACGCTCGCCTGCCGACCTGGGCAGCGCGATCCTGGAGAAGCTGATCGGTTGATTACTTTTGCCCTGGCGCAACATGACTTCCTGGTCGGGGGTCTGAAGCGCAACCTTCGCAAGGCGCTCGAACTGGTAACAGCGGCACGTGAGGCAGGCGCGGACCTGCTTTTGTTTCCGGAACTGGCCCTGACCGGTTATCCGCCGGAGGACCTGCTGCTGCGCCCGGGTTTCCTGGAGTCCTGCGATGAAGCATTAGAGCAACTGGCCCGTCATGTGCAGGGAATCGATGTCGTATTCGGGCATCCCCAGGTAGAAAACGGCAAACGTTTCAACACAGCCAGCTGGATCCGGAATGGCCGCGTCATAGGCCGCTATCACAAGCAGTGTCTTCCAAACTACGCGGTTTTCGATGAGCAACGCTATTTCACCGCGGGCTCTGCTCCGCTGGTGATTGAATTGAAGGGCGTGCAGGTCGGCGTGCTGATCTGCGAGGACACCTGGGAGGCGGCGCCCGCCCTCAAGGCGAAAGAGCAGGGTGCGCAATTACTGGTGGCGCCAAATGCCTCCCCTTATCGCGACGACAAGTTGCAGGTCCGCGAGCGCATGTTCGCCCAGCGGTTCGCCGATACCGGCCTGCCGATGGTTTACTGCAACCTGGTGGGCGGCCAGGACGAACTGGTTTTTGACGGACGCAGCATGCTGATGGATTCCGCGGGAACCCTGTCGGCTCCGGGGCCCCTCTGCGAGGAAGCCATGCTGCTGGCGGAATACAACCCCGAAGACGGCTCCCTGAAGGCCATCGACTGGGAAGCAGCGCCTTCTTCACAGCTCGAGGAAATCTACACGGTTCTGATGACCGGTCTGCGGGATTACGTCCGCAAGAACGGTTTCAGCGACGTCGTTTTTGGCCTGTCGGGCGGAATCGACTCGGCGCTGACACTGGCGCTCGCCGTTGATGCGTTGGGGCCGGAACAGGTGCATACCGTGATGATGCCTTCGCGCCATACGTCCGGGCTAAGCATCGAACTGGCGCAGGAACAGGCGGTGCTGATGGGGGCGGATCACCGCTGCATTTCGATTGAACCGGCTTTTGAGATGATGACGACCGTGTTGTCGCCGTCTTTCGGGGACCGGGAACCGGGACTCACTGAAGAAAATCTGCAGGCCCGCATCCGCGGCGATATCGTCATGGCCCTGTCGAATGAATTCGGCTGGTTACCCCTGGCCACCAGCAACAAGAGTGAGCTTGCCGTCGGGTACTGCACTATTTACGGAGACATGTGTGGCGGATTCGGCCCGTTACTGGATTGTTTCAAAATGCGCGTGTATGCACTGGCGCGTTACAGAAACAGCCTGTCTCCCGCCATTCCCGAGCCGGTCATCAGCCGCCCGCCGTCTGCCGAACTCAGGCCCGGCCAGTCCGACCAGGACTCCCTGCCGCCTTACGAGGAACTCGACGAAGTATTGAGCCGCTATGTCGAACAGGACTGGTCGATCGCCCGCATCGTCGCCGACGGGTTTGATGAAGCCATGGTTCGGAGGGTGGCCGGCCTCGTGCTTGTGAATGAGTACAAACGCCGGCAGGCTCCGCCGGGTGTACGAATCACGCATCGCGCTTTTGGTCGCGACCGCCGTTATCCGATCACGTCCGGCTGGAAAGGCGCGGAATTGACTTAACTCAGGACCTTAGTCGAAGGGCCAGAGACGATCCGCCCAGCTGCGTTTCTTCTTTTTGCCGAGGACGTAATAGTTGTCGGGGTAGTTCAGCGCCAGAACCTCCATCGAGCCTTCTGCCAGTTCAGGCAATTTGAGCTCGGTGTATGCCTTGACCAGCACGATCAGGGCTTCGGGAATCTGCGGAGTGTTGGGATAGGTCTCCAATGCATACCGGGCCCGGTTAACGGCGGCAATGTAGGCTTCACGCCGGATGTAGTATTGCGCGACACCGACTTCATAGGCTGCGAGGTTGTTGCGCAGGAATATCATCCGCTGGCGTGCATCAGGCACGTAACGGCTGTCCGGAAAACGCCGGATTAACTCGCTGAAATCCAGGAACGAATCACGCGCCATGGACTGGTCACGGTCACGCACCCGGTCGGGCATTATTCGCTCCAGAAAGCCGATATTCTGTTCGTAGTTGACCAGGCCTTTGAGGTAATAGGCGTAGTCGACATTGGGATGGGTAGGGTAGGTCCTGATGAATCGATCGAGCTGCGAGAGAGCGTTGTCGGGCTCACCTGCCTTGAAGTAGGCATAGGAAAGGTCGACCATCGATTGTTCGGTATACCGTCCGAACGGATATCGGGTCTGCAGCGCCTTGTAGGCGCCGATGGCGCGGCCCCAGTTGTTGTTATTGATGGCTTCGTTGCCCCGTTGATAAAGCTCCTCCGCATTGATTTCGTCCTGGAAATCCTTGTCTTTGCGGCAACCGGAAACACATAGCAATAGCCCCAGCATGGACAGGGCGAGGAGTTGCGTCCAGCGAACGCTGCGAAAGAAACCGGAACAAGAGTGCATGGGTATAGCCAGGTTGAACACGAGTGCGGAATGATAACGGAATCCGGCCGGTAAAAGAAGGGAAGCCCGGTACGCAACACGGCCGGTTGTGATTTATGTGAAAATAGTTCCCCTTCCGCCGGGACGGGTTGCAGCAGGAATGCCGGAAAAAGACCAGGCAATCAGGATTTCAGCACAGGCAGACAGCAGTCATGCCGGGTCACGCCTCGACCAGGTGGCCGCTGTGCTGTTTCCCGACTATTCAAGGGCACGCCTTCAGAAGTGGATTCGAAGCGGGGAATTGACCGTTGACGGGCACTCAGCAAAACTGACGCACCGAATCATCGGCAATGAAACACTCCGCCTTGACGCCGTTGTGGAACGCCAGGGCGAGGTCCTTTCCCAGGACATTCCGCTCGATATCATCCATTCCGACAACGACATTATTGTTGTCAACAAGCCGGCGGGACTCGTGGTGCACCCGGCTGCGGGCAATCCGGACGGCACGCTGCAGAACGCATTGCTGCACTTTGACCCGGATCTCGCGGTTTTGCCCCGCTCGGGAATTGTTCATCGCCTGGATAAGGACACCAGCGGCGTCATGGTGGTGGCTCGGAGCCTAAGGGCCCACACCAGCCTGGTGGAACAGTTGCAAAGCCGGACAATGAGCCGCGTATACCGGGCTGTGGCAACCGGAACCATTGTTGCAGGCGGTACAGTCGATGCGCCGATAGGCCGCCATCCCCGGGACCGTAAACGAATGGCGGTGGTTGGTTCAGGCAAGCCGGCCGTCAGCCACTACCGGGTTTTGAAACGTTTCGAGGGCGCCACTTATTTGGAGGTAGCGCTCGAGTCCGGCCGCACCCACCAGATCCGGGTTCACATGGCGCACATCGGTCACCCGCTTGCGGGAGACCCGGTCTACGGGCGTGGCCTGAAAATGAAACGGGGATTTCCCGCTGAACTGGTAGCGGCTGTTCGCTCATTCCCGCGCCAGGCTTTACATGCCTTCAGACTCAGCCTGAAGCATCCGGGAACTTTGCAGGCTGTCCGGTACGAAGCGCCGCTTCCTGAAGATTTGGAACAGCTTTTGGCCACGCTGGACAGGTGGCCGCGATGAGTCGCGACTGGATCAGTCCGGACTGGCCAGCGCCGCCGAACGTCCGGGCATTCACCACCACGCGCGGTGGGGGCGTTAGCACTGGCCCATGGGCCGGGTTTAATCTTGGAAGCCGCTGCGGTGACAATGTGACTGATGTTGACCGGAACCGGGCCGCGCTGGATCAGGAACTGCCGGCGCCAGTGCGATGGCTGCACCAGGTTCACGGGACGCGGGTTGTCGGCTGTTCTGGGAAACCGGGCGGCGAACCGGAAGGTGATGCGTCGGTTACTTTCGAACCGGGACAGGTATGCGCGGTGTTGACCGCAGATTGCCTGCCGGTCCTGTTTTGCAACCGCTGCGGCGACAGGGCGGGAGTCGCGCACGCTGGCTGGCGGGGTCTTGCCGCCGGCGTATTGGAGGCAACCGTGAAAGCGCTTGACAACGACCCCTCGGAGTTGCTGGTCTGGCTGGGGCCGGCCATCGGTCCGGATGCATACGAAGTGGGTGTTGAAGTTGCCGATGCGTTTGCAGAGGAGTTTCCCGCCGGTTTCAAACGCCACGGTGATCGTTACTTGCTGGATCTTTATACTCTGGCGAAGCTTAAACTGGAAAAAGCCGGCGTGGTCCGGATCAGCGGTGGCGGGTTTTGCACCTTTACCGAATCCGACCGCTTTTTCTCATACCGGAGAGATGGTGTGACGGGAAGGATGGCCAGCCTGATCTGGCTGGATGCCTAGTGTCCCTGCGCCGGTTGCATGCCGTCGAGGGAAGCGGGACATCTTTTATTCCGCCGGCGCGTACCGCTCCATCAATAGCCGGAGTTTTTCTTCCTCGCCAAGTTGCTGGTAATAACTGGCCAAAGCGGAAACGAGTTCCCTGTTTCCCGGAGACCCGGCCAGGCTGGTTTCGAGTTCAGCAACCGCCTGCTCCCTGCTTCCCGTTTCCCAAAGTCCAACCGCGTAGACATAGCGGTAGCGGTAATTTCCGGGTTCAGTCCGGGCTGCCGTCTGCAGGTAGGGCAAGGCGTCTTCCAGCGATCCCTGCCTGATCCTGAGCAGCCCCATCGCATGCTGAACCGATGCCACTTCGGGCGCAAGTTCCAGGGCCTTGAGCAAAAGAGGTTCGGACTGCTGGTCCACACCGTTGGCACGATAGAGGTCAGACAGGTTCAGGTAGGCGGGCACATATGCCGGCGAAAGTTTCAGCGCGTGCCGGTATGCTTTTTCCGCGGCAACGAAATCACCGGTCGCGTTGTAGAACAGGCCGAGGTTCATCTGTTCCTCGGGCATGTCCGCGTTCAGCGTCATGGAATCCACGTATTCCTGCCAAAGCGTCTTGATTTCGGCAGAATATTCGGGCGGCAGTTGATCCGCGGGGAAGGAGGAGAGTTGCCGGGCCACGGCCAACCGTACCGCTTTGCTGTCGTCGCTGATGAAGTCGCGTAACAGGGCGTATTTCTGCGCAACCGGCACCCAGTCCATCGACCGTATCACCGCTGCGCGCACCAATGGGTCATCGGCAGCGAGCCATTGCGGGATCAAGGCCAGTGTTTCCTGTGCAGGATAATATTGCGTTGCCAGCATCGCGCTCGAACGAAGTATCGATGAGTTGGCCGGCTGGTTGGCCAACGCGAGCAGACCCGGCAGCGCGGCGGGCTGACCCGACCACGCCGCATTCAGTATGGCTGCATGTCCTGCCCGGACCTTGCTGGAAACACCCCATGAACTCAACGCATCGAGCGACCATTGTGCATTCTTGTCTTGGTGGCACTGGTTGCAGGTATTTGGCGTGCCCAGCGCGAGCGTGAGGCGGGGCTCAGGAATTCGAAAACTGTGATCGTGGCGGTCATCGACCACCATGTAGGTATTGACCGGCATGTGGCAGTTCACACAGGCGGCGCCGGCGGAGTCCTGCGGGTGATGGTGGTGTTCCGGTGCGTCGAACACGGCGCTGACATGGCATTGGGTGCATAGCGAGTTGTCGTCCGCGCGTACCCGGTTGCTGTGCGGTTCGTGGCAATTGGTGCAGACCACGCCGGCTCGTTGCATCTTGCTCTGCAAAAAGGAGCCGTATACATAGACTTCGTCGTCGATCTGTCCGTCGGGGTAGTAAAGCGGGGGTTCCAGCAGCGCCAGTTGATACTGGTCATTGAATGGCTGGCCTGCGGCATATGCAGAGATCTCGCCCCGCCTGGAATGGCAGGCCGCACAGGTCTGTACCTGCACCTGCGGCCGTTTTTGGTCTGTGCGGCTAAATGTCCGGGTGGAAAGGCCCTGGGCGGGCTCGAAAATGCCACGGTCATCCAGTGAAAATGTAAAACCCTTGTCGTCAGCTTCCTGATCACCTCCGGCCCAGTCCAGGTGGGCCGAGGCCGGGCCATGGCAGGCCTCGCACGCCACGTTGATTTCCGCCCAGGTGGTTTTGTAGCTGTTGGCCGCAACTGAATAATTTTTCTGCAGATTGGTCGAGTGACAGACTGCGCAACGCGAGTTCCAGTTCTGGTAAGCGCCCGTCCAGTGCACCCGGTCTTCGTGGCCTACCGGGTCGTCGGGGTAGAGATGAACCCAGCGTTGGCCGCCTTCTGTTCCGGGCCGGCTGTCCCAGACAATGTTCAGCGCCTGCAAACGGCCATCATCAAAAGGCACCAGGTATTGTTGCAGCGGATAGAAACCGAACGTGTAGGCAATCTCGAATTCCTGTAACTCACCTTTGGCGTTGTCGGTCCTGACCAGGTAACGGTCGCCGTCGCGGTAGAAACGGCTGGTCACGCCGCCATACTCGAATGTCCGGTCAGAAAAGTCGCCCAGCACGTTTTCAGCAGTGGCCGGCAGCATGGACTGGAAATGATGTGAGCTTTTCCAGGCCTCGTATGCCTGCTGATGGCAGGATGCGCACGATTCGCTGCCGGCGAAGGCCGGCTTCGAGGCCAGCAGGGGCTGATGTGAAAACGCCAGCAAAAGCAGGGTTAGCAGGCCGTGCAGGGAATGCCTCATGATTTCATCCGGATGGGAAAAGGGCGCTTATTGGGCCAGGACGCGGCACAGTTCAGCCGTTTCAGCCTCGCTGGTGCAATGTGAAAACACGAAGCGCGCCAGGTCGTCTCTGCCGGGCCAGGTCAGGAACTGTATGCCTGCGCCTTCCAGCCGCTGGAAACCATCCCTGGACCACTTCACAAACACCTCGTTGGCGCTGACGGTGTATTCAAGGCTGGCTTCCGGGTGGTTGCTGACGGCCTCGGCGAAACGGGCGGCCTGGCGATTGGCGTGGCCCGCCAGGTCCAGCCACAGGCCGTCGTCAATATAGGCGAGCAACTGGGCGGATACGTATCGCATCTTGCTCAATAAATGGCCCGATCGCTTGCGGATGCGTTCGGCTCTCTCTCGCAGTTCCGGTTTGCCGAAAAACAGCAAAGCCTCGGCGGCAAAACAGCCGTTTTTACTGGCGCCGAACGAGAGCATCTGCACACCGGCGCGCCAGGTGATGTCGGCAGGGCGGCATCGCAGGCTGGCAACGGCATTTCCGAAGCGGGCGCCGTCCATGTGGGTGGCCATGCCATGTTGTTCAGCTGAACGGCAAATCGCGCTGATTTCCTCCGGTTGATAGATCGTTCCGGACTCGGTGCTTTGGGTTATGCTGACCGCAGAGGCCAGGTAGGCGTGCACGCCATGGCCTTCGTTGGCGCGAATCTGCCGCTCCAGTTCCTGTGCAGTGAACTTTCCATCCGGTCCATCAACCGGCACCAGCCTGAGGCCACCGCCGAAGAATTCCGGCGCACCGCACTCGTCGTTCTGGATGTGTGCATTGCGATGGCAATAGACTGAACCCCATGGGGGCGTTACAGAAGCCAGTGCGATGCTGTTGGCCACGGTCCCTGTGCTTACCGGCAACACGGTGGTTGGCGTGCCAAACAGTCCGGAAAATGCCTCGTCAAGCCGCTCGGACCATCGGTCCTCGGCATAGGCCCACGCCGTGCCCTGGTTGGCTTCCACGAAGGCTTCCAGGATGGCCGGTGCGGCGGGTGATTCGTTGTCGCTTCTGAAATTCAGTTCCATCGGTCAAATTATACGGATCAGCATGGTGCGAGTCTCGCTTATAATTCGTGTCGATGAAAGCGCCTGCCAACATGCCTGAAGCCAGGGCAGACCTGGAAAACATCATGGCTGTTGATGCCGCATGGTGCAGGAAGCGACTGTCTGAAATGCGCCGCAGGGTTCAACGGGGTCAGTCAGCTGACCGCCTGGCGGAGCAGGTTCAGCAACGTGTCGAGAGCTCGCGGCTGCAGGTGGACAAACGGCGGACGATGTTACCGCAACCGGTCTATGACGCCGGGCTGCCGATTACGGCGCACCGGGATGAAATACTCGCAGCGATCAAAGATAACCAGGTGGTCATCGTGGCCGGAGAAACCGGTTCCGGCAAGACCACCCAGCTGCCCAAGCTATGCCTGGAGACCGGCCGGGGCACGCGCGGCCTGATCGCCTGCACCCAGCCCCGGCGTATTGCGGCCCGTGCGATGGCGGAACGGGTTGCCGAAGAATTGGACAGCCAGCTGGGTGGTCTGGTCGGTTACCAGGTCCGGTTTCGCGAACGCAGCAGCCCCGGCGGGTATATCAAGTTCATGACCGACGGCATCCTGCTCGCGGAATCGCTGAATGACCGATTCCTCGATGCCTACGACACCATCATCATCGACGAAGCGCACGAACGAAGCCTGAATATCGATTTTCTGCTGGGCTATCTCAAGAGCCTGTTGCCAAGGCGTCCCGATCTCAAACTATTGATTACTTCCGCCACGATCGATACCGGTAAGTTTTCCCGGCATTTTGGCGACGCGCCGGTGATTGAAGTCTCCGGAAGGGGTTATCCGGTAGAAGTGGTCTACCAGCCCCTGCCTGAAGAAGTGGAAAATTCGGACTACGAAGACCGCGACCTGTACCAGGGGATTGCCGAGGCGGTACGCCGGTTGAACCGGACCGATCCGCGCGGGGATATCCTGGTTTTCCTCTCGGGGGAACGGGAAATCAGGGAGGCCGGGGAATTCCTGAAGAAATCGAGCCTGCGTTCCGGGCCGGCGGGTACAGAGATACTGCCGCTTTACGCCAGACTGTCCTCGGCAGAGCAAAGGCGGGTTTTCCATCCCGGGAGCTCGAGGCGGATCATCCTGTCCACCAACGTGGCTGAGACTTCACTTACGGTCCCGGGTATCCGTTTTGTCATTGACTCGGGCCTGGTGCGGATCAGCCGTTATTCGCATCACAGCCGGATTCAGCGATTGCCGATTGAGCCGGTTTCCCAGGCCAGCGCCAACCAGCGCGCCGGCCGTTGCGGCCGTCTCGGGCCGGGCACCTGCATTCGTCTTTACAGCGAAGCCGATTTTGAGTCGCGGCCTGAATTCACCGAACCCGAGATTTTGCGGACGTCGCTGGCATCGGTGATCCTGCGGATGCTGACCATGGGCCTGGGTTCGGTGGAGGAATTTCCCTTTGTCGACCGGCCGGCGCCGCGCATGATCAATGACGCCTACCAATTGCTGTTCGAGCTGGCGGCGATCGACGCCAACCGGTCGGTCACGGAACGGGGAAGAGCTCTGGCGCGCTGGCCGCTGGATGTTCGACTGGCCCGCATGGTCGAGGAAGGCTCGAGCTTCGGATGCCTGGAAGACATGATGGTCCTGGCGGCAGCCCTGAGCATCCAGGACCCCCGTGAGCGGCCGCTTGAGGCCCGGGCAGCCGCGGATGAAATGCACCGCCGGTTCATCGACGACAAGTCAGATTTTGTAACCTACCTCAAGCTGTGGCAGTACCTCAGGGAAAAGAGAAAGGACTTTTCCGGCAACCGCTTTCGCAAGCTGTGCCGGCGGGAATTTCTGAACTGGCAACGCGTGCTGGAGTGGTTCGACGTCTATCAGCAGTTGCGGGACCAGGCGCGGGAGGACCGCAGGCAGCTCTCCGGTCGCCGCGGTAATTTTGAACAGGTGCACAAAAGTCTGTTGTCGGGCCTGCTCAGTCATTGCGGGAGAAAACAGCCGGAGGGCCATGGGTACACCGGCGCACGCTCCAACACCTACCATATTTTTCCCGGTTCCGGCCTGTTCGGCGGTTCGCCCCAGTGGATGATGTCGGCCGAGATTGTCGAGACCAGCCGGCCGTATGCACGGGTCAACGCGGTCATCAAGCCCGAATGGATCGAGCAACTGGGCCAGCATCTGCTGAAGCGGCATTATTTTGATCCGCACTGGTCCCGCCGCCGCGGTGCAGTGTTTGCCTGGGAGCAGGTCTCACTTTACGGGCTGGTCATCGTCGAGAAGCGTCGTGTCCAGTACGGTCCGGTCGACCCGTCGGAGGCGCGGCGCATCTTCATCATGGAGGCCCTGGTCAGAGGGGCGCTGGACACCCGCGCGGCTTTCAAGTCGCATAACGAGAAAATTCGGGCTGAAGTGGAACTGATGGAACACAAACGGCGCAGGCGCGATGTGCTGGTTGATGAGCAGACCCAGTTTGAATTTTTTGACGCCCGGATTCCGGAATCTGTCAACAGCGCCCGTTCGTTTGAGAAATGGCTGTCCGGACTGGGCCGGGAGGGGCGGAAACTGCTGTTCCTCGGGCACGATGTCCTGATGCGGGAAGATGCGGGCGCGGCGCCGGGCGACCTGTTTCCCGATCGCCTGGAAAACGGGGAGCAGGCCTTTCCACTGGAGTACCATTTTGATCCGGGAAATCCGGACGATGGGGTCCACATTATCGTTCCCATTGAGTGGTTGAACACCCTGAGTCCGGGTAAGCTGCAATGGCTGGTGCCGGGCCTGTTGCGTGACAAGCTGGTGGCGCTGATCCGGCAATTGCCCAAACCCATGCGCCGTTCACTGACGCCGGTTCCTGAATTCGCTGACGCTCTGATGCAATCCATACGAGGGCGATACGACGAACCCATGCTGGAAGTTTGTGCTGACGAATTGCGCCGCATGACCGGCTTGCCGGTCGATTTGGATGACCTGGATGAGAGCTCCATTGACGAACACTTCCGCTTCCTCGTTCGCGTCATCGACCAGCAGGGCGGCCTGGTCGATAGCGGCCGCGACCTGGCCGCCATCCAGGCGCGGTTGGGACGTAAAGCCCGGCGCAAATTCATGGATCGACAGGGCCGTGCCTTCAACCGCGACGGGGAGACCGGCTGG
>JAHEFT010000079.1 GCA_024640025.1 Chromatiales bacterium
GAACTTTGAATGGCCAGATACGGGCGGACGGATCATGAATATCGCCCTTGGGCGGATTCATCGGCGTCTCGCCACCAACGGCCAGCGGATCGCCGAGGAGGTAACGATCCGCCAGGCCGTTGTACCAGAAATATTCGGGTTTCAGATTTTTCTGGTAGATGAAACTGCCCTTGATCTTGAGGTATTCATGGGTGCTCTCTTCGCGGCTGTCGTCACCGGCGCTGGCCCAGTCCCAGTGTGTTTTGGTCGCCTGCTTCACAGCCACCGCGGGGATATGGCAGGTCTGGCACGCCAGTGTATCCAGGTGGGCGTTGATGCGTGAATCGGCGTGCAGCCTGGGCTGATGGCAATCGGTGCAGGCAATCTGGTTGGCGTTGTCGACACTGACCGAGATCGACCGGCCGCCGATCACATGGTCGGTGGTCTGGTGGCAATCCACGCACTGAAAATCATAACGCCCCATGTGGACATCGATCTCGTCTGTCGGGTTGTACAGGCTTTCATCCAGGTCACCGTGCTTGACGGCATTACCGCCGCCTCCGCGAAAGTGGCAGCCGCCACAGTTTTCACGCTTCGGCAGCCCCACGCTTTGCGCTGCGGCCAGCAGGTCAACACCTTCGGCGGGAAGCCCGCTTGGGCCTTTCCTGTAACCACCGCTGCCGTCGTGGCAGACCAGGCAATCGACATTGGAACTTTCCCCGAAATCGAAATTCGCGTCTTCCCAGCCATAGCCGGCATGGCAGGCGGTGCAGCTGGCCCAGTTGCCCTGGATCCCGATGCAGAAATTGTTGATGGCGTTTTTCTTGCCGATCGTCACGGGCTCTTCACGGCCTTCCATCATCACCGGCTCGGACTCCCAGAGCCAATGGGCGGTGTGCATGACCTGTTCGGCGGCATCCTCGTGACAGGTGAGGCAGGCCTGCGTGACCTGCTGTCCGTTTTCAAACGGGCCTTCCAGCAGGTCTTTATGGCTGACGGGTGCAGCCCTGCGGGGCATGGCGTCCCAGGGGGCGTCGATGTCCCGGGCCACGGCAGTGGCATCAGCCCGGGTGAAGTACCAGATCGGCACCGAAACCAGGATGAGCAGGAAAATGAGGCCGGCAATCCAGCCCTTGCTTGAGTCCTTCATGTTCACACCAAAGCGCAATGAGACGGGTCTTTTCTTTATATATTAGTATACTCTAAATTACGTTTTCTTAGTATATATATAAAGACGAAAACACCTGATCGAGATCATGTTGTTAATGAAAACAATCGCGGGCAAGGCCCGCGCCTGCAATGGGGGACTTACAGGTCGAAGGGGTATGTGATGATGATGTTTTCGCTGCGGTCCGGGCCGGTGGACACGATGTGTACGGGTGCGCCGCACAGTTCTTCCATGGCCATGAGATAGCTGCGGGCGTTGGCCGGCAGGTCGTCCATCGAGGTTGCGCCCCGCGAGGACTCCGTCCAGCCCGGAAAGCTCTGGTAAACAGGCTCGAGGTCAGCCCAGCTGTGGGCATCCAGGGGCGGTGCATCGAGCAGTTCTCCATTCAGCCGGTAGGCGGTGCAGATTTTTATTTCCTCAAAACCGTCCAGCACGTCCAGCTTGGTCACACAAAATCCAGTGACGCCGTTCAGCCTCACCATGCGGCGCAAAGCCACTGCATCCAGCCAGCCGCAACGTCTTGGCCGCCCCGTGGTGGCGCCGAATTCATCACCGCGGCGCGCCAGGCGCTTGCCGTTGTCGTCGAACAGTTCGGTCGGAAACGGTCCGCCGCCCACACGCGTAACATAGGCCTTGGTAATGCCCAGCACGTAGTCGATAGCATCCGGTCCGATTCCGGCCCCGGTGCACACGCCGCCAATGGTCGTGTTGGAGGACGTCACGTAGGGATAGGTGCCGTGATCGATGTCCAGCAGGCTGCCCTGGGCGCCTTCGTACATGATCCGCTTGCCTTCATCCCTCAGCTGGTAAAGCCTTCCGCTGACATCTGCCACCTGGCCGGCAAAATACGAGCCCAGTTCCAGGGCCTGCTCCACCATTTCCGGTACTGACAAGGCCTCCATGCCGAACCGCTGGGTCAGCACGAAGTTGTGGAAATCCAGTATATGTTCGATTTTTTCCGTCAGCGTCTCCGGGTTGAGCAGGTCTGAAGTACGCAGGCCGCGACGCGCGACCTTGTCTTCGTAGGCCGGACCGATGCCACGGCAGGTGGTGCCGATGGCCCGGTCGCCCCGCGCCTGCTCGCGCGCGCGGTCCAGCATTTCATGCCAGGGCATGATGATGGCGCAGAAAGGCGAGATCCGCACCCGGGAGCGCACCTCGATCCCCTTGGCCTCCAGTGCCTCGATTTCCTCGCGCAACGCTTTGAGCGACAACACCACGCCGTTGCCGATAAGACACTCAACATCCGGCTGGAGGATGCCCGAAGGAATCAAATGCAGGACCGTCTTGTGGCCGTCAATCACCAGGGTGTGGCCTGCATTGTGCCCGCCCTGGAAACGCACCACGGCGTTGGCATTGCGACTCAGCAGGTCAACAATCTTTCCTTTTCCTTCGTCACCCCACTGGGTACCGAGAACTACGATGCTCTTATTCATTCGCGCTCATTTGATAAATTGTAGTAAGAAAGCACCGGCAAGCATGCTGATGATGCCGCCGATGCGTATCGTCCTGGGGTTGAACTGTGACAGGTCCTGCATGGTTTTCTGCCAAAACTGCGGCGCAAACAACGGCAGCAGACCCTCGATGATCAACAGGAGGGCGAAAGCCGTCATCAGATCCCTGGCCAACACGTCAACCCCGGTTTACGGCGTTTCAGGCCGGTCACTGCTGAAGTAGTCGAAGAAACTGGACTTCGGATCCAGCACCATCACGTCGCCACTGCCTCCAAATGCGTTTCCGTAGGCTTGCAGGCTGCGATAGAACGCGTAGAACTCCTGGTCCTGCCCGTAGGCGTCGGCGTAAATTTCAGTCGACCTCGCATCGCCTTCACCGCGCAGGGTCTGGCCGTCACGCTGTGCTTCGGCGAGGATGACCTGCACTTCCCGATCGGCGCCGGCGCTGATTCTTTCGGCCGATTCGCGGCCTTCAAAACGGTACAGGTTGGCCTCTTTCTGCCGGTCTGCCGCCATTCTCCGGAACACCGACTCACGCACATCGTCAGGCAACTCGATGGCCTTGATGCGCACATCAACCACGTCGATACCAAATTCGGCAGAAGCCGTGTTCGCTTCCCTGGCGATATCCTGCATGGTTGAAACCCGCTGCTCGGAAATCACCTCTTTCAATGTACGGCTCGCGATCTGGTTGCGGATACGGTCTTTGACAATACTGTCCAGCCGGCTGAGTGCAATCCGCTCGTTGCCCTGTGTCGAGGTATAAAACCGCTCCACGTCCACAATGTGCCACTTGACGAAAGAATCCACGGCGACGAACTTCTGTTCTGAAGTCAACATCTGTTCCGCGTTGGTGTCCAGCGTCAACAGGCGTTTTTCGAACTTGAGCACGTTGTTGACGAACGGCATTTTGACATGCAGGCCGGGCTCGTAATCAGACTTCACGATACGTCCCAACTGGAATTTGATGGCGAATTCCGTCTCGTTGACGGTAAACAGGCTGGAAACGCCGAGCACGCCCAGGATAACGATAAAAATCAATAAGATTGGACGAATCATTACCGGCCCTCCCTGCGTGATGTACGGCTGGTCGCGGCATTTTCGCCGACCGGCCCGGAATCAGGTGTCAGGACGGGAGGCAGCAAGGCCTTTGCCGAACTGCTGCCGCCACCCAGCTGGTCCAGCGGCAAATAGAGAATATTGCCGCTGCTGTCCGCATCCAGCAACACTTTCTGGGAACGGGCAAAAACGTTTTCCATGGTCTGCAGGTAGAGGCGCTTGCGGGTGATTTCGGGCGCTTTCTCGTACTCCGCCAACATCAGGTTGAAACGTCGCGCCTCACCTTCGGCCAGGGCCACGGTGGACGCCTTGTAGCCTTCGGCCTCCTGGATGATACGGGCGGCCCTTCCGCGGGCTTCGGGAACCACGCTATTGGCATGCACACGGGCTTCCTCGATAAACCGTTCCCGGTCTTCGCGGGCGCGAATGACGTCTGAATAGGCCTCGCGGACCTGCGCCGGAACATTCACGTCCTCCAGGTTGAACTGGTTGACCTGGATACCTGCCTGGTAGCGGTCCAGCGTTTCCTGTAACACGCGCTGTGTCTCTATTCGAATGGTTTCGCGCTGGATACCTTCCAGGATGGCGTCCAGCCGATTGGTGCCGACCGATTCGCGCAATGCACTCTCGGCTGCAGCCTTGACGGTAAGTTCCGGGTCACGGATTTCGAACAGAAAATCCTGTGCCGAGGCTACCCTGTACTGGACCTTGTAAATGAATTCGACCAGGTTTTCATCTTCCGTCAGCATGTGGCCCCTGTCCTCGAGCGAACGAACCTCGCTGACATTCACGGCCGTCATGGTTTCGAAGGGACGCGGCAGGGTCAGGTTGATGCCGGGTGAAAGTGTCCGGTTGTACTTGCCAAAGCGCAGAACAACACCCTGCTCTGCCTGGTCGACGATGTGCACCGCGTCAAACCCCACCCATAACAGCAGGGCCACTGCCACGATGCCGATCATTCCGCCGCTGCCGCTGGAATTGGATTTTTTTCTGTCGCTGCCGCCTCTTCCACCGCCGCCAAAAATGGACTTCAGGCGATCGTTGACGTTGCGAAAAACTTCCTCGAGGTCGGGGGGCTGCTGACCCCCTGAATTCCAGGGGTCCTTGTCACCCTTACCGGGTTCTTTCCAGGGCATGTGTGTCTCCAGAGAATAGGTTAATAACCAATTTGGGCCTGTGGCCCAGATTATTCAAGGCCAGTGTATCAAGATCATTCAGGGCGTGTGTATTAGAATAATCGTCCGCTGCGCCATTCGGGCAGCACTTCTTTCATCAGAATGAAAACCGCTCTGCCCGATTGGCTTCGCTGTTTTCGGAGCGGGTTTTATCAAGCAATTGAGCCTTCGCCAGGCTTCCGTCTGCTCCCGGTATTCGGGCCAGGCGTTCGGCGGTTTCCTTTGGCACGTCCACATGGAGGAGCCAGGAACCATTTTCCGCTATTCGCTCCTCGCTGACCACACCCAGTTCAAAAAGCTGGGCGCGAAACCGGGCGTCTTTGCCTTTCAACTCGATCCAGCGGTTGATCCGTTCGCTGGCCAGGCGCTCGCTGATCGCCTCGCGCAGGGCCTCAATCCCGTCACCGTTGCGGGCGGAGATGCTGACGCTGACGGGCATCCCCTGCTCGTCCCGGTTGACCGCAACCTCCTGGCCGCTGCGGTCAATCTTGTTGTATATGCGGATAACCGGTATCCGGTCCGCACCGATAGATTCCAGTACATCTTCGACATCGTGCTGACGCTCCATGCGGTAGGGGTCGGAGACATCCGTCACGTGCAGCAACAGATCTGCTTCCCGGGCTTCCTGCAGGGTGGCGCGGAACGCTGCGATCAACTCGTGCGGCAAGTCACTGACGAACCCGACGGTATCGGCCAGCAACACCTCCCCGCAGTGCATTTCCTGCATCCGCCGGACGGTCGGGTCCAGCGTGGCGAATAACATGTCTTCCTCGCCCACGGACGCACCGGTGAGCCTGTTGAACAGGGTGGATTTTCCGGCATTGGTGTAACCCACCAGCGCAATCAGCGGGGCGCGGGACCGCAGGCGCTGCCGCCGGCTCTGGTCTCTCTGCCTGGCGACTTTGTCCAGCCGGGCATTCAATTGCCGGATGCGAACGTTGATCAGGCGGCGGTCCGTTTCCAACTGGGTCTCACCCGGACCGCGTAATCCGATACCGCCCTTTTGCCGCTCCAGGTGCGTCCAGCCGCGAATCAGGCGGGTGGACAGGTGACGCAACTGGGCCAGTTCCACCTGCAGCTTACCCTCGTAGGACTGCGCCCGCTGCGCGAAAATATCAAGGATGAGCGTGGCCCGGTCCAGTACCCGGCACTGGCAGGCCTTTTCGATATTCCTCTCCTGGACCGCGCTCAGCGACTGGCTGACCAGGATCAGGTCAGCACCCGCGTCTTCGACTTTCTCCGCCAGTTCTTCAATTTTGCCTTTGCCCACATAGAAGCGGGCTTCCGGCCGGTCGCGGGGAGCGATGATGATATCGGCGATTTCAGCGCCTGCCGACCGTGCGAGTTCCTGGAACTCATCCAGTGCCTCTGGCCCGGTCAGGCGGAATTCGGGGTGCAGTATGACAGCGCGGTTACCGCGCTCGGCGCGGTCAATCAATTAAAAGGGTCTCACGAGCGACGGCATTATCTGGCAGCCCCTCTGGCTGCGCCAACCGGGTCTGCAAGGGGGAGTCTGGCTTCCCTTCATCCGGGCCCTAATCATCTTCCTCTTCATCAAACACGCGGACGTTGCGGGCTGGAACCACAGTGGATATCGCGTGCTTGTAGATCATCTGGCTGACAGAATTTTTCAGCAACACGACGAACTGGTCGAATGACTCGATCTGGCCCTGCAGTTTGATGCCGTTGACGAGATAGATGGATACAGGCACACGTTCTCTGCGCAATGCATTGAGGAATGGTTCTTGTAATGACTGACCTTTTGACATGTCCGTTCTCCTATTATTTTTAGCGCCACCCAACTTTTCCGGCCAGAAAACGGCTGGCTTCCGATTATCTAGGTGCGGCAGGCGTGCTTTTCAAGGAATTTTTCGACTTCCCCGGACACGGCATCCTGCACGTTTCCCGCAGTTGAATCATACCACAGGGCAGCGGTTTCACGCCTCAACCAGGTGAGCTGCCTCTTGGCCAGTTGGCGGGTTGCCGCCAGGGCTTTCCGGCACATTTCCTGATGGCTGATTTCGCCTTCCAGGTAACACCACGCCTGCCGGTAGCCGACGCACCTCATCGACGGCATCTCCCGCGTCAGTCCCTTGCGCTTCCTGAGCGTCTTCATTTCCTCCAGAAACCCTTCATCCAGCATTTGGCGGAAACGCAGTTCGATGCGTTCATGCAGTATTGAGCGCGGTTGCGGGCAGGCAATAATCCTCATGACACGGTAAGCCAGCGCCAGCTGTTCCTGCTCCTGCTGCAGCTCACTCATCCTTCTGCCGGTCAACTCGATGACTTCAAGGGCTCGCGAAATTCGCTGTGGATCGTTGGGATGAATCCGTGCCGCGATTTCCGGATCCTGTTGCGCCAGGCGCGCATGCAGGGCCTGCCAGCCTTCTTCGCCGGCTTGCGCCTCCAGCGCCTTCCGTATCTCCGCATCGGCGGCAGGCAGGGTCGCCAGGCCTTTCGTCAGCGCCCGGAAATACAGCATGGTTCCGCCCACCAGTAAGGGCACCCTGCCCCGTTCGGTGATTTCCGACATTTCAGCCAGGGCGTCCTCCCTGAAATTTGCGGCCGAATAAACTTCTTCCGGCTCACGAATATCGATCAGCGCGTGCGGAGCCAGCCGCAAAGTCTCCTCATCGGGCTTCGCTGTGCCGATATCCATGCCGCGAAAGACGAGGGCTGAATCCACACTGATCACATCAACCGGAAACCGCTTGCGCAGTTCAACAGCCAGTGCGGTTTTGCCGGAGGCCGTCGGGCCCATCAGGAAGATGGCCGCAGGCAAGGGTTCGGAGCGGGACATCAACGTCCGCGCAGAAACAGGCGGTCCAGTGTGGCCATGTCCAGCTGGATCCAGGTGGGGCGGCCATGGTTGCAGTGACCAGCACGCTCGGTCTCTTCCATGTCCCGCAACAGGGCGTTCATTTCCGACAGGTTGAGAATCCGGTTGGCGCGCACGGAACCATGACAGGCCATCGTCGACAGGATCTCATTGGACCCGGTTTGCACCCTTTCGCTGCCGCCTGTGGCGCCCATGTCCGACAGCACGTCGAGCAGAAGCTGCGCCGCATCGGTGTGCGCCAGTAGCGCCGGCACTTCACGCAGCACCAGGCTTTCCGGACCGGAACGGTCCACCACCAGCCCCAGGCTCCTCAGTTCTTCGTGCCTGTCCTCGGCGAGATCAGCCTCGGTCTCGCTGACCTGGACGTCCAGCGGCACCAGCAGGCGCTGCCCCCTGATGCCTTCACCGGAGTAACGGGACTTGAGGCGCTCGTACGTGATGCGCTCGTGCGCCGCATGCATGTCGGTCAACACCAGGCCATGGGTATTCTGGGAAAGAATATAGACCCCGTGCAACTGCGCCATGGCATAACCCAGCAGCGGAATCTCACCTTCGTTCGCGGCGTCATCCGACTGGAATCCTGCGGCTTCGGATCTGCCCTGGGATGTGCCGGCGCCAAGCACCGTTGCATAAGCACTGACCTGGTCTCTCACCGGCAGGGGCATACCGGATTGCTGAGCGCCGGCCGACGGCCAGCCTGTTCCTCCTGCGCCCGGCGAGCCTGCAGCCGCCGGGATGCCTTGCTCCAAACCGGAACCCGGCCGCATCGCGCCGGCCCCTGCCTCGGCCAGCGCCCGGCGCAGCGACGAAAACAGGAAATCATGAACCATCCGTGCATCCCTGAAGCGTACTTCGTGCTTCTGCGGATGAACGTTCACATCGACCGCTTCGGGCGGAACATCAAGGTAAAGCACGAAGGCCGGGTGGCGGCCGTGATACAGCACATCCTGGAACGCAGAGCGCACCGCATGGGCAATCACCCGGTCGCGAACCGCACGGCCGTTGACGAAGAAAAACTGCCGGTCGGCCTGGGCGCGGTTGTAACGCGGCTCAGCAACCCATCCGGTCAGGGCAATAGCGCCGCGCTCCTGGTCAATTTTTATGACATGTTCGAGAAACTCCTTGCCCATGACCCGCTGCAGCCGGCTTACCTGTCCCGCTTCTTCCAGGGCCGGAGGCAGAGCGCTGGTCGTCCTGCCGTTGTGTTCCAACTCAAAACCGACATCGAATCGCGCCAGCGCAAAACGCCGCAACAACAGGTCCACGTGACTGAATTCGGTGCGGTCCGCCCGCAGAAATTTACGCCGCGCGGGGACGTTGTAAAACAGGTCTTCAACACTCACCCGGGTCCCGGCCTGCAGCGCGTCTGGTTCCGGTTCAGAGATGTCGCCGCGCCGGACCCTGACCAACCAGCCGTGCTGGTCTGAACCGTGACGTGACGAAAGATCGAGCCTGGCGACCGATGCGATACTGGGCAAGGCTTCGCCCCGGAACCCCATCGTTGCGACCCGCTCGAGATCATCCAGGCTGGCAATTTTACTGGTGGCATGGCGCTGCAGGGCTACGGCCAATTCGTCCCGCTCCATGCCCAGCCCGTCATCGACAACCCGGATGGCGCGCTTTCCGCCCTGTTCCAGTTGTACGCTGATTCGCCGGGCCCCGGCGTCCAGGCTATTTTCCACCAGTTCCTTGACCACGGAGGAAGGCCGGTCCACGACTTCTCCAGCCGCAATCTGATTGATCAAATGGTCGGGAAGGAGTTGGATGGTCATGGCGCCAGTGTAACGCAGGAGCGCCCCAGTTCGCTCCTACGTGGTGGGGATCACCAACTCCGCGCCGACCCGGATATTATCCGTCTTGAGCTGGTTGACCCGTCGCAGGCTGTAAAGGCTTACCCGGTATCGGCTGGCGATTTCACCCAGGGTATCGCCGCGCACGACCTGGTGTCGAACCGGCTGGCGGTTGGAGGCGATCCAGGTTCCGGGGGGCGGGCTCATGAAGAAATAATTCTGGATACCGTCCGTGATGGCTCGAGCGGTTCTGCGTTGCCAGGCAGGGTCTTTGAGCCGCTGTTCTTCCGATGGATTGCTGATGAACGCGGTTTCCACCAGGAGGGAAGGCACATCGGGAGACTTCAGCACCATGAAGTTGGCGTGCTCCACGTCGTTTTTATGCGTTTTTCCAAGTGTCCGCAACGATCCGAATACGCTGTCGGCCACGGCGTGGCTGGCCTCCATGGTGGCGCTCTGGGACAGGTCCAGCAGTACCGAGGCCAGCATGTCATCCTTGTCACTCAGGGTAACCCCGCCAACCAGGTCGGAACTGTTCTCACTGGCGGCCAGCCTGCGTGCAAACTCGCTGCTCGCGCCCTTGCTGGAGAGTACGAATACGGAGCTGCCGGACACGTTCCGGTTTTTGAAGGCATCGGCATGGATCGAAACGAACAGGTCCGCACGGTATTTGCGGGCCTTCTCAAAACGGTCACGCAAGGGAATGTAGTAATCTCCGGTGCGGGTAAGCACGGCGGTCATTCCGGGCTGTGCATCAATGGTTTTCTTGAGCTCTTTCGCAATAGCCAGCACGACATCTTTCTCGCGCGTGCGGTTTTTACCCGTTGCGCCCGGGTCTTCCCCGCCATGGCCTGCGTCGATTGCCACCACCACATCCCGGTTTTGCTCCTGCATGGCTGAAATCTGCTTGAGCCGGGGTTGACTGTTCTGGCCATTTTTCTGGAACAGGTCTATGACCAGGCGATAACCGTAGCCCCCGGTCGGATCGAGCAGGAAACTCTTGATTTCGCTCTGGCTTTCCAGGTCAAGGACAATACGCAGCGTGTCCTTGTCGGGCGCTCCATGGCGTACCCCGTCGATCACACCGGCATGTTCCGCGGTGAATTTTAATGCATGATCGAGACTGGATTTCGGAAGATCAATGACGACCCGTGGCGGGTTATCAAGCGTGAACAACTGGTACTCAGTGCGTGAATCCAGGTCCAGCACGGCGCGGGTTTTTTCGGGGTCGGTCCAGACGCGAAAGCCGTCGACATCCGCAGCAAAAACCGGGATGGCAAACAGTGCCAGAATCCATACCAGGACCAATCGAATCGCCATCGAGATGATCAACCTCCGTTGTCGATGCGGTAATAATGAATTGAAAATCGTGAAATTGCAACAGTTTCTTATATAAAACCGTTAGATAGGTGTCCAATCTAGAAAAATTATATTACGAGGCTTGCCTGACTTTTTCGGACAGCGCCCGACCGTGATCAGACTGCACATGGCAACCAATGAACCGGACTTCGTCTTTTTCACCGAATTCCAATAGCAGGTCTGGCTCAGGGAGATAATGTTCGCCGCGGTCCGGCCATTCCACCAGCAGAACGGTCTGGTCATCGAACAGGTCGCGGATTGCCAGGTATTCCAGCTCTTCCGGATCCTCGATCCGGTACAGATCGAGGTGCAGGACTTTCTGACCGCCGGCCGCATAAGTCTCCAGCAGGCCGTAACTGGGGCTCTTCACATAGCCGGCGAAACCCAGGGAATGGATGTAGGCCCGCGCAAAAGTGGTTTTGCCCGCCCCCAGGTCACCCTGCAGGTAGATAACCACCGGTGTCTGCACGGCCGCGGCAAAACGGCCGGCCAGTACGGCAACCGCCCGTTCGTCCTCCACGACCTGCACCCAGGGGGCCTCGGTGGCAGCCCCTTTGGCGGCCCGGTTCATTGGGAGGGGTTCAGCACGCGCGGCAGGCACCGGGTGATATCAGAGGCGAGCAATCCCCTCTCACCCCCCTGCGCGGCGGCCAGGTCGCCAGCCAGGGCATGTGCGAGCACTCCCGCCATGGCTGCACGCCACAAATCATCGATCCCCTGCGCGACCATGGCGCCGATCACCCCGGCCAGCACGTCGCCGCTGCCCGCAGTGGCCATTCCCGGGTTGCCGAACGGGCAAATGGCATAGCGTCCGTCCGGAGCCGCCACCACCGTGCCGCAGCCTTTCAACACGACAAAAGCCCGGTAATACCGGGCCATGGCCTGGGCGGCGTCAATCCGGTCCGCCTGTACCTGCCGGGTGGTGCTTTTCAGCAAACGCGCCGCTTCCGCCGGATGCGGCGTCAGGATCCAGTTGCCGGGAAGCCGGTCTTTCCACTCATCAGACATGCCCGCCAGGAGGTTGAGGCCGTCTGCATCGATCACGACCGGAACCGGGAACTGCAGGCAGGAAAGCAGCATGTCTTCCGACCACGGCAGCTGGCCGAGGCCGGTACCGGTGACCAGCACGTCGACCTGGCCGGAATACTCATCGAGTTGTGTGCCGTCCTCCACAGCCCTGACCATCAGTTCCGGACAGGCCAGGTTGACCAGCGCGGAATGTGTCGAACGCGTGGCCAGCGTGACCTTGCCGGCGCCGCTCCTCAATGCCGCCTCACCCGCCAGGCGAATCGCGCCGCTCATACCGCTGTCGCCGCCCACGCCCAACAACCAGCCGTAGCTGCCCTTGTGTGAATTGCGGCGCCGCTCCGGCAGTAATCGATGGATTAAAGATTCACGAATAATTATTCCGTAATCAGGCTCTGAATCCATGACGGTTTGCGGGGTTTCCAGATCGGAAAAGCAAACCTTGCCCGCAAAGTCCGGGCCATCGGCAGTGAACAAACCGCGCTTGTTGCCAATAAAGGTCACCGTGATGTCCGCGTCGACGGCCCGGCCCATCACCACACCCGTATCGGCGTTCAGGCCGGAAGGAATATCCACTGCCACGACCGCCGCGCCGGAACGATTGATCAGGTCGATAGCCGCTGCAAAATCCCCCGCCGGTTCCCGGTCCAGCCCCGTTCCCAGCAGGGCGTCGAAAACCAGGTCACAATCATCCAGGCTCGCAACCGGCCAGCTTTGCACAG
>JAHEFT010000080.1 GCA_024640025.1 Chromatiales bacterium
TTTGCCGTGGCCCCGGTCCAGGTTTCTCGGGAGGTTTTGCTATACTCGCATTAGGAGGAAAACAATGAAATTGAAATCAGAATCCTACCCGGACAGAATCCGACATATTGCCCAGGAAGTGAGTCAATTCCGGAACAAGTATCCAGTAGATCACACCGTTCAACAGCTCGGCATCATTGCCAACGAACTCGAAAAAGTTCTGAAGAAAACTCCGCAAAAACAAGCCTGATGTCCCCTATAGTCGTACGATGTGTTTTCCTGCATCCAACCATGGCCAGTTTTCAGCCAGAATAATCACACCGGCTGCCCTTTGTCGTACAACCGATGTGCCATCGCAACTGCGTAGCAGTGCGAGTTTTTGGCGTCCCTATATTTTTATCCTGTAAAGGTTTTGCTTAGGGTAGGGGCGGGCTTCCTGCGCCGCTCCTTTTCACACCGGGCCTGTTCAAGACCGACCATGTAATTGTGTATATACACTTCGGCCCTGCGGCTCTCGATCTCGTTTTTGCGGTACATCTCCTGCAGTTCAACGAGCGCTATCGGATCGTCTTTGTATCCGAGTGCGCTTTCCAAAAAATCCTTGAGCAGAAAAATCACGATGCCTGCCATAACGAAGGCAATGAACATGAAAAAGTAGGTAATCCCCATTTGCGAAATCCCCTTTGTGCGGTGACCCGGGAAACAATCCTTTCTCCGGCGCCATCCGGCGATAAAGATTCGCAAATCCATTTGCGCTTTGTCTGAATATTCCGGTATACAACCCCTTGCACCGGAACACACTTCTATTATTCAACAACTTGTCGTGAATTTCAAATGTGATTCTTGATCTTCCTGTGAGCGGTGGAAGAATTTCACATTTTCATTAAGGTTCTCTACTGAACCCGATTCTCCAGGTCTTCTTCCACGAATCGGATCACCGCCTCAACCAGTGCCTCGCGTGGATAGTCATTCTTGTCGACAAAAGTCTTGCCCAGAAAAGTGTGGCTTCTTGCAATGGGCACTGCAATGGCCCAGTGGTCCGCGTTCACAAAA
This sequence comes from Chromatiales bacterium, assembly GCA_024640025.1. Classification (GTDB taxonomy): domain Bacteria; phylum Pseudomonadota; class Gammaproteobacteria; order Xanthomonadales; family SZUA-36; genus JAHEFT01. The sequence goes on from JAHEFT010000080.1 coordinate 1,033, forward strand.
CCCAGCAAAGTGCTGTTGGGGATCATCTGGTCGTAGTAAATCACCTGGCTGTCGTTACGGGCATCCACCTGGCTCAATTTACGGTAGGAACCGGCCAATACCGAAGACATGCGGTCCGGACTGGGGTAGGTAACCAATGAGTAGTAAGGTATTTCCTGCGGGAGAGGGTGCTCGGCCAGCCAGGTTCTGCGCGTGGATGGCCGAAGGCTCTCGAGCGCTCCGCCGTCGCCTGCACTGCACCTGGATTTCGGGAAATACTGCATGATATTCAGGTCTTTTTGTTTGGCCGTGTTCGCCAGCGGTGAACCGCCGACCGCACCGGCAACGCTGATCACTGCAGCCACCCGTTCATGCAGTTCAGGATAATTTACGATGGCTTCGAGGATATCGGGCGAACCTTTTGAATAACCGATCAGTATGATCTCCCGGTTGATCATATCTGGAGGTAACGCTGCTATGTAGTCACGTATCTGACGTGCATTGTTTGCCGAGCTGGACAGGCCGTCGACATCTATTAGTTGAGCATTAAAGCCGTTGGAACTGAGCAGTTTCTGAATTGTGTAATCCATATTCAGCCACTCCTGCATACACTCCCAGCCAACGCCCGGCACAATCAGCATCAACATTTGACGTTCGCTTTTACCCAGGTTCACCGGCGCACCCGTACCCTCCGGTTCGCGGCCCACCCTCGTCAATGCTTCATTGCAGGGCCTGTAATCCGGCCACTCCTCACCCCTGGATTCCAGGGTTTCGCAATATATTTCACGAAAGCGGCCTCTTTGATCGTTTATTCCCGCATCTGCCACCGGGACCAGGGCCTGAGGGGGTGAATCCTGGGTCCATGGAATCATGGGCTTGCTCGCGCAAGCACCCAATAGCAAGACCGCAAGGGCCAGTAATATTATTTTTGCAGACATCTGTTTACGACTTCAGCCGACGTTTCCCTATTCTGCCAAAAAACGACAGGCCGGATATCACAATGTTGGTTTGGATAATTTCTGCTGGTCCAACAAGCAACCGGAATAGCCTGATTTCGTTTCAACAGTCGAAAGCCGCCATGAGTCAAACAGGTGAGTCGAGTGCTGCTTTTGATCGGCCGTCTTTTCGTTTCGACAATTCTCTCCATCTTTCCTTATACTGACCGGCGTCAACCGTTACCCGTTCCGCATAGCAAGAGGTCCAATGGCGCATCATAAAAACAGGAATTCCTTGTGGCAGGTGCTGGGAATTTATTCAGCGATGTCCTGGATTTGCCTCCAGGTCGTTGATGTTCTGATCCAGAACATGGGGCTCCCGAAGTGGGTATTCGTACTCACAATTACGTTGCTGCTTCTTGGACTCCCTGTCACTGCCGCCACGGCTTATTTCCAGGGCATTGGCCGCCGCTCAGCGGCAGACTCCAAACCACAGGAAATCTCGCGTCACCGCCAGCTTTTCAGATGGAAAAACGTGCTGAAGGGCGGCATCGCCGCCCTTGCCGTTTGGGGTCTCATTGTGACTGGCTGGATGGTGCTGACCAACCGTCAAAGCGCCGACTCAGAGCGGGATCTCGTGACCGGCATTGATGAGATCCGGCGCCTCGTCGGTGAGTTTGACTATCCACAAGCATACGCAATTGCGACTGAACTCGACGGCTTGATAGAGAATGAAACGGTACGCGAGTCCATGTGGTCAGAGGTTTCCAGGAAGATAGTGCTCAAGAGCGTGCCGCCAGGCGCACGGGTGCTAAGACGAAATTACCAGTCCATCGATGATTCATGGGAGGAACTGGGCCTTACGCCCCTGGAACTCGACCGCTTCCCGCTCGGGTTGTCGAGGTTGCGGTTTGAACTTGAAGGTTACCTGCCGCGCGAAACGTCGGATTTCTCAAGCCGGCTAGCTGCGTCTCCGCCATTCGTTCTCGACACACCGGAAACTCTGCCCGCCGGAATGACCCGCGTAAACGGGGGCTCTGCCGGCATTTTTGCACCGGGTCTTGAACACCTGGATGCCCTGACACTGGGCGACTTCCTGATGGATATCAATGAGGTCACCAACCGTGAATACAAAAGTTTCGTGGATGCCGGCGGCTACGCGGATCCGGCCTGTTGGCAGCATCCATTCGTTCGGGATGGCCAGGAATTGTCCTTTGAACAGGCCATCGCCAGCTTCGTTGATCAAACAGGCCGCGCAGGGCCCAGCGGCTGGGATGTCGGTTCCTTTCCGCAAGGCGAGGATAACTTTCCGGTGGGCGGCGTCAGTTGGTACGAGGCTGCCGCGTATGCCTGTTTCGTTGGCAAGTCGCTGCCGACCGTGTATCACTGGTACCTGGCAGCCGACCCCTTCAGCAGCAATCATGTTGTACCACTCAGCAATTACGACGGCCGCGGTCCGGCACCGGTTGGGCAATATGCGGGCATCTCGCGCGACGGTGTCCATGATCTGGCCGGAAACGTACGCGAGTGGACCCTCAACCCGGATGGCGAGGCACACTACATCCTGGGTGGCGGCTGGGGCGACCCGAAATATTCGTTCAACGACGCCATCACTTCGCCCAATTTCGACCGGTCGCCTGAAAACGGAATCCGCCTCGTCGTGTATCCCGACATGACCAACGTGGCCGTAGCGGGCGGGCCCATCGAGAAAACCACCCGCGATTATTATGCTGAGACACCCATATCAGACGAACTGTTCGAAGTGTACCGGCAGATGTACGCCTACGACCACACACCGCTAAACGCCGTGCTGGTAAGCACCGATACGAACAGTACCTATATCCGTGAACGCATCGAGATGGACGCTGCGTATGGCGGGGAGCGGCTGACGGTGTTTGTTTTCCGGCCGCTCGGCGACGCGCCTGCATCCCCATACCAGGCAGTTGTGTTCTTTCCGGGTTCGAACGACATCTACAAGCGATCGTACGACGAACTCGACATTGGCAGACTCGATTTTGTCCTCAGGAGCGGTCGTGTCCTCGTATACCCCGTCTACAAGGGCACGTTTGAACGGGGTAGCGACCTGCACTCCGACGTTCAGGAAGCGACCAACCTGTACCGTGACCACGTGATTGCATGGGCCAGGGACCTGAGCCGAACGATCGATTACCTGGAAACGCGCGAGGATATCGACGCCGGGCGCCTGGCCTATTTTGGGATCAGTTGGGGAGGGGCGATGGGCGCGATCATGACCGCCGTTGAACCGCGCTTCAAGGCCAGCGTGCTGATCGTCGGAGGCCTCATGATGCAGGATGTGCAGCCGGTGGCCGACCCGTTCAACTTCCTGCCTCGCGTCAAAGTCCCGACATTGATGATAAATGGACGCTACGACTCGTTCTTCCCGCTGGAGTCATCGATCAAACCGTTCTTCGAGACCATCGGAACAAACGCCGCCGACAAGAAGTTGATCGTCACGGACGCCAACCACTTTGTACTGACTTACAACGCCCAATTGGCAATCCGTGAGACGTTGGACTGGCTGGATCATTACGTTGGCCCGGTGGACTGAACAGCTGCGACCAGGGAAGGCCACGATTAATAATCAAACGACTTAAAAACAGATTAAAATAAAAGTAGGGGAACGTTTTACCGGTACCGGGAGATTAATATGAAATCATTTCTGCTGATGACGGGCGGTAGCCCTTTGATCATTATTACCTCGCACGGCTCCATCGAGAATTCGATTCTGCTTGATAAACTGCTGGCAAAGGGAATCGAAAAGTTTATTGCTTACGAGATTCCATTCGATCTGGCAAGGCAGCGCTACGGCGAACATTTCAAAATCGTCGCAAATGACCTGCATGAGACCGATGATTTGCGTGTGCTGGACTACAACGGTGACCGTGCTTTCAAGATGTTCAGCTTCAATGAGTTAGGAGAAGCGCACTTTCATGAACCCCTTTCCGTCGGATAGGTTGTTGCTTGAAAGTTGCCAAAGGAGAGCTTGCATGAGGATTTTGATCTTCCTCTTACTGGGATTCTGCACACTCGTGGCACAAGCCGACACCCTTGGTCAAGAAGAAACCACTCAACAGGCAGAGTCACCCTGGCAAGGAGACTGGGCCGGTAGCGAGAATAGTTCGCTTGGAATGAAAAAGCCGGTAAGAGCGAAAATCACGGTCACCAACGGAACGATATCAGGAACCTGGAACGCTCAACAGGGGCTGCAACCCATTACGGGACAGGTTGATGGTGAAGAGGCCAGCATCACGATTCTGCAAGGTGGATCTATGATTAAAGCCACCCTGACTGACGGGAAGATACTTAAATACAGTGGCATTCGCGGCTATGGGACGCTGACCAAACAAACGAAGGAGTAGGCGCAGGTTCCGCACCGGGGCAGAACTGCGTAGGTTTTCGATGTAGACTGTCCAATCCGCGTGGGGCCGTAGCTCAGCTGGGAGAGCGTCGCGTTCGCAATGCGAAGGTCGGGAGTTCGATCCTCCTCGGCTCCACCAGATTCATGCTTATCCCTGGCAGGACCAGGCTTCGCTGAGCGCCGATTCGATGGCCCTGTCCGCCGGGCCCGTGGTGCGCTCCGGGTGGTTTTGTAACCACTTCTCCACCACACCGACAACGTGTTCAGACTGAACCGTTCCTGGAATGCACTTTGACCGGTCGGCGATAACATCAAGCGCATCGAATACGCCGAGGATATAGCCGGTGCTCAAACCGCAGTCCTTGATCCGGGTGAAGTTTTCCGGGCTGGCCTCAAAGGTCTCAGGCAGCGCATCGCAGCTGTCGAGTAGCCGCTTCAGGTAATCCGTGCTGTAAAACGCCGCGTTGGCGGTACTGCAAGCCAGCAGCAGTGCGAAGAGAATGAAGGTGTGTTTCATGAGTTCTCCTTTTAGTACCCGGTCATGTTGCCGGCCCTGGGGCGCAGGAGCTTGAAACGCTCGAAGCCGAGGGAGCGCAGGTAATCAAGATCAAAGTCGTACATACCGATGGTGTTGCGTTCCTTCAGCTTCTGCGAACACTGGAACAGGCTGGGGTCGCCGGTCTTGTTGGCCTTTGAAATACTCGGATAACAGATTTTCGCCGGGCAGGTATAGGCGCAGCCGGCATTGGCAAACAGGGTGATGTGCTGCTTGTTTTCGATCGATTTGAGAAACGCTTCGTCATCATTCGAGGCCATCGGCAATATCACCGTGTCGTAGATACGAAACGCCTCGTCCACTTTCCTCAGGGTATTGATGTTCTTGATCACACTGGCTTCGAGGCGGTATTCCGGAAAATCCACCCGCAGCCAGCCGGCAAGCTCGTCGTTGGTGATAATCAGGGAATTTCCCGACCGGTGGTATTTCTCCAGGAACGGGAAATTTTCTTCGTATTCTTCGCGGGTCACGTAGTGGTTGGTCAGCGGCAATCGGACATTGATGTTCATCCGATACAGGGAATTCACATCGTAGCGGCTGAGTTCAGTGGTGGCGAAGATCCGGCCGCCATAAAGTGTGCTGTGCTCGGTAAAACCAAAAAAACTGTCGATCTGCTCCCGGGGGATCTCAGGATAGTTGTTCTTGATGAACTTCTGTATCGGCACAGCAGCGTGCTTGCCGCGGGCTGAAATGGTGTATTGCATGGGCTTGTCCGCAGGCCTCGGCTTATAAACCTTCAATTAGGCCATGATAAACGACTTGGCAGGCGGGCCGAAGACTTTGATTTCCATTGCAGGGGCTTTATGCTGTTGGCACCGTGTCCCGTGAGGTTCCAGATTGTGGCCGATGTCTTTATTTCCTATGCTCGTCCCGACCGGGAAAAAATCGAAATACTGGCTTCTGCGCTGCAGCAGCAAGGTTTTTCCGTGTGGTGGGACCGGCAGGTATCCGGCGGGGACAACTTTTCCACTGAAATCGAGCGTGAACTGGAACTGGCGGCTTCGGTCATTGTCGCGTGGTCAGACAGCGGTTCTAAATCCAACTGGGTAAAGGATGAAGCCTCGGTCGGCGCGAAAGCCGGCAAGCTGATTGCTGTCAGCATTGACGGAACCGATCCGCCGCTAGGTTACCGGCAATTCCATTGCCTGGACTTGTCTCAATGGCCGGGTAATCCGAAAGATGCGGAAGTCGCCGAGGTGGTCCGTGCGATCAAGGCGAAAATCGCCGGTGAAAGTATTCCCGTTGCTGCGCCAGGCAGCCCCATGGGAGGGCGCTCACCGGCTATTTCCCGCAAAATGACGGGCGTGATCATCAGCGTGGTCGTTTTGGTGGTTGCGCTGGGATTCATGGCCATACGGGGGAAGGGTGAGAGCATCCAGCACCCTGCTGCGACCGAAAACGCCCCTGTGCCCCCCCAGGTGCTGGTGGATGACAAGTCCATTGCGGTTTTGCCGTTTGCCTCCATGAGTTCGTCAGAAGAGGACCAGTTCCTGGCCGACGGGCTTTCCGAGGAACTGTTGAACGTGCTGGCTCAGATCAATGATCTTAAAGTGGTCTCGCGCACCTCTTCGTTCGCCTTTCGCGATTCGGAGTTGGGGGTGCAGCAGATCGGTGAGACGCTCAATGTAGCCCACGTACTGGAGGGCAGTGTGCGGCGTTCCGGCGACCGGTTGCGGATCACTGCGCAATTGATCAATGTGGATGACGGATATCACCTCTGGTCGGATACCTATGACCGGGACAGCGATGATGTGCTCGCCATCCAGGATGACATCGCAAGGCGGGTGTCGAAAGCCCTGCAGTCTGCCCTGGTCAGCGACGATGACGTACCGCTTTTCGACGTGGGAACCGGCAATGGCCAGGCCTACCGGCTGTACCTGGAGGGCAGGGCGCTGTTGAACCGTCGCGGTTTGGACGTGGCGAAAGCCATTTCGCGCTTCGAGGAGGCCATTGCGCTGGACCCTGAGTATGCCCGGGCCTACGCCGGTTTGTCGTCTGCACACCTGGTGTCGAGCAATTACCTGCGCACACCCACCTCGATTGCTCGCAAGCGTGCTGAATCCAATGCGCACAAGGCCATTGAACTCAACCCGGCTCTGTCCGAGCCGGTTGCCGTGTTGGCGATGAGCGAGATCGAGCAAAATAACTGGGAAGCGGGTGTAGATCTATTCGATCGAGCACTGGCGCTGGACCCTGGAGATGTCGTGGCCCTTCAGTGGAGTGCTGAAGCTCTGATGTACCTGGGGTACATCGACCTTGCTCTCGCCAGGATGAAAAGCGCGCTGGCGATCGAACCCGAATCGGCAATCCTGAACCTGGTGACAGGCAACGCCTGCGTCCTGGTCGGCGATCTGGATGCCGGTTTTGAATACTATGAACTTGCCAGGCAGTACGGCATGGCCCATGCGGTACTGAACCAGGGATTGATCGAACTGCAGCGGGGTGAGGTGCAATCGGCCGCCAGGGACTTCGCCAGGAACATGTATGCCATGCAGTTCCTGGCCGAAGAGGAAGTCGAGCCGATGACGGAATTTCTGAAATCCATCATCAGTGGTGAAAAGAGCGTGGACGGAAGTATCGAGGCTTTTCCGGCGCTGGCCGCCGATGATGATTTTCGGGCCGTCATGTACCTCTACGCCGGTGAAGTGAGATCCGCGCTGCAGATGATCGAAATCGATGTGGACAAGGACAAGGACACGTTTTTCAAGGTCTGGAGCGATATTGTCCCGGGCATCCGCCAGGACCCGTACTTCCTGACGTTCGCGCAGAACACCGGTTTGCTGGAATACTGGCAGGCGCACGGCTGGCCCGATAAATGCCAACCGCTCGAAGAGGGTGGATTTGAGTGTATCTGATCCGGACCAATCCTGTTTAGAGAATACTTTTGCCCATCGCGCTCAGGATCAACTGCAGTGCGCGTTCGGCGCTGACGTTGCCTTCGTCCAAAAAGGGGTTCAACTCCGCGATTTCCATCGAAATCAGGTTGCCGTCGTCGGCGCAGTACTCCATCAACAGGTGAGCCTCCCTGAAACTCACTCCGCCGGGCACCAGGGTTCCTGAGCCCGGGATGACGGTCGGGTCGCAGCCATCGACGTCGAAACTGATGTGAAACCCTGCCGTTCCATTGTTGACGACCTCGAGCGCCCGGCGGGAAACCGCCGCCATGCCATGCTCATCGATCTCACGCATGGTAAACGCGTGAATCCCGGACTTCTTGATTCTTCTGCGCTCACCGGCGTCAATATCACGTATTCCGATAAGTGCGACGTTTTCGGGCTTAACCTTGGGGCTGAACCCCTCGATGTTCATCAGGTCCTCGTCACCTTTGCCGAGTAAGTGAGCCAGCGGCATGCCATGGATATTTCCGGAAGGCGAGCTTCCCGGAACATTCATGTCGCCATGGGCGTCAAACCACAACAAGCCGACGTTTTCACCTTTCTTCCGGAAGTGACTGGCCGTGCCGGCAAAAGTGCCCATCGCAATGGAATGATCACCGCCCAACACCAGCGGAAAATCGCCCTCATCCAGAATGGTACTGACCCGTTCTGCCAGCCGGGTGCAAACCTCGAGAATCTGTGGCTTGAAACGGGCCTCGACATCCTCGCTTGTACGGGTTTCCATCGCGGGGGCCGGGATATCCTCCTCGCGTGCGACCTTGTAACCCAGCCGGCGCAGGGCATTGCCCAAACCGGCAATGCGCATGGCTGAGGGGCCCATGTCGGTTCCACGCCTGCTGGCGCCCAGGTCCAGCGGGACGCCGATGATACGGACTCTGCGGTTAGTGCCGGTATTCATTGTGACTGACTCCTGACTAGTCGTACGGTTGGCGCCAATCCATGTACTGGACATCGGAAATGGCGACGGGCTCAGAGCTTACCCATAAAACGAGGCGGTATCCATCGGTAAACCAAGGGTCGCCCGTCAGGTTGCCTTTGGGCTGATCGATCGAAACCTCGCCCACGCCACCGACGTAACCGAATTTCGCCAGCGACTGAGCATAACTCAGGTTTTCCAGCAGGTACTCACGCGTTTCATCGACATTGGGATCGATTTTGTGTGTGGTGATGGTTTTGGGCGTAAACCGGACACCAATATCGCGGCTGATCTGGCCAACCCAGACCGGAATGCCCTGGAAGGTGAAACTCGACATCCACAGGCGCAGATGATTACGTTCATGGATGGTTTCCCTGGCCTTCTGGAAGGCCACATCCTGCGGTCGTCCGAAAACGTATAGCCCGCTGACCGGGGAATAGCGGTATTCGCCGCCGCTCAGGAATGAAGCAATCGTTTTCATCGAGGAAGTGCGCGTCACCGTCTCGGTTTCGTCCCATCCGGCCCGGATGAACGCCGTATACACTTCGATCGGCCGCCCGATGATGACGAGGTTGAGAGGATCACCGCTGCCCTGGCTCTTCTTGTCCGTCACGCAGCACACCAGGCTTTCCAGCCGTTCGATGAGCTGCTCTGCGTCCAGATCAACCCACTCGTCATCTGCATAGAGTCCCCGCCAGTCGACGTTGTAGTGGTCGATGGCCAAACCCGGCACCGGAATGAAAAACGTGAAGGTTTCAAAGTATGACTGACCGGTGGCGTCGGTTCTGCCGATATCGACATTGAATGCCTTGGTCCCTTCGTCGAGCTTGCTGAAAACGAAACCGCTACGGGTTTCACCAGGATTAACGACCAACGCGCCAATGCCCTGGTTCAGAAAAAATTCATCAACAAGAGCTGTTGGATCATCCTTGCTTTTGAGGTCCGTGTTCGCCACTTCCAGAGGCGTAAAATATTGAGGGTCCAGTCCAACAGGAAGGAAAGTGACGAGTTCATCGCGGTGGTTGGTGATTTCGAGCCAGACCGGCTGAATTCCCTTTTTATACAAAGGCATACCAAATATCTCACGGGACTCTTTTGCGCTTGGAACAGCCGTGGATACCACAATGTCGGAGCCGGATTGCATCTCGATGCGGGCTTTCCAGTCGCCCTCGGGAATACTAAACACAGGGCTTTGTGTCGATGCGCAGGCGGCGAGCAGAAGCAGGGCGGTTATCAGCAACGTGCGGCGCAGTAGGGACAATAATGCTTTCATTGCTTGTCTCCCGCTGTGCTGGTCGCTTCAAGCCAGTTGAGATTGCGCACATCAGTCAGGGCAACCGGTTCACCGGAGATCCACATGACGATACGGATACCGTCGGAGAAAAACGGATTGTTATCGAAATCCATGGCCGGCTGGTCCGGCGGCACTTCCAAACCCGAGTTGGAAAACGCAAAAGCCAGGAGTGAATGCGAATACCAGAAGTTTTGCAGAAGATAGTTTCTGCCGTCGTCGACATTGGGATCCAGTGCAGTACCAAAAAACGTTTCACTGATCTCAAATCGCCTGCCGACGGCATGCTTGATCTGGCCGATCCAGGTGAGCTTGCCATCAACCCGGACCGGCGCAAGCCACAGGCTCAATTCGTTTCGCTCCGTCGAGTTTCCGCGGCTTTTTCTGAACGTAGCATCGGGCGGTCTTCCATATAAATAATTGCTATTATTCAGATAGATATCGTTCTTTTCGTAACTATTTTCTGACCAGCCAGCGCGCAATAGTGCCCTTAGAACCCCAATTCCTGGTCCCACCAACACGACGTTGGCTGGCAGTCCCTGGCCATCGCCCCCGCGGTTGGTGGTGCAGCAGGGCAGGGTCTTTAATATGTCATCCACTTCGTCCTGGCTGATATCAAGGACTTCGTCATCGTCATACAGCCCGGCGAAATCAACCTCAGCATGATCCGGCGCGAATCCGGGAACTTTCACGAAGAAAGTGAATTCTTCAATGCCCAAATTGCCACGGGTGGGAAAAACATCGACATTGAAGCTTTTTGTTCCGTTGCTGGCGTGGGTGAAAACAAAACCCGATTCAGTCGCACCGGCGTCAATCATTCTCGGTATGGTGTTCGCGTACAGAAATTTCTCCATGTCCATCCAGCCTTGTTTGGAGAAATATTTCTTGTGCATGTAAGCCACTTCCAGCGGCGAAAAATACTCTGGATCGACGCTGGACACAATAAAGCGCGCGCGGCTTGAACTGTTGTTGGTAATTTCCAGCCAGACCGGCTGGATTCCACGTCTATAAATGGGAATCCCGAAAATCTTTTTTGCTTCTTCTTTGCTGGGTACTGATGCGCGAACAATGAAGGCGCCTTGTTCCTGCACAACAGCGCGCTGCACGATTGGGACCGAGTCGATGGACCCGTGCTCGTAGGGCGTAATAGTGCAGGCCTGCATGATAACCATGACGAAAATCATGAGAGCCAATAGGGTGAGTCTGACGCCATGGACTATCACAATATAACCTCTAATTTAACATAATATACATTATACGCACTTATAGTGAGACCGAGCCGGCCCCACTTTCAAGATGCAGGGTCCATTTTTGCAGCAAGTTTATGCATCCTTCTGTTCAGGCTGGTTATCATCCAACCAGAACTGGAACAGCTGATAACCCAACGCCAGGACAACAGCACCGGTAAACAGCCCGATAATTCCCGCGGAAATCATTCCACCGATCGCGCCCAGAAGAATCACCAGCATGGGAACATCCACACCGCGCCCGAGAAACATGGGTTTGAGGATGTTGTCGCTGA
>JAHEFT010000081.1 GCA_024640025.1 Chromatiales bacterium
CGGGTCCCCAGCGCTTGGCGCTTTCAAAGGGCTTTTCTGTATTCAGGATCACTTTGCGAATGCTCATCATCAGCAGATAGGCGATCAGGCCTCCCAGTGCGGGCGAGACGATCCAGCTGGCGGCGATCTGGCCGATTTTGCCCCACTGAACGGCATCCACGCCAATGCCGGCAACCGCGAAACCGACCAGCGCGCCCACAATGGAGTGCGTGGTAGAAACCGGCCAGCCGCGCCATGATGCAATCATCAGCCATACGGCTGCTGCCAGAAGGGCTGCAAGCATACCGAACACCAGGAGTTCCGGATGATCGACCAGCCCGCTGGGATCGACGATGCCCTTTCGAATGGTCGAGGTCACATTGCCGCCGGCGATAAAAGCACCTGCAAATTCAAAAATAGCGGCAATGACGATGGCTTGTTTAACGGTGACGGCACCTGATCCCACCGAGGTTCCCATGGCGTTGGCGACATCATTGGCGCCGATGCCCCACGTCATGTAGAAGCCGAAAATGATGGCGAGTACGAGGAAAACGGTTCCGTAAGCAGCAATAATTTCCATCTCGGCCCCTTATTTCGCAATCAGGAGGCGAAGATGATCGCCTACTTTTTCAGCATAGTCGGCGAGGTCGCCGACCCACTCGATGATCTGGTACCACATCATCACTGAAACCGGTTTCAGTTCGTCCTCATGATCGAAAAGGGCGCGGGCGAGTGCGATGCCAAGTTCGTCCGTTTCATCTTCGATCGCGTTGAGCTCCTTGAGCATTTCATCGACCCGGTCCACTTCCCGTCCACGAAAGCCGATGGCCAGCAGTTCATCCAACTCCTCGATGACAGCATGGGCTTTTTCGACCGTGTCAAAGCACCGTGCAGTGAGTTCAATCAGCGGAGTGCGGAGAAAATCCGGAATCGACATTTTCCGTTCGATCAGGAGACCCGCAATGTCCTGGGCCACGTTGGCAATCGTATCCTGCAGCAGCAGGACCTCGAGAAGGTCCCGGCGATCAACCGGCATGAACAGGCTCTTGGGCAAATGCGCACGCAAGTCGTGTTTGATCCGGTCAGCCTCGGCCTCGCGTTCGAAGATTTTGTCCTTGAGTGCAGTGACCCGGTCCTGGTCACCAGAGGCCACTGCCTCGATCAGTGGCTGAACTTCGCGGGCACATTCCACCACGACGCGCATGTGTTCCTGCAGCGAGGTAAATGGCGATTGTCCGAACATTTTCGTGAACGTATTGCCACTGGACATAGGATGGTTCCTCCCTAGCCTGTCATTTTTTGAAGACAGTGAAATGGTTACTCTGCCAAACAGTTGGTCCGAACATATTGTTTCGTGTCAACTTCCCATCAGAAAAGTAATGGTTTCGTTACCTGTATTATGCAGCGACTGCAGGTAGCGATTCATCTGACTTTGATGTTTGAATTATTCGCCCGCTGCAGGCAATCTCGGGGGCATGATGGCAGACCATTTTCAGATACTGATTATCCTTGCAGCAACGGTCGGCTTGTTTCTCTGGGGTCGATGGCGGCATGACATCGTTGCCCTGGCCTGTTTGCTGGTTTGTGTATTCACCGGGCTGGTCCCGTCGGAACAGGCATTCTGGGGCTTTGGCCACCCTGCGGTTATCACGGTGGGCTGTGTGCTGGTCTTGAGCTGGGGGCTGCAGTCAACCGGTGCTGTCGATCTGCTGGCACGGCAAATACTTCCGGTGTCGTCAGGCCCCACCCTGACCATTGCGGCGATCACCGGGCTTGGGGCGGTTTTGTCCGCCTTCATGAACAACGTCGGCGCCCTGGCTTTGCTGATGCCGTTGGCTATCCAGATTGCAAACCGGCTGGAGTTGCCGCCTGGAAAAGTGCTGATGCCGCTATCATTCGGGACAATCCTGGGCGGCATGACGACCCTGATCGGCACGCCGCCGAACCTGATCGTTTCCAGCTTCCGCGCACAGGATGGCGGCTCCAGTTTCGGCATGTTTGATTTTTCACCAGTAGGTCTGGCGGTTGCCGGCGCCGGCATTCTTTTTGCCACCCTGGCAGGGTGGCGACTGGTTCCGACCCGGGAGCAGAAAGGCGCTGAAAGCTTTGATACCGGTTCATACCTGGTCGAAGCCCGGGTCACTGAAAAAGCCCGGGCGGCAGGAAAAACGATTCGGGCAATCCAGGAAACACTGGACAAGGCGGATGCCCAGGTCATCGGAATGATCCGTAACGACTTTCGCGTATCCGCCCCGAATAAACAGCGCATTTTGCGAGCCGGAGACATACTGATCATCGAGGCGGAGCCTGAATCCCTGTCGGAAGCGCTCTCCAGTCTCGGCCTGGTATTGGAAGAACATGCGCGAGCCGTCACCGATAGAGACGGTCAAGCGCAACAGGCTAAAGAGGAAACGGATGATGAAGAACCGGATACAGAAAGCGATGCCGGTGAAACCGTTTTGCAGGAGCTGGCCGTGTTGCCGAATTCACGACTGATCGGCCGTTCGGCAGAAGATATTCGCCTGGGTTCACGCTATGGCCTGAATCTGTTGGCGATCTCCCGTACGGGAAGGCGTTCCGTAAAACGCCTGCGGTCCACCGCGATCCAGGCCGGTGATCTGTTGCTGTTGCAAGGGGAGGAGGGCTCCCTCACGGGGTTTTCATCAAGTTTCGGCTGCGTACCGTTGGCGCCCCGCGCCATTTCCATTCCGGACCGGCGCAAGATGCTGTTTTCTATTACTGTGATGGCTTTCGCGGTGGGTGGAGCTGCCTTTGGGCTGCTCCCCGCGGCCATTTCATTTGCCACCGGCGTGTTGGCGCTGATGGTGTTCGGAATTGTCCCCTTGAGAAAGCTTTATGATGCGGTGGACTGGCCGGTCATCGTCTTACTGGGGGCCCTGATTCCGGTCGCGGTGGCCATGGAGACGACGGGAGCAGCCGATCTGCTGGCCAATTCCATGCTGGACTATATAGCCCGGGGAAATGCCTTGATCGCCCTGATCCTGATCCTGGTCGTCACCATGACCCTGTCGGACCTGATGAACAATGCGGCCACGGCAGCCGTCATGGCGCCGATATCGATCAGTACCGCGGCCCAGTTGGGTTCCAGCTCCGACACGTTTTTGATGGCCGTGGCCATCGGCGCATCCTGCGCGTTTCTGACACCCATCGGACACCAGAACAATACACTGATCCTGGGACCGGGCGGCTTCCGTTTTGGCGATTACTGGAGGCTGGGATTGCCGATGGAAATTCTGGTGGTTGCGGTCAGCATACCCATGCTGCTGATTGTGTGGCCTTTGTAAAGCAGGGCCAGCCGGTTATCCTTGCGCACTCACGCCACAGAGCGATCAGCCAGGAAGCGCTGCGTATTCAGGGAGCGGTCTCCATCACCGTGCTTTGCCCCACCGATACCGGGTAGCCGAGCGCGACCCAGCCCTGGATGCCTTCCCACAGAACGGCCGTGTTCTGAAACCCTTGTTTGACCAACTCGCTGTTGACCGATTCCGCGGCCGCCCGCGGGCACTCGCAATAGGAAACTATCCAGGTGCCGTCGGTGGGCAGGTTGGCCGTTACGGTGTCGAAATCGTCGTAATACGGCATCGGCACGGAACCCTCGATGTGAGCCATCTGCCAGGTGGACGTGACGCGGGTGTCCAGCAGCACCATCCGGCGTTTTTCCTGCACGGCGCGGAGCAGATCATTAGCGCTGACATAGGTGTCATCTTTCAGCACGAATTCGGGGGCCGGCGACTCCGGGTTCAGGATCCAGTCTTCGGGGGCAGGAGGGGACTCCAGCACCGGCATCTTCATCTTCCAGCCAGAAGCACGGGTGCGCAGGAAAGCGGTGACTCCGTTGATCTCATCAACACTGAGCTGATCACGGAAAGGCCGCATCTCGGTTCCGTCCCTGCCGTTTTCGATCGCATATTTGAGGAACGCGTCTGATGTCAGCGAAAGCATGGCCGGGTTGCCGATCGCCGGCCCGATCTCGCCTTCACCCTGTGCTCCGTGACACTTCACGCAATGATCACCATAGGTTTTCTCACCCAGCCCGACGTCGCCGGTGACGGGTTCATAGGACAGATCGGCGGGCTCAACACCCACCTGCTCGTTAAGCCAGCGGGTGAGCCGGCGAATCTCTTCCCGGCTCATCGGCCCACCCATTTCTTCTGAAAAAGCACCCATCGGAGTACCGCGCCGGCCATAGCCGATGGTATACAGGAGTTCGGTGGGATATCCCGAAGCCATAAGGGATTCTGAACGCAGCGACGGGGCCTGGTCGTTGACGTAGCCTTCGCGCTCGGTGCCGTGGCAAAGTGCGCAGTATTTTTGATAATCCGCCGCGGCCGCGTTCGACTCCTCGGCGCTCATGTCTTCGAACTGCGCCTGCAGGGGTGCGGCAGTCAAAACAAAAACAGCCCAGAAAGTAGCGGCTCCGAAAAAGCGTCTTTTCATGTTCATTTCCTCCGGGGAAAGGATTGCAGATTGCGCGGATTACCTTATGAATCGGCAACCCGGTCTAGCGCTGTTTCCAGCTGCGCCAGTGTCCTGTCGATGTTGTTTAGCTTGTCCAGCCCGAACAGGCCCAGCCGGAAGGTTCTGAACCCTTCGGGCTCATCGCACATCAATGGTACGCCGGCGGCAATCTGCAGACCCTGCTCCATGAACTTCTTTCCGTTCTGGATATCCGCGTCATCGGTGTAACTGACGACCACTCCTGGAGCCTGGAAACCCTTGGCGGCCACACTGTTGAATCCCCGGGCTTCGAGCAATTGGCGAACTTTTCTGCCCAGCTCCAGTTGTTCTTCGCGCACTTTCTCGAAACCGCAGGCGCCGGTTTCCAGCATGGTGTCGCGGAACTTTTTCAAGGCATCGGTCGGCATGGTGGCGTGATAGGCGTGCCCGCCGTTTTCGTAGGCCTGCATGATATCCAGCCATTTTCTCAGGTCGCAGGCGAAGCTGGTGCTGGTGGTGTCTCCGATACGCCCCAGGGCTTGCTGGCTGAGCATGACCAGGGCGCTGCACGGCGATGAACTCCAGCCTTTCTGCGGCGCGCTGATCAGGATATCCACGCCGCAGGCTTTCATGTCTACCCACAGTTCGCCGGAGGCAATGCAGTCCAGCACGAACAGCCCGCCTACGGAATGCACGGCATCTGCCAGAGCACGCACGTAATCATCGGGCAGCAGCATCCCCGATGAGGTTTCCACGTGCGGCGCAAAAACAATCGCGGGTTTCTCTGACTTGATGGTGGAGACGGCCTCATCAAGGGGTACCGGCGCGAACGGCGCTTGCCGGCCGTCACCCTCGGTCCGTGCTTTCAGCACAATGGTTTTCGAGTCAATGCTTCCCATTTCGAGAATTTGCGACCAGCGGAAACTGAAAAAGCCGTTGCGGATCACCAGGCACTTTTCACCGGTTGCGAATTGCCGGGCAACCGCTTCCATGCCATAGGTGCCGCCACCGGGCACGACGACGACAGCATCAGCGTTGTAGACCTTCTTCAGGGTTGACGAGATGTCGTTCATGACACCCTGGAAGGTTTTTGACATGTGGTTCAGGGAGCGGTCGGTGAAGACCACGGAAAATTCGAGCAGGCCGTCGGGGTCGACGTCGGGAAGCAGGCCGGGCATTTCTGACTCTCGTTCTGACAACTGGGGCAACGAGAATATCATCCCGCTGCTAAAATGTGATCCGGAAAAAGGCGTTTTCTTGATCGATCACAAAAAGGACGGCAAAAAAATGAAATTCTATGACTGCCAGACTGCACCCAGCCCACGTCGCGTGCGTATGTTTATCGCCGAAAAAGGAATTGATATTCCGGTTGTCCAGGTAGACCTCCGGAATGGCGAACAGCTTGGCGAGGCATTCAGAAAAATCAACCCGCGCTGCACCGTGCCCGTGCTGGAACTGGATGACGGCACCTGCCTGAATGACACGCTCGCCATTTGCCATTACCTCGAGTCAATATTTCCCGAGCCCAACCTGATGGGCAGGGACGGCCGGGAACAGGCATTGGTGATGAACTGGCACGAACAGGTTCTTACCGAGGGCTACCTGGCGGGAGCTGATGCCCTGCGCAATTTCAGCAAGGGCTTTGAAAACCGGGCCCTGACCGGACCCGGGAATTTCAAACAGATTCCGGAGCTGGCGGAGCGGGGCAGGCAGCGGCTGGAAGAATTCATGGAAATGCTCGACGGACACCTTGCAGAATCGCCCTTCATCGTGCTCGACCGGTTCACTATGGCGGATATCGGCGCGTTCGTTTGTGCCGACTTTGCCACCTGGGTCAAGCTGCCTGTGCGTGAGCGGTGGCCAAACATCCGGCGCTGGTTTGATGAAGTTGCCCAGCGCCCGAGCGCATCGGTTTAAGTCCGGTGAAGGCGGAATTCTGGCACGAGCGTTGGGAGAAGGGAGAGATCGGCTTCCACCAGCATGAATACAACCGGTATATGCAGGATTTCGTTGATCGGCTCGGGGTTGATACCGGGGATCAGATTCTCGTCCCTCTGTGCGGAAAGAGCCTCGATATGCTGTGGCTCGCGGAGCGGGGTTACCAGGTCATCGGAATCGAAATCAGTGACCGGGCGGTAACAGATTTCTTTAACGAAAACGGGCTGCGCTGCACTATTGAGCGAAAGCCCGGCAGAAACTGGTACCGGGGTGAAAGAATCCAGATCCTGTGCGCCGATTTTTTCTCGGTGAAAAAAGCAGAACTGCCGCCTATCGATGCGATTTATGACCGCGCTTCACTGATTGCCCTTCCGGAAGAGATGCGGCCGGTTTATGTCGCACACGTGGGTCGACTGGCAGACCGCGGAATCACTTCGTTGCTTGTCACCCTCGACTATCCGCAGGAAGAGATGCGCGGGCCGCCGTTTTCGGTCACACCAGACGAGGTTCGGCGGCTTTATGGCGCGCAGCATGAGTGTGAGCGCCTGCATTCGGAAGACTGCCTCGCCAGGGAACCCCGTTTTCGGAAGAAGGGACTGACCCGCCTCCACGAGCACGTTTTCCTCCTGAAAAAGCGGTAGATTTCTGCGGGATGCATGCCCGGTGGTCAGGGAATAAAATTCTACCCTGCAGCGTAGATAAGCTGAGACCATGAAAAAAAGCGAAATGCGACAGGAGTTGATCAATCTCGGCGGCGGCGCGCACGCCTTGGCGATCCAGATTCTCGAAAACCCCCAGGATGCGGCCGACGTCGTGCAGGACGCCTTCGCAAAGGTGCTTTCCCGCCCCCGCGCCTACGACCAGGACAGGGGCCCCTTCAAGCCCTGGTTTCTTCGGGTAGTCAGAAACCGCTCGATTGACCTGTTGCGCAGCCGGCGTCCCGTGGAAACGGTTGATGGGCTTGCCACGCTTGCAGTTGCACCGGATCAGGCAATGGAAATCGCGCAGCGCGACGAGGAACTGCAACGAGCCTTGTCAGAGCTATCGTCCGGGCAGCGGCAAATCATCCTTTTGCGTGATTACCTGGATCTGTCATATGCGCAGATAGCCGATGTACTGGGCATCGCCCCGGGTACCGTGATGTCTCGTCTGCACCGCGCGCGATTGGCCCTCAAGGAAATACTGGAGAGTTACAATGATCCAACCTGAAAACCCAGCCGAAGCGCACATCAACGAGTTACTGTCCGGCTACATCGATGGTGAATTGACCCAGCAGGATTGGCAGCGGGTTGACGTGCATCTCGCGCATTGCAGGCAGTGCGCAGACAACCTGAGCGATTTGCGCGCACTGCGCAAGCGTATGGGCCAGGCCCAACTCGGTAACTCGAATACAGACCACTGGAGAGAAAAAATGGAAGACACCGGCGTAAAGATATCGCGCGGGATCGGTTGGATATTGCTGATATGTGGAATACTGGCAGTTATCGGTATCGGAGTGGTGGGGTTTCTGACAACTTCATCGATGGGTGGATGGGAAAAGTTGATAATCGGTTCGGCCTACATAGGGTTGGGCGCGCTCTTGATTTCGGTTGTGCGGCAGCGGCTGATTGAGCGTAAATCTGACAGATACAAAGACGTGGAGATTTGAAAATGATCGTTGTAACCAGCGAATCGATTGCAAACAAGCGTATCGTGAAAACCCTGGGATTGGTGCGGGGCAACACGGTGAGGGCGCGGCATGTCGGAAAAGACATCATGGCCGGCCTGCGCAACATCGTGGGAGGTGAGATTCACGAATACGCCAAGTTGATGGGTGAAAGCCGTGAGCAAACACTCGACCGGATGGTTTCGGAAGCGGAGGCCCTGGGCGCCAATGCGATTATCGCCACGCGCTTCACCACTTCCGTGATGATGGGAGGTGCGGCGGAACTGTTGGCCGTGGGTACTGCGGTCATCGTCGAGGACGAGTGAGTATAAAAAAGGATTTCAGCCTGACAATGAGCGGGACCGGGTCAGGCTGACCAGGCGCGCAAGCCGGCCTTCCAGGTCCTTCCACTCCGAGAGGATTTCCAGGTGCGCCACCGCGGCCGTGGGCATCAGCTTGTAGTCGTTCGGCATGGGAATTTCATGGTTGCAGAGGTTCTGCAACAGGATCTCGAGACCGGGATTATGTCCGGCAATCAGGACCCGTCTGGCGCTGGCCGGGCAATCGTTGAGCACGTCAAGAAGAACCCCGGCCCCGGCATGATAGATCCTGGAATCCCAGTTGATCCGGTCGGGATCGATGTCCATTTGTTCGCAAACCGCGATCACGGTCTGTTTTGCCCGCCGGGCCGGGGAGCTGACAATATAGTCCGGCACCAGGCCCTGTTCGTTTAAGTAACGACCGACTTTGGGTGCGTCACGCTCACCGCGTCGCGACAATGGCCGGTCGAAATCGCTGGCTGCGCCGGTTTCCCAGTCGGACTTGGCGTGACGCAGAATGAGGAGTTCACGGGGCATGCCGGGAATTTTAACCTATTTCACGCTGCCGCCGTTTTCAATCGGGTACCAAACCGTACATTTTCAGATAGTCCGCGATCAGTTTCCCGGCCGCGGCATGTCCCTGGGGTGTCCAGTGGCCGTCATAGGGAAAATAAAGCTCCTGACCCTGCGAATAAAGAACGCGGAAATATTCTACCGGATCGATGAAAAGGATATTTTCTGCTGCCGCCCACTCCGCCAGCGCTTCGCCCAGCCGGTTACTTTTGAGCTGTTCGGTACACCGCTCCAGCGAGTAAATACAAATGGGCGTATCAACGATGTAACTCGGAAAGGGAACGTAAAAAACCAGCAGGGTCGAACCCGCTTGCTCTGCCAACGCCTTGATCCGCTTCACATGCTCAAGCGCAAGCTTTGCTGTCTCATCCCACTCACCTTTGTCGAGCGCACGAAATTCGCCCGGCTTTTCCGCTGGGCTCCCTTTCGCACCCAGCTGTTGTCGGGCAACTTCTATCGTGCGGCCGATGGCCGTGTGCCTGAACCACCAATCAAGCATGGGAAATTGAGGCGTCAGGCTGCCCTTGTTGACGATGAATCCATCCGGGTCTACTTCCAGGGTCCTGCTGCCAACGCTGATGACCATTCCCTGCCGTTCCTCAATGACCGCATCTGCCGTGTCGTCGGCAAGATCATTGAAGGCAAACAGGCCAAGCACCAGCAGGTCGGGTATCAATTCGGGCCTTTGCTGGAGAAAGGACAAATAGTGTATCGGGGCGTACCCGTTGGGGTAGGCATATGACGCGACTTCCAGATCCGGGAAGGCATCGCCTACCACGTCGGAATAACGCTCACCGGCTTCGACACCCCAGCCAAAGGTGTAGGAATCGCCGATAAAACCGATGTTGACGTGTTCCCCGAGAAAGTCATCATTTTCACGCATGCCGACATTGTTGGTTCGGACATCGATCCGGAATTCGTTGCGCAGGAATGGTTGCTGCTGGTCCGGTTTGACCGCGTAGAAGACATTACCGACGGACGGTTCAAACAGATGCAGTCCGCTTATTTCCCGCGGTAGCAGGTTGTTATTGACTGGTGGAAACAGGTTGAACCAGCCGCGCAAAAACAGCTCTCCCAGAACCAGCGTGAACAGAATGAGGAAAAAAGGCGTGAGTAGCAGGGCCGCCTTTGAATATTTTCGCACCATTTCAGAAGATAGCGTAGATGAAGGGAGCCAGTACGCTGCTCTGCGCGATGACCAGCACGCCGAACAACAGCAGCACGATGATAATCGGCGCCAACCAGTATTTGCGCCTTTCTTTCAGCAGCAACCAGATATCCTGAAGTAACTCAAACATTCGATTCCTCAGAACGGGCGGTCAAACCGGCGTCCCTCTGCGCGGTCAGACGGTTCACGGTAACTTTCAGCCGCTGCGTCACGGGTACGGCGCATGGGGTCATACCTGAACAGTCTCATCGCCAGGCCCATGGGAGTGATTATCACAAAGTACACCATACCCAACAATACGGGATTGAGCACTTTGGAAACCGCATGACCGAGCTTCATCAAAAGCCAGTGAACCGGCTTCAAGGCGATTGGGGCAGCCAGGGATAGCAGGATCACGACAGCGGTAATTGCAGCCAGCCACTGCAAGTCCTGCATGCCGGCGAATAGTAGCCAAAGCACCGCAATGAACCCTGCAAGCAGCAGTCCAAATTGTCGGAGTTCTTTTTTATCCAGCTTCACCATTGCTCAGTCCAGCTCCAGGTTTTCGCGCCAGTCACCCTCTTCCTCCCACGGCAGCTGACTTTTCTTGTCGAGGATCCGGTTGCCGATGACCAGGTAATCCATCCCGGTGCGCATGAAGCAACGCCAGGCATCCTCGGGAGTGCATACGATAGGTTCGCCACGCACGTTGAACGAGGTATTGATCAACACCGGGCACCCGGTCAGTTCATTAAATGCTTCCAGCAGCTCATGGTAGCGGGGATTGGTCTGGTGGTGCACTGTCTGGACACGCGCACTGTAATCCACGTGCGTAATAGCCGGCAGTTGTGACCGGACCTGGTTGATCTGTTCCAGCCCTGTTTTCGAATCATCCCGGGCGTGGCGAAACTCCTCTGAAACCGGCATCACCAGCAGCATGTAAGGACTGTCCGGGCAGCCGCTGAAGATTTCCGCTGCCCGGTCTGCCAGAACCGAGGGTGCAAACGGGCGGAAGGACTCTCGGTACTTGATCTTCAGATTCATGATGCGCTGCAGTTCGGGATTGCGCGGGTCTCCCAGGATCGAACGGCCGCCCAATGCCCGGGGTCCGTACTCCATTCGCCCCTGGAACCAGCCAACCACATTGCCTTCGGCAATCAAACCAGCCACCCTTCCGGCCAGTTCTTCACCGGGTAAGGATTCCGATACCGCTCCAAGCCGGTTCAGTTCAGCCGTCACCTGGTTCTCGTCAAACGAAGGCCCCAGGTAGGCGCCTTGCATCGCATCCAAACCCGGCTCGATAGTTCTCCCGGCAGAGCTGGTTTCATGCCAGTAAGCCAGGGCCGCGCCCAACGCGCCGCCCGCATCTCCAGCCGCCGGCTGAATCCAGATTTGCTCGAACAGGCCCTCGCGGTGTAACAGCCCATTGGCCACGCAATTCAGGGCAACACCCCCGGACAGACACAGGTTTTTCTGACCCGTTTCTTTTTTTAATGTCGTTGCAAGGCGCAGCACGATTTCCTCGGTCACGCGTTGAACGGACGAGGCCAGGTCCATCTCGCGCTGCGTGATTTTCGTTTCCGGTTCGCGCCGAGGCCCCCCGAACAGACCGGCAAATTTCGCATTGGTCATGCGTAGCCCGGTGCAGTAGTCGAAATAATCAAGGTCCAGGCGAAACGTGCCATCCGGTTTGATATCAACCAGTTTTTCCCGAATCAGGGATTCATAGCGGGGCTCACCATAAGGGGCCAGCCCCATCAGCTTGTACTCGCCGGAATTGACACGGAAACCACAGAAATAGGTAAAAGCGCTGTACAGCAGGCCAATGGAATGTGGGAAGTTGATCTGCCATAAAGGATCGAGGCGATTACCCCGGCCCAGCCAGGTGCTGGTCGTCGCCCACTCACCAACGCCATCCATGCACAACACGGCCGCCTGGTCGAAGGGACCGGCATAAAAAGCCGATGCAGCATGGGATTGGTGATGACAGGAGAAGTACAAAGGCGGAGCAACCGCTCCGGCCAGCCCGGAGAGTTGTTTTTTCAGGTTCTGCTTGAGATAGAGTTTCTCTTTCAGCCACACCGGCATGGCTTTGGCGAAGGAAACAAAACCGCGGGGCGCGAATGCCAGGTAAGTTTCCAGTAATCTCTCGAAGGTCAGCAAGGGTTTTTCATAAAAAACCACCGCATCGATTTCATCGAGTGATACCCCTTCGTGATCCAGGCAGAATCGAACGGCGTTGGTTGGAAAGTCGGCATCGTGTTTCTTCCGAGTGAAGCGCTCTTCCTGTGCCGCGCAGACAATAGCGCCGTCCCTGAGCAGCGCAGCGGCGCTGTCGTGGTAATAGGCGGAAA
>JAHEFT010000010.1:0-10076 GCA_024640025.1 Chromatiales bacterium
TCCGGGTTTCACGCTTCGGTGGAGTCTGCGCTCATCCCGGTTTCCGGCAGTGCAGCGCCCAGGTGCTTACCCGCTTTTGCGGTTTTTCCCGGTAACACATGGCTGATGGCTTCGCTCCACCACGTTCCGAAATCGTCCAGGATCAGGTACAACGCCGGGATCAGGAACAACGTAATGACCGTTGCAAACAGGATGCCGAAAGCCAGGGACGCCGCCATGGGGATCACGATCTGCGCCTGCAGGCTGGTTTCGAGCACGATGGGAATCAGCCCGAAAAAGGTTGTGAGCGAGGTCAGCAGGATAGCGCGAAACCGTTTGCTGGCCGCATCGGTAACGGCCTGGACCAGGGGAACCCCCAGCCGGCGTTCCCGGTTGACGAAGTCGACCAGGATCAGGCTGTCGTTCACCACCACGCCGGCCAGTGCGATGATGCCGAAAAAGCTCATCATGCTGACCTGTATACCGAGGATCAGGTGACCCACCAGGGCGCCGATCGCCCCGAAAGGGATGACCGACATGATGATCAGGGGCTGGGAATAGGAGCGCAGCGGCACGGCCATCAGGGCATAGATCAGGAACACCGCGAACAGGGTGCCCTTGATCAGGTCGGCCGTTACTTCCTGCTGGGCCTGGGTGGCTCCGCTGACCCGGTGCCGGACACCGGGATACTGTGCGAGCACCTGCGGCAATTCCTTTTCCAGGATATCGGCGGTGATTTTGCCGGGTTCATAATTGGCCTTGTCGACTTCTGCAGACAATTGCACGGCCCGTTCGCGGTCATAGCGGCGAATGGTGGTGGGGCTTTCGGACATCTCCACTTCGGCCACGGCATTGAACGGCACCCTGCCGCCGTCCGGTGTCCTGATCCGCATATTATCCAGGTAACCGACCGAGTCCCGCTCATCGCGCGGGAAACGCACCATGACCTTGACCTCGTCCTGGCCGCGCTGCACGCGTTGGACTTCCTCGCCGTAAAACCCTGCACGCACCTGCCTGGCGAGGTCGGTAAGGGTCAAGCCGAGCGCCTCGGCTTCGGGCTTGATGTTGAGCTTGATCTCGGGCGTGCCGCGTTCGTAGGAGTTGCGCACGTCAAAGACGCCCTCGTAACCGCGAATCCGGTTTTCCATGTCCTTGGCCGCCCGGCCCACCTGCTCGATATTGCTGCCCATCAGCTGCAGTGAAACCGAGGGGCCGCCGCCCGGCCCGGTGGCGCCTTCAAACCCCAGGGTCTTCACGCCCGGAATATCGCCCACCTCTTCACGCCAGCGCCGCAGCACTTCCGGCCCTTCGATCACGTCTTCGTTTTCCTTGACCAGTTCGGTGATGATCCGGCCCGATGTGTCGTTGCGTCCAAACGCCATCACGCTGGTGACGACAGCGCCGGACTCCACACCCTGTTCCTCGCTCACCTGGCGGTCGACTTCCCACAGCCCTTCCTGAATCCGGCGCAGGGCGTCGTGGGTCTGGGATGCCGGCGTGCCCTCGTTCATTTCCAGTTCGACCTGCAGAAAATCCGAGGTGAAATCGGGAAAGAACACGAAGCGCAATATGCCGCCCGCCAACAGGCCGATCGAAAGGATCAGCAGGGAAATGAAAATGGAAAGGGTCAGGTATCTTCGTTTGACGGCCCGGGCCAGCAGCGGAATGTAATAGTCGTCGACGAAATGATGCAGGCCTTCGCTGAAGAAGCGCTGGAAGCGGACGAAAACGTTGTGCGTGTCCTTTTCATAGTGCTTGATCTTCATGTGCGACAAGTGGGCCGGAAGGATCAATTTCGATTCGATCAGTGAAAAACACAGGCACAGGATGACGATCCAGCCGATGGCGGCGAAAAACTGCCCCGAGATGCCGGTGACGAGCAGGATCGGGATGAAAGCCGCAATGGTGGTCAACACGCCAAAGGTGGCAGGTACCGCCACTTTGAGCACGCCCTCGACAATATTGTCGATCGAGTGGCCCTTGGCCCGCATATTGGTGTAAGCGCTCTCGCCGATGACGATGGCGTCATCGACCACGATACCCAGCACCAGGATAAACCCGAACAGGCTCAGCATGTTGACGGTGACATCGACCACCGGCATCAGAAAAAACGTGCCCATGAAGGCGATCGGCAGCCCCACCATCACCCAGAACGCCAGCTTGAGGCGAAGAAACAGGGCCAGGATCAGGAATACGAGAGCCGCGCCGAAAATCATGTTCTTGACCATCATGTCGAGCCGCCCTTTCAGGTAATAGCTGACGTCCGCCCAGGCGGCTATCTGGACATCATCCGGCAGGTCGGCGGTACGTTCCTGAACGAACTCGTGAACCGTTTTGGAAATGTCCAGTTCACTCTGGTCGCCGACGGAAAGAACCCGGATCGAGATAGCGGGCTTGCCGTTGTACTCGGAAAAGCGGTCGGTTTCGATGAACTCATCGCGGATGTGTGCGACATCCTTCAGCAGCACCCGGGTGCCGTCGGAATTGGTGCGGATCACGATATCCTCGAAATCGCTACCGACATAGGCCTGGCCCTTGGTGCGGACCAGGATGTCGCCGGCTTCGGAGCGGATGGCGCCCGCGGACAGATCGAGAGAGCCCCGGCGCACGGCCTGGGCCACTTCAGACAGGGTCATGCCATAGCCCTGCAGCGTGAATTCGCTGACCTCGATGCTGATTTCATAGGGCCGCGAACCGAGGATCTCGGCGCGGGTCACGCCGGGCAGGGTCACGATGTCATTCCTGACCTGCTTGGCGTATTCCTTCAGTGTCCGCTCGTCCACGTTGCCGTAAACGCTGACAATGACTACCTGCTGTTGAAACTGGGTGCGTGAAATATTGGGTTTTTCGGTGTTATCCGGAAAAGTGGAAATGCCGTCTACCCGGTTTTTGACCTGGTCCATGACCTCGGTGACTTCATAGTCTGCATCCACCTCCACCTGCACCAGCCCGTTGCCCCGCTGCGCGGTGGAAACGATTTCCTTGATGCCCTCGATGTCCTGGATGGCTTCCTCGATCTTGATCACCACCCCTTCTTCGACATCCAGCGGCGTTGCGCCCAGGAACGGCACGCTGATGGTGATGAAATTCGTGTCGATCTGGGGCTGGATTTCCTTCTTGATCGTCAACACGGTGTAAAGCCCGCCGACCAGCAGGATGAACATCAACAGGTTGGCGGCCACCGAGTTGCGGGCAAACCAGGTGATCAGTGATTCATACGGGTTCTGGTTCACTGTCCGCTCTCCGTTTCCGCCTCGTCTCCTTCAGCCGCATCGGTCGCCGGCAGTCCAACCGGATCCTCCCCGCTGATGGCGAGGCGCATTCCCGGTATCGGCGCATCCATCGATGTGGTGACAACCCATTCGCCGCCGCTCACACCCGCACTGATATAGACATTCCGGGGTTCGGCCCGCACCACCTCAACCGGCCGGACTTCCAACATACGGTCATCGTTGGCGATCAATACGGTGTTGTCGGCGCGCAGCACCGCTCGCGGCAGAACCACCACGTCTTCCACCCGCAGGCCCTGGATTTCAGCGCGGACAAAAGTCCCCATTTTCAGTTCCGGATGGGTGCTTTGGCCCAGCACGCCATAGGGGTCGATCACCTCGGCAACCGCGTAAATTACGCGGCTGCCCTCGTCTACAACGCCTTCAGTGCGTACGATTTCAGCTTCCCACTGTCTGCCGCCTTCCGCATCTTCCGCGGATAAGGTCACGGGCACGCGTTGCGATTTTTCCAGCCGTGTGGCCGATGGCAGGTCGAGAAATTTCAGATCATTGCGGGACAACGGCAGCCGGATTTCGGCCGTGTCGATCGCAAAGGTGATGCCGAGCGGCGTACCCGGAGCAACGTACTGTCCCACGTCCACTTTCTTGTCTCTGACCAGGCCGTCATAGGGAACCTTGATCCGGGTTCGCTGGAGGTTGCGCCTGGCGGCCTGCAGTTCGGCTTCCGCTGCCTGCACTCCCGCCTCGGCCTCGGCAAGCTGCGGTATGCGCAATGTCAGATCCGAAGGTTCACCCTGGCGGCCCAGGTTGGTCCAGTCCTTGCGTGCCTGCTCCGAGCGGGCTTTCTGGTCGGCCAACTGCGCCTTGCGCGCCGCCAGGTTGGCCTGGGCCCGAAGCACGGCGGTCTCGTAGTCGCTGGGATCGATCTGCAGCAGGACCTCGCCCTCGCGGAAGAAGCCGCCGGGAATGAAATTCGATGAAACGGAAACAATCTGGCCGCCGACTTCGGCCACCAGGATGGTTTCGGTTCGGGGCTTAACGGTGCCCTGGGAATAAACGGACAGGTTCAGCGACGCCATTTCCGCCTCGATGGCATCCACGCGTACAGCCTGGTCTGCCGTGTCTTTTCGCTCAGGCCGTTTGCCCTTGGCCACGGTAACCATGACGATGACCAGCACGATAGAGAGCACGATCAGCCCGAGGGGCAAAATGTATTTGAAAAACTTGCGCATGCCTGTCTGTCTCCTACCGCACCGGATCGGGTGCCAGCATCTAATTCGATCAGCAATTATCCCAGTTAGGGTAGCTCCTGTCATAGGGCAAAAGTTTGCGCGGCGGATTAAATCACCCCCAAATGCCATGTACAATGATTCTTTTGGGTGATGAAGGCTCCAATGTTCAGATCATTGCGCGCCTACTGGGCAAAAAGCGACGCAGCAAGGCAGCGGGTAAAAATGG
The DNA here is from genome assembly GCA_024640025.1 of Chromatiales bacterium. Classification (GTDB taxonomy): domain Bacteria; phylum Pseudomonadota; class Gammaproteobacteria; order Xanthomonadales; family SZUA-36; genus JAHEFT01. Next base: position 4,668 of record JAHEFT010000010.1, read on the forward strand.
GAATAATTTTAAAAACAAGCGATGAAATCGAGCAGATGCGCGTTGCCGGACAATTGGCTGGCGAGGTTTTGCGCATGATCAGGCCACACGTCCAGCCCGGTATCAAAACCGTGGAACTCGATGAAATCTGCCACGAGTACATCACGGTAAACCAGGAGGCCATCGCCGCACCGCTCGATTACCGGGGCTTTCCGCGCTCGATCTGCACCTCGGTGAACCACGTGATCTGTCATGGCATTCCCGGCCAGAAAAAATTGAAAGACGGTGACATCGTGAACATCGATATCACCGTAATCAAGGACGGTTGGCATGGCGATACCAGCAAGATGTTCCAGGTCGGAACGCCGACCATCAAGGGCCAGAGAATCAGCGATATCGCCTATCGTTCGATGGTGACCGGTATCGAAATGGTCAAGCCGGGTATCAGGCTGGGTGATATCGGTCACGCGATTCAGCGCTACGCGGAAGGCCAGGGCTGTTCGGTGGTGCGTGAATACTGCGGCCACGGTATCGGCAGGGGATTCCACGAGGATCCACAAGTATTGCATTACGGCCGTCCCGATACCGGGGAAATCCTGGTGCCGGGCATGGTGTTCACGATCGAACCCATGATCAACCTCGGCCGTCGCGACACCAAGCTGTTGCCTGATGGCTGGACCGTTGTGACCCGTGACCGCAGCCTTTCCGCCCAGTGGGAGCACACCATTGCCGTGACCGAAGACGGATACGATGTGCTGACCCGCCTGCCAGGGGATGATCTCTGACCATGCATGGACGACTGGCCGCGCTACCGGCTACCGAGGGTTGCCTGGACCTGGAGCAGGTCGAAAAAATGGAAGGCGCCGGGGTCATCGACCTGGACAGCGCAAGCGCGGGCAAGGAAATTGCGAAATTGCGCGAATTTCTCCGCTCCTCCATGGAACAGGCGGATGCGCTGCTGGCCGATCGTTTCTGGAGCGGCGAGGATGTCGTTCAACTCGTGCATTCCCGCGCCTGGGTCGTGGAACAGTTATTGCTCCTGGCCTGGAAAAAGCTCGTCCCTTTTACCAATGACGTCAGCCTGGTGGCGGTGGGTGGTTATGGTCGCGGGGAATTGCATCCCCACTCGGACATCGACCTGTTAATCCTGCTGGATGACAGCATTGACAGGGATTTTCTCAGGGGTCAGGTCGAAGCATTTGTCCAGCTTTTGTGGGACGCCGGCTTTTACCTGGGCCACAGTGTCCGCACCGTTTCCGAGTGCGCCGAGGACGCGGCCGGCGACGTCGTGACCGTAACCTGTTTCATGGAGTCCCGGCTGCTCGCTGGCTCGATGGAGCTGGAGAACAGCCTGCTCAAAGCGACTTCCACCGATCAAATGTGGAGCGGCAAGACATTTTTCGCAGCGAAATTTGAAGAGCAGAAACAACGCCATGAGCGCTACCACGACACTGCCTACAACCTGGAACCCAACATCAAGGAAGGTCCGGGTGGGTTACGCGATATCCAGATGATTTCCTGGGTGGCGCGCAGGCACCTTGGCGCTGAAACCCTGCATGGCCTGGTGCAGCACGGCTATCTCAGTCAACCGGAACACAGTGACCTGGTGGGCGGTCAGCACCTGTTGTGGCGTGTTCGCTACGCATTGCATCTGCTCGCCGGCCGGGCCGAAGACCGCCTGCTGTTTGATTTCCAGCGCCAGATTGCCGAACGTTTTGGTTTCAAGGACAGTCCCACCAGCCTGGCGGTGGAGCAGTTCATGCAATTGTATTACCGGACCGTGATGCGGTTGGAGCGCCTGAACGAGAGCCTGCTGCAATTGTTCCAGGAAGCCCTGTTGACGAACGGGCAGGACGAAGTGGTTGAACTGGACCCGGATTTCCAGGCCCGCAACGGGTTTGTCGAGTTGCGCAACGAAGCTGTTTTCCGCGACAGGCCGGTGGCGCTGATGGAGCTTTTCGTGTTGCTGGCGCGGGAAGAAACCCTGGCGGGGATAACGGCGTCAACGATCCGGTCTATTCGGGATCATCTGTACCTGGTGGACGAAGAGTTCCGTTGCAATGAACAGGTCAATGCCTGTTTCCTTCAGCTGCTGCGCCAGCCCGAGGGGGTGTACACGCAGCTGCGACGGATGAACCGGTATGGTTTGCTGGCCGCGTTGATTCCTGTTTTTGGCAATATCGTGGGGCGGATGCAGTACGACCTGTTTCACGTGTACACGGTTGACCAGCACACGCTGTTTGTCGTGCGCAACCTGCGCCGTTTCGCCTACGGTAAGTACAAGGAACGATTCCCGCACGCGCGTTCCGTGTTCAAGCGGATCGCCAAGCCTGAGCTGCTTTACCTGGCCGCCATTTTTCACGATATCGCCAAGGGGCGCGGGGGTGACCATTCAGAACTCGGAGCGGTGGATGCCGAAGCCTTTTGCGCCATGCTGGATATCGAACCGGCCGAGCGCGACATGGTCTCCTGGCTGGTCAGGCATCACCTGATGATGTCCCAGACTTCGCAGAGAAAAGACCTGTCGGACCCGGTTAATATCCAGGAGTTCGCCGAACAGGTCGGAAACACACGTTATCTGGATCATCTCTATCTGCTGACGGTGGCCGATATTGCGGCGACCAGCCCCAAGCTCTGGAACAACTGGAAAAACAAGTTACTGTGGGAACTCTACCTGTCTGCCGGCGATGCGCTCAGGCGGGGTCTCGAGAACCCGATCAAACGCGCTACCCGAATCCGGGAAACCCGTGCGGCTGCTCTGAGCCGCCTGATTCGGCGGGGAGCGGTCACGGAGCGAATCAATAATCTCTGGGAAACCCTGCCTGAATATGCTTTCTGGCGCCTGAGCCCGGATCAGCTCGAATGGACCACCGAATCGGTGGTTTCCAGCGGCAATGGCGAACGGTGCATTTCGATGCGCCCGGTGCAACCGCACGGTGTTTCGGAATTGCTGGTTTGCGTACCCGATCATGACGGCCTGTTCGCCTCGATCACCACGACCCTGGATGAGATGGGCCTGGACGTCATGTCAGCCCGCGTGCTGACGACCAAAGACGGCAGAAGCTACGACCTGTTCCAGTTGATGGATCAGCACGGCGACGTGGTGAACCCGGTTGACGCGGCGGAACTGGTGCGACGTCTTGAAGCGGCGACCAGGGACGGCAAACCCCGCGCTCCGGTGAACCGCAGCATGCCGCGGCGTCTGCGTCACTTTTCATCCAACCCCGAAATCCGCTTTGACAAGGATCCGGACGGTGACGGTACAGTGCTGCATATCCGCTGCAATGACCGGCCCGGCCTGTTATCGAGGATCGCGACGGCTGTTTTTTCCCAGGGTGTACAGGTTCACAATGCCCGGATCGCCACGTTCGGCGAGCGTGTCGAAGACACGTTCCTGATCAGTGACGCAGAGCATCAGCCGCTCACCAGCGGGGCCAGGGAAACGCTGGCCGAATCCATCCGGAACAGTATTGAAGAAGGTTAATCAGTGATGAGAGAGATGATCGAAAATGCCTGGGAACAACGCAGCAGCCTGTCTCCCGGCAAGGCGCCTGCCGAGTTGAAACACGCGGTCGAGACGTGCCTGGACGGACTCGAGGCCGGGCGTTACCGGGTAGCTGAACCGATGGGCGAGCCCGGCGAGTGGAAAGTAAATCAATGGCTGAAAAAGGCCGTGCTGTTGTCTTTCCGGCTGCACGAAAACGAGGTGATCGAGGCCGGCTACACGCGTTTCTATGACAAGCTGCCGTTGCGCTGGAGCCAGGAATCCGGCCCGGGTATTGACAGCGTCGGTGCGCGGATTGTGCCGCCGGCGACCGTGCGCCGCGGCGCGCATATCGGCCACGATGCAGTGCTGATGCCCAGCTACGTCAACATCGGCGCCTATGTCGGCAACGGCACCATGGTCGATACCTGGGCCACTGTGGGCTCATGCGCCCAGATCGGATCCAATGTTCACCTTTCCGGCGGGGTAGGGATCGGCGGTGTGCTCGAACCATTACAGGCCAACCCGACCATCATCGAGGATGACTGTTTCATCGGCGCACGTTCCGAGGTCGTGGAGGGGGTGATCGTGGAGCGGGGCAGCGTGCTGTCCATGGGCGTTTATATCGGTCAGAGCACCCGTATCTATAACCGGGAAACCGGCGAAATACACCGCGGCCGGATTCCGGCGGGCTCGGTGGTCGTGCCCGGTTCGCTGCCAGCGGCCGATGGAAGTCATTCCCTTTACTGCGCCGTCATCGTAAAACAAGTGGATGAGAAGACCCGTGCCAGTACCGGCGTGAACGAGATACTGCGCAATATCGAGTGACCATCTGATCATGTCCAAAGTACTCAACCTGACCACGGAACTGACGGCCCGGCCGTCGATAACACCGCATGACGCCGGCTGCCAGCGCTTGATTGCCGAGCGTTTGCTGCCACTCGGGTTCAACGTCGAGTGGTTCTATTGTGGAGAGGTCAGTAATGTGCTGTTTACCCGCGGCTATGGTTCACCATCACTGTGGTTCCTGGGACATACCGACGTGGTTCCGACCGGTCCGGAAGAACTCTGGACCTTTTTGCCGTTTCACCCGGACCAGAAGGACGGTGAACTGTATGGCCGGGGCGTGGCCGACATGAAGGGCGCAGTCGCGGCGATGGTCGTGGCGCTGGAAACCTACGCACTTCAGCACCCTGATCACGCCGGGCAAATCGGCCTGTTGCTCACTTCAGACGAAGAAGGTGAGGCAGTCGACGGGATTGTGCAGGTCGCGGAAGAATTAAAGCGCCGGGGAAAACAGCCGGACTATTGCCTGGTTGGCGAACCCTCCAGCCAGAAAACCCTTGGCGACACCGTTCGCGTGGGCCGGCGTGGTTCCATTTATGTCCGTCTCAAGGTCAACGGAATCCAGGGACACACGGCATTCCCCGAGAACCTCGACAACCCGGTGCACCGGATTGCCCCCTTCCTGGACGATCTCGTGAACCAGCAATGGGACAACGGCGACGGGGACTTCCCCGCCAGCCATTGCCAGGTCGCCTATATGAAAGCCGGCACAGGAGCCGGCAACGTGACGCCGGCCGACGTGGAACTGCTCGCCAATTTCCGGAACGGGCCTGGCTCGCCGGCCAAAGTGATCCAATCCCGTTTCGAGGACATGCTGCGCAAGCACGAAATCGAAAACTATCAAATTGGCTGGCAGATCATGGGTGAGCCGTTTCGCAGTCCGGCCGGCAAACTCCGGCAGGCGGTGGTTGGCGCAGTCGAGGACATCCTCGGCCACTCGCCCGATCTGAATACCGGCGGTGGTACCTCGGATGGCCGCCACATGGCGCCGCTCGGTTGCGAGGTCCTGGAACTGGGCCTGATCAACTCCACCATCCACAAGGTAGACGAGCGCACCCCCGTGGCCGACCTCGACCGGCTGTTCGCCACCTACTACGAAA
>JAHEFT010000010.1:10176-42500 GCA_024640025.1 Chromatiales bacterium
CGCGGCTGAAGCCGCTCCTACGTTTGTATTGATTCCCGGGGCTCCCGCCCACAAATTGTGAGTATTGAATTTGAGGATATTCTCATGCGGATGGACAAACTGACCAGTAAGTTTCAGCTAGCTCTTGCGGACGCCCAGAGCCTGGCCAACGGGTTGGATAACCAGATGATTGAGCCGGTTCACGTGATGACGGCCCTGCTGGACCAGGAAGGCGGTTCGACGGGTCATCTTCTGGCCCGGTCCGGCGTAAGGGTCAACCAGTTACGGTCCCAGTTGGGTGAGCGCCTGGAGAGTCTGCCCCGGGTCAGCGGAGCGGAAGGTGAAATCAACCTTTCCAATGACCTGATCAAGCTGATGAACCACACCGACAAGCTGGCGCAGAAGCGCGGTGACCAATACATCGCCAGCGAGTTGTTTATCCTGGCGGCGCTGGATCTCAAGGGCGCGTTGGCCGACATTCTGAACCAGGCCGGAGCCAATCGCGAGGCGATTGAGAAGGCCATTGACGACATGCGCGGCGGAGAGCAGGTGGATGACCCCAACGCGGAGGAGAACCGCCAGGCACTGGAGAAGTACACCATTGACCTGACCGAGCGGGCCGAACAAAGCAAGCTGGACCCGGTGATCGGGCGCGACGAGGAAATCCGTCGCTGCATCCAGGTTTTGCAGCGCCGCACCAAGAATAACCCGGTGCTGATCGGCGAACCCGGTGTGGGCAAGACCGCCATCGTGGAAGGCCTGGCTCAGCGCATCATCAACAACGAATGTCCCGATGGCATCCGCGGCAAACGGGTTCTGAGCCTCGACATGGGCGCCTTGATTGCCGGCGCCAAATTCCGGGGCGAATTCGAGGAACGAATGAAAGCCGTTCTGAACGACCTGGCCAAGCAGGAAGGCAATATCATCCTGTTTATTGACGAGATTCACACCATGGTGGGCGCCGGCAAGGCCGAGGGTTCGATGGACGCCGGCAATATGCTGAAACCCGCCCTGGCGCGGGGAGAGCTGCATTGCATCGGCGCGACAACGCTGGATGAGTATCGTCAATATGTTGAGAAAGATGCGGCCCTGGAGCGCCGCTTCCAAAAAGTATTCGTTGGTGAGCCTTCCGTCGAAGACACCATTGCGATTCTTCGCGGCCTGCAGGAGCGCTACGAAGTCCACCATGGTGTAAACATCACCGACCCGGCCCTGGTTGCCGCGGCGACCTTATCACACCGCTATATCAGCGACCGGCAACTGCCGGACAAGGCCATCGACCTGATGGACGAGGCGGCCTCGCGCATCCGCATGGAGATCGATTCCAAGCCCGAGGCGCTGGACCGGTTGGAGCGCCGTTTGATCCAGCAAAAGATCCAGCGCGAGGCGCTCAAGAAAGAATCCGACGAGGCGTCCCTCAAACGCCTGGAAGAACTCGAGGCCGATATTGCCGGGATGGAGCGGGAATTTTCCGACCTGAACGAGATCTGGAAGTCCGAAAAAGCGGCAGTGCAGGGCACTACCCATATCAAGGAGGAATTGGAAAGAACCCGCGCTGCGCTGGAAACTGCCATGCGCGCACAGGATCTCGCACGGATGTCCGAACTGCAATACGGCAAGATACCCGAACTGGAGAAACAGCTGGCGGACGCTGAGAAAGGTGAACAGGGTGATTTCCAGTTACTGCGCACCCAGGTGACCGAGGACGAAATTGCTGAAGTGGTTTCGCGCTGGACCGGGATTCCCGTGTCGCGCATGCTGGAAGGTGAGCGCGACAAACTGCTGCGGATGGAAGAAAGCCTGCATACGCGGGTGATCGGGCAGAATGAAGCGGTAAGTGCCGTATCCGATGCCATCCGGCGTTCACGGGCCGGACTTTCCGATCCCAACCGCCCGATTGGCTCCTTCCTGTTCATGGGCCCGACCGGCGTCGGCAAAACCGAGCTGTGCAAGGCCCTTGCCGGGTTCATGTTTGACACTGAAGAGGCCATGGTGCGGATCGACATGTCCGAGTTCATGGAGAAGCATTCGGTAGCGAGGCTGGTCGGTGCGCCTCCGGGTTACGTCGGTTACGAAGAGGGCGGATACCTGACCGAGGCGGTTCGCCGCCGGCCCTATTCGGTCATCCTGCTGGACGAAATCGAAAAAGCCCATCCAGATGTGTTCAACATCCTGCTGCAGGTGCTGGATGACGGCCGACTGACGGATGGCCACGGCCGCACGGTGGATTTCCGCAACACGGTGGTCGTAATGACATCGAACCTGGGTTCGCAGCGAATTCAGGCCATGTCAGGTGAAAGTTACGAAGAGATGAAAGCGGCCGTGATGGATGTTGTAGGCCAGCATTTCCGGCCGGAATTCATCAACCGCGTCGATGACATGGTGGTGTTCCACCCGCTGGACCTGGAACAGATCAAGCTGATCGCCGGTATCCAACTCGGGCACCTGAAGAAACGCCTGGAAACGCATGGATTTACGCTGGAAATTTCGGACGAGGCCCTGGGGTTGCTCGGCAATGCCGGTTTTGATCCCGTTTACGGAGCGCGTCCGCTAAAACGTGCTATCCAGAACGAAATTGAAAACCCGCTGGCGCAGAAGATTCTGTCCGGCGCTTATAAGCCGGGCGCATCGATCAAGGTGGACGTGAAAGACGGGCGCTTTACATTCAAGTAGGAGCGGATTCATCCGCGATCGAGTCCCCTGTCACAGTCGGGAGCGACCTTGCCCTGTTCAGGACACGCTCAAGACATCCATGTGCACGCACGACGGCATTCCGGCGGTACTTCTTTCCCTGCGGGAAATCCGCCCCGCCTTCATTGCCTGTGCTAGTAACACGCTCCCGGCGTGTTATTGTCCTGAACAGGGCAAGGCCACTCCCTCCTCACAATGTGGGGAGTGTTGTCGCGGATAAATCCGCTGCTGCCACTCAGTGAGTCAGCTGCGCCTCAACCTGTTGTTGAAACCAGGCACCAGGCCACCCCCACTTCTCTTGCTCCCAGAGTGCCCGGCTGACGTTTCGGGAAGTCCATTCACGGAAGAAGGCGTGCCAGGCCTCGGAAGTTTCGGGGCTGATCAGGCCTTCTCTTTCCCGCGTTGTCATCCGATCCCAAAGGTCGAGGTTCATCGCAACATAAAGTTTGTAAAGCTCCTGGTCCGATTCCGACAACGAATCGAAATCCGCCATTCCTCTCTTGGTGATCATGACCATTTCGGGGTTCTCGATCATCGCGAGCTGCATTTCCCGGTAACCGTCGTAGATATCGTTGACGCCCTGGCCGCTGATGGCGATCGTGTTCTGGTTCAGGCTGTAGACCACCATCAACAGGGAAATTACCACGCCAATCGTGCCGGCAATTTCCGCTACGGCAGCCCATTCGGACAAGCCAAGTTTTTTCATCGGATCTTCTCCTGGAATCATTGCTACCTTATGAGCATAGTTGAATTTGATCTTAAAACATGCGGAAGCCGGCCTTCAGCGTGACGGCAGCACATGCCGGCTGTTGCGCTCTCCCAGTGGGTGCAGGAACTGGCCGAACATTTCAAAGCTGAGCGCCGCCGATTGTCCAATCAACTCGTGGGTCTGTTTTTGAATGGCAGCCGCGTTTCCACGACTTCCATGGCGTTCGATATCTTCAGCGTATTCCGGCAGGTTCAGCCAGCGGTTGATGAGGCGTTCGTCCAGCTCCAGGTGACACTGCAGGCCATAAGCGTTATGCCCGTACCGAAAGGCCTGGTTAGTACAGGTCTGTGACTGTGCCAGGTGAACTGCTTCCCTGGGCAGGTCAAACGTGTAGCCATGCCACTGGAAAACAGCATGTGGTTCGACCAGTGCGCAGAACATGGGGTCGGCCGCGGACTGGTGTGTGGGCTCGAGGTCATACCAGCCGATTTCCCATTCCTTCATAGGGCGGACTCCGCCGCCCAGCGTATAGGCTAGCAGCTGCGCGCCCAGGCAGATGCCCAGCACCGGGATTTCGCGTTTCAGGGCTTCTTCAATGCAGCGCATTTCCACGTTTAGATGCGGGTGGATATCTCCCTGGTCGGGCATTTGCGGCCCGCCGAGGATAATCAGCGCATCGTAGCGGCTGACATCCGGCCTGGCGTCGGGATCCCGGTGAAAATTGACGTATCGAATACGGTGGCCGCGGTTGCGGAGCATCGGGTCGAGTGTGCCAAGCGGTTCCGCTGGCACATGCTGAAAAACCATGACTTTCGCCATCAGTTCACGGCACGGATCTGGCCGCTCCCGCGGACTATCCACTTGTAACTGGTCAGTTCGGGCAGGGCCATCGGCCCGCGCGCGTGCAGTTTTTGCGTGCTGATGCCGATTTCAGCGCCCATGCCGAATTGACCGCCATCGGTAAAAGCGGTGGAGGCATTGGCGTACACGGCTGCTGCGTCGACGCTGTTGAGGAAACGCTCGATCACGTCCGGGTCTTCCGCGACGATGGCTTCGGAGTGCCTGGAACTGTAGCGGTGAATGTGCGCAAGCGCCTCATCGAAATTCGCAACGGTCTTGACCGATAGCCGCAATGACAGGAATTCCTGTCCGAAATGCTGCTTTTCAGCGTGTCGCAGCGGTCCGGAGTAGCGCCCTTTCAGCGCCTCGAACGCCTGGTCGTCCGCGAAAACCTCGACCTGGTGGCTTGCCCCCATTTCTGCCATCAATTCGGGTAATTCAGACAGCAGGTCGCGGTGCAGCACCAGGGTATCCAACGCGTTGCAGACACTGACCCGCCGGGTCTTGGCGTTGGTGATGATCGACTTTGCCTTGCCCAGGTCAGCGCTGGCGTCAACATAGGTATGCACAATGCCGGCGCCGGTCTCGATGACGGGAATCCGTGCGTTGTCGCGGACGAAATCAATCAGCCCCTTAGAGCCGCGCGGGATGGCCAGGTCAATGTATCCCACGGCCTGCAGAATCTGCGGCAGCCATTCACGCTCGGGCGGCGCCAGGAACACCGCAGCGGGATTGATCCCATGATTTCGAAGGACTTCATGCATTAACTTTACGACCACGCCGTTGGTGTCATGCGCGTCGCTGCTGCCTTTGAGGACACAGGCGTTGCGGGTTTTCAGGCACAGCGCAAAGACATCAAACGTCACGTTGGGACGTGATTCGAAAATAACGGCGATCACCCCCATCGGCACGCGCACCTTGCTGAGTTCGAGGCCGTTGTCCAGCCGACGCTGCTCCAGTACTTCGCCGACCGGTGTGGGCAGGTTGGCGACGCTGCGCAGGTCATCGGTAATGGCCTGGATGCGCGCCGGATTCAACAGAAGGCGGTCATACTTGGGATCGCTTTCCGGCATCCGGGACAGGTCGAGCCGGTTCGCCGCAAGAATATCTTCGGAGACGTCCAGCGCCCGGTCCGCCAGGTCAAACAGAACGGCCCGGATGGTCGCATCGTCACAACCGGCCAATTCACGAGCGGCTTCACGCGCCTGTTTGAGGCCCTGGTTCAGATAGTCCTGTTGATCATTCATGCTGCTGTTTCCGTCAATCGACAAGGAATAGGTAGTCATAATGCACCAGCGCTTTCTGTCCGCGCTGGCCTTTCAGGCGGCTGGCTTCTTCGTGGCTGTAACGGGCCCGGCCACAACCCAGTACTTTGCCCGAAAGGTTGCGAATCTGTATCACGTCGCCATCCTTGAACGGCCCTTCGACCGACTCGATCCCCACCGGTAACAGACTGGCCAGGTGGTTTTTATCCAGCAGGGCCGCCTCGGCGCCCTCGTTGACGGTCACAAAACCGGCGGCATGATCATCGGCACTGGCCAGCCAGCGCTTGGCAGGTGAAGCATCGCCCATGGCGGGAAACCGAGTGCCGGCGCTCTGTGCGCCGGTGACTTTTACCAGGATATCCGGGTCGCTGCCATCGGCAATAACGACCTCCGTGCCCAGTTTCGCCGTTTTCCGCGCAATCGCCAGCTTGCTGTGCATGCCGCCACGCCCCAGCGCCGAGGTGCCGCGCAGCACGATGTCTTCCATCTGGTATTTCGCTTCGTCCCAGGTAGCTATACAGCGGGTTGCCGGGTCATCGGGGTCACCGTCAAACACGCCCGGCACCATGCTGAGCAGGCACAGCAGGTCCGCATTGACCATGCCCGCCAGCAGGCCGGCGAGTTCATCATTATCGGTGAACATCAGCTCGGTAATTGCCACAACATCGTTCTCGTTCACGATTGGAACAATACCGGCGGTGAGCAAAGCCTCGATGCAGCCGCGCATATTGAGGTAATGGCGGCGTGTCTGGAAGTCGCTTTTACTGGTCAGGACCTGGGCAATGGTCAGGCCGTGTTGCTGGAACAGTGCCCGGTAAGTTTCCATCAGGCGAACCTGTCCGGTCGCAGCCATTACCTGTTTGCGGGTAACCGGGTCATTGATGCGCTTCAGTTGAACAGCCGGAATCCCCCGTCCGGCGGCCACGGCGCCCGACGAAACGATCAATACCTGCCAGCCGTCAGCAGCCAGCAAGCTGGCCTGGTCCACCAGCCTTCCCAGCACCTCGTGGTTCAGCGCCCCGTTCGGGTCACACAGAACCTGGCTGCCGATCTTGACGACAATTCTTTGGCCCATCGATATGATTCCGGGTTACAGGCCCAGCACCCCTGCGCCTTGCTCAAAAACGATATCCACCGGGATGGCTGCCGCCGCCAGGCGGTCAAGGTCAGCCTGGAGCTGGGGACTGACATTGCCCATTTCCGCGACAAAGGCATTGACAGCTGCATAGTCTCCGTCGCCCTGCAGCGTCAACAGGCGGTTTGCGAGATCGCGCACAGCCTGTTCGAATTCTTCCCGGTTAACGCGGAAGGTTCCGGTTTCCCCGTCACGGCTGAAGGCGCCGGCCTGCTCGAAGAAATTGAAGCGGATCATGTTCGCCCTGCCGTGTGCGCTGCTGGCGCCGAAACGGACCGAGCGGAAAATGCCGGCCAGGAAGGTGACGTAATCGTCCATTACCTCACCGTCGGTGATTTCGCCTTTTTCGCGCAGTTTTTGCACCATGTACAGCCCCAGGATGTCCGCCTTGCCTTCTTCCAGCGCCGGATCATGCTCTTTCAAGGCCTGGCGCACAGTACCCTGGCCAGTCAGAGTGTTCTTGATGCCCAGGCCATGGGCAACCTCGTGGAACATCGTGTTGCCAAAGAAAGAATTGAAGGTGATGTGCTGCCGCTGATCCTCCGCGATCAGCATGTCCGAAATCGGGACAAGGATCTGGTTATACTTGGCCAGCATTGCGTTTTTCAACTGCAGGCGGCGCGAGCCCTTGGCCAGTTGTACTTCCTCGTCATTCGGCAGGTTGATGGCGATGGTTTTGCTGCCGGCATTGGAATGCCCGGCGTAATAAACGACATCGTAGGCGTTCAGGTCGGCGTCCGAGCCCGGCATTTCCTGCTTGTAGGCTTCCGCTACCGGCAGGCCAGTCTGTAATTCCGGGAGGTACTGCGCAAACCGCGCCAGCCGTTCACTCCATTCCAGGTCCTTGATCAACACGTAGGACTCGTAGGCGGTGCGGTAGCCAAACAACTGGTCCTCGTAGGATTCGATGGGTCCAATGACCAGTTCAACCGGGTTGTTCTTCATCTCCATCCAGGCCATGTCCGACGGTTGGAACGTGTCGGTTTCCAGCGCTGAGGCCCGCATCAACAGGTAGTTGGCGAATTCGGGGTCATCGGCCAGTTCGGCGGCCAGGCGCAACAGGTTTGCGGCCTCCTGCAGTTGCGCGGCATAGGCCACACTGTAAGGCTCCAGGTACAACTCACCGGCTTCATTGCGTTTCACCAGCGAGTATTGGCCGTCTTTTCCTTCCTGGCCCCAGGCTTCAAATTCTTCCCGGCTCATGTCGGGTGGATAGAACTGCGCGCCCGGCGGTTTGGGTCCGGCGCTCTCGATGAACGGCTGATCAGCCGCCAGGCGGTCCCAGGGGCCGTAGTTGATCACCGCGAAACGGCGAATCAAAGGGTCTTCGATGGACGCCAGGAGAGGCGCCTTGTCACCGTAGGCCTGCAGCCAGAACAGGTCATCCATGATCCTGGACGCATCAATCAGTAGAGGGATCATCTGTTTCTGCCGATCGCTCAGGTGACTGAGATCTGCGGTCAGCCGCACCGTGGCGTAGATTTCAAAACGCGAGGGTTGCTCCACGGCGGGCTCTGCCGTCATTTCGCGGACCGTTTTCACCGGTTCGTCGATGGCCTCCGCGGGGGGCGGGGGTTCCGCCTGTTGGCAGGCTGCGAGAAGCAACAGTGCGGCAATGCTCAGGAAGTGAAGGGCTTTCATGCTTTTTACTCCGCAAATAAGGCTTTGATCCAAACTTCAAATGATATCAGACCGCTTGCTGGGCGGGTTGTAGAAAACGGCAGCCAGAGTCCCCATCTAGGCACTCTTCACTTATAATTAACCGGTTTTACCAGGGTGTGCCGATATGCCGATTTACGAATACCAATGCGAAGCTTGTGGCTGCAGCCTCGAAAAGCTGCAGCGAATCAATGATGAACCGCTGCTGGAATGCCCGGAATGCGGCAAACCGGCATTGCAGCGCCTGGTGTCGGCTGCCGGTTTTCGTCTCAAGGGTGCGGGCTGGTATGAAACCGATTTCAAAAAGGGCAGCAAAAAAAACCTGCATGACTCCGGGAGCCCAGCCAGTGTCAAGACGGCCGACAAGCCTGTAGAAACGAAGAAGTCCCCCGAGCCGAAACCTGCTGCAACCAAGTCCGGCGCGGACTGAACTCACCATCAAACACGCTCACCGGGAGCCCAGAACATGCGTACACACCTTTGTGGCGAAGTAACCGAACAACTGGCTGACCAGGCCGTCCAGCTTTGTGGCTGGGTCGATCGGCGCAGGGATCTTGGCGGCCTGATATTCATCGGCCTGCGGGACCACGCCGGGGTCGTGCAGGTCGTTGTGGAGCCCGAAAGCCCCGCATTTGGCGACGCTGAAGCGCTGCGCAACGAATACTGCGTGCGCATCGCGGGCCGGGTCCGGCTGCGCCCGGAAAGCCAGTGGAATGATGCCATGGCCACCGGAAAAATCGAAGTGGTGGCCGACAAGGTGGAATTGCTGAATGCGTCCGCTCCGATGCCGCTGATGATGACCGATGAAGACGGCGAGGAGATTCGTCTCAAGTACCGCTACCTGGACCTCCGGCGCCCGCGCATGCAGCACAACCTGCGCACCCGGGCGCGCATGTACCAGGCGATCCGTAAGAGCCTGGACAAGGCGCGGTTCACGGAACTGGAAACGCCGATCCTGACCAAGGCGACCCCGGAAGGCGCGCGTGACTACCTGGTGCCCAGCCGGGTGCATGCAGGCCAGTATTTCGCCCTGCCGCAATCACCCCAGCTGTTCAAGCAGTTGCTGATGATGTCCGGCATGGACCGCTACTACCAGATTGCCCGCTGCTTCCGTGACGAGGACCTTCGCGCTGACCGTCAACCGGAGTTTACGCAACTCGATATCGAGATGGCTTTTGTTGAAGAAGCCGACGTGCAGGACCTGGCGGAAAAAATGATCTGTGAAGTGTTCAAAGACGCGCTGGACGTCGACCTGCCGTCGCCGTTCCCACGTCTTACCTGGCATGATGCGATGGATATTTACGGTTCCGACAAGCCCGACCTGCGCATCCCGATGGAATTGGTGACGGTTGATGAGTATGTCGCCCATGTTGAGTTCAAGGTTTTTTCCGGACCGGCCAATGACGGCGATTCCCGCGTGGCTGCTCTTCGTGTGCCGGGCGGGGCGGAGTTGTCACGCAAACAGATCGATGAATACACCGGTTACGTGGGCCGTTACGGCGCTCGCGGCCTGGCCTGGATCAAGGTCAACGACGCCAAAGCAGGCCTGGCGGGGTTGCAGTCCCCGATCGCCAAGTTCCTGGACGAGAAGGCCTGGCAGGGTATTGCCGGCGCCACCGGGGCGGAATCGGGAGACATCCTGTTTTTCGGCGCAGGTGAATGGTTAACGGTCAGCAATTTCATGGGCCAGTTGCTGGTCAAGACCGGCCAGGATCTCGGGCTGGTCGCTGCTGGCTGGTGTCCGCTGTGGGTGACCGAGTTCCCGATGTTTGAATACGATGAACAGGCAGGCCGGTACATGGCCGTGCACCATCCGTTCACGGCGCCCACGATACCGGACGCCGGCGAATTGCTGGCCAACCCGTCGAAATCGCTATCCAAGGGCTACGACATGGTGCTCAACGGTGCTGAAATCGGCGGGGGCTCCATCCGTATTCACAAGCCGGATATGCAGGATGCTGTGTTCAAGCTGCTGGGAATCAGCGAGGAAGAGGCCCGGCAGAAATTCGGATTCCTGCTGGACGCCCTGAAATACGGCTGCCCGCCCCACGGTGGAATCGCCTTCGGGCTGGACCGCGTCGCGGCCATTATGTCCGGTGAGGATTCGATCCGCGACGTGATCGCCTTCCCCAAGACCACCACGGCGCAGTGCTTGCTGACCGGAGCGCCATCGCCGATACCGGATGAGCAGGTGGCCGAACTGCACATTCAAAATGTCAGCAAGGACCGTTGAAGCAGAGGCCGGATAAACCGCAGTACAGCGCAGAGCACATTGGCATAGCGGCCGCCCTGGCGGCCTACATCCTGTGGGGCCTGGCGCCCATCTACTTCAAGCAGCTTCAGTCGGTAGCACCGCTGGAAGTCATTGCGCACCGGATCCTCTGGTCGATACCCATTTTGGCGGGCTTCCTGTGGTTGCGAGACCGTGCGGCCTTCCTTCAGCGCATGCGCCTGCCCGCCCGGACCATCGGTGTTCTCCTGTTCTCCGGAATCCTGGTGGTTTTCAACTGGCTAATCTTCGTCTGGGCCGTGGTGAACAACCAGATCCTGGCAACCAGCCTGGGATATTTTATCGGGCCGCTGGTCAACTTCCTGTTGGGATTCCTGTTTCTGAAAGAACGGCTGACGCCAATCCAGACGGGCGGGGTGCTGATCGCCGCCTCGGGTACGGTTTACCTCGGCTGGTTCCTGGGAACACCACCATGGATATCCCTCAGCCTGGCTTTTTCATTCGGCTTCTATGGTCTGATCCGAAAAATGCTGGATGTCGGTCCCATGGTAGGTTTGCTGTGGGAGACGCTCCTGCTCGCGATCCCGGCCCTGCTCTTCATGGTGTGGTCGAGACAAAACGGCTCCCTGGATTTCGCTACTGGTGACCTGGGACTCGACGTGTTGCTGGTGTTGGCGGGACTGGTTACTGTCCTGCCGCTGGTCTGGTTCAACGTGGCGGCCCGGGCGCTGCGCCTCTCGACAGTAGGTTTTTTCCAGTACATCGCGCCCTCGCTGACCTTCCTGCTCTCGGTATTCATTTACGATGAAGTTTTCACGCGGGGGCATGCCGTGGCCTTCGGCTGTATCTGGTTTGCTCTGTTGATGGTTTCAGCGGAAACCCTGGCCCGGTCCCGAAAAAAACGGCGGGGCATAGGGTAGCCATGGCATCGGGTCCCGAAGTCATTTTGGTCCACGGACTCTGGTTTGGCCCCTGGGCCATGGGCCGGCTCGCCCGGAAGCTGCAAGCTGGCGGGTTCACCGTCCGGCGGTTTGCCTATGCGAGCACCAGCGGGCAGATTGATGCGCATGCCCGGGAACTGGCGGGGTTTGCCAGGCGGGCAACTTCTCAACAGGTGCATTTTGTCGGTCACAGCCTGGGAGGCCTGGTGACCCTGCATATGCTGAATGAGATCAGCGACCTGCCGCCCGGAAGGGTGGTCCTGATGGGCAGCCCGCTGGACGGCAGTATCGTGGCGCGCCGATCAAGCAGGATTCCGGGCGGTGCAAAGCTGTTGGGGCGGGTTCAGGAAGCGCTTGAACAGGGTTACGGGCGGCTTCCCCCTGGCCGTGAAACCGGCATGATTGCGGGTACCCGGTCGATCGGCCTGGGCAGCCTGGTGGGCGGGGCAGGAAAGCCCGGAGACGGCACAGTGGCGGTAGCCGAAACCAGGACTCCGGGTCTCAAGGATCATCTCCTCCTTTCGGTAAACCACACGGGCATGCTGTATTCTTCCGAAGTAGCGCGGCAAGTCGCCTGTTTTCTTCGGACGGGTAGCTTCGACTGGCCGGCCGCATGTTAAAATACCCCGTTTGACTATCTACCAGGGAATTCTCTTATGGCCGGACACAGTAAATGGGCCAATATCCAGCACCGTAAAAAGGCGGTGGACGCCAAGCGCGGAAAAATCTTCACCCGTATCAACCGTGAGTTGAGCGTTGCGGCGCGCGAAGGCGGCAGTGATCCGGACGCCAATCCCCGTCTGCGCCTGGCGATACAGAAAGCCAATGCGGTGAACATGCCCAAAGACACCATCGAGCGCACCATCAAGAAGGCCGCGGGTGAACTCGAAGGCGTCACCTACGAGGAGATCCGTTACGAGGGATACGCGCCGAACGGCGTCGCCGTGATGGTGGATACCCTGACCGATAACCGTAACCGAACGGTCGCCGAAGTACGGCATGCGTTTTCCAAGGCCGGCGGCAACCTGGGCACGGACGGTTCGGTGGGCTACCTGTTCAACAAGATCGGCGTGCTCAACTTCGAGCCGGGGACACCGGAAGAGGGTGTCCTCGAAGTCGCCATGGAAGCAGGCGCTGATGACATCGTGACCGAAGAAGACGGTTCAATCGAGGTGGTTACTTCGCCGGAAGTCTACTCCGACGTGGTCAGCGCGATGGAGGATGCGGGCCTGGCGCCGGCAAATTCCGAAATCACGATGCGGGCCACGATCGAAGTGGAACTCGACGTCGAGGCCGGGCAGAAAGTCCTGCGCTTGCTGGATGCCCTGGAAGACCTGGATGATGCACAAGCGGTTTACTCCAACGCCGATATTCCCGACGAGGCGTACGACGATTGATGAGAATTCTGGGCATTGATCCGGGATCACGGTTCACCGGCTTCGGCATCATCGAGGTGCACGGCGACACGATCGTTGCCCTGCACCGCGGTGTGATCAAGACCGGCGGAGGTGAGTTTCCGCAACGCCTGGGCATCATTTTCAATGGCATTGTCGAACTGGTCGAAGAATTCTCTCCGGATGAAGCCGCGGTTGAATCCGTTTTCATCAGTAAGAATGCAGGATCCGCCCTCAAGCTTGGTCAGGCGCGCGGCGCCGCGATTTGCGCGGTGGTTTCCCGCGGTGTCCTGGTCGCGGAATATTCCCCGCGCTCGGTCAAGCAGGCCATCGTCGGGCGTGGCAGCGCGGATAAAGTGCAAGTCCAGCATATGATCAGGGTTTTACTGCAGCTTAAAGAATTGCCGGTCGAAGACGCCGCCGACGCGCTTGCTGTGGCATTATGTCACCACCATACACAGCAGACCGCGGTAAGGCTGCAGGCCCTGGAACAAAGATGATCGCACGCCTGGCAGGAACCCTGATTCACAAGCTACCACCGCTGATGGTGATCGACGTTGGCGGTGTGGGATACGAAGTGGAAGCGCCGCTTTCAGTGTTCTACGATTTGCCGGAAACCGGGCAAGCCGTGGTGGTCCTGACACATCTCGCGATCAAGGACGACAGCCATACGCTTTATGGCTTTTCCAGCGAAGCCCAGAGAACCGTTTTTCGCCAGTTGCTCAAAATCAGCGGCATTGGGGCCAAACTCGCGCTGACCATATTATCAGGCGCCAGCAGTGAAGAATTGGCGCGCTACGTGGCGGAAGAAGATTCCGCAGCCTTGACCCGGTTGCCCGGTATCGGCAAAAAAACGGCGGAGCGGATCATCATCGAGTTGCGGGATAAACTCGACGTGATACCGATGGCCTCTGCTTCCGGGCCGGGAAGCCGGCCTGCTGCCCCCGCCAGCGCAGTCAGCGAGGCGGTCACGGCTCTGAATGCCCTTGGTTATAAGCCGCAAGAGTCCAGCAGCATGGTCAGGGCAGTGGCCGAGCCGGACATGGGCGTCGAAGAAATCATTCGCCTTGCCCTGAAGTCCATGGTGAAAACCCTATGAGCGAAGCAGAAGAGCGAATCACCTCACCCGAGGACAGCGCCGATGATTTCTTGGTGGAGGCAAGCCTCCGGCCCCGGACCATGGATGAATACATCGGGCAGCCCGCCATGCGGGAGAAGCTCGGTATTTTTCTCGAGGCCGCCAAGCGCCGCAAAGAGGCGCTTGACCATACCCTGATATTCGGCCCCCCGGGTCTGGGCAAGACGACCCTGGCGCACGTGATTTCCCATGAACTGGGCGTCAACCTGCGACAGACCTCGGGTCCGGTGCTGGAACGCGCTGGAGACCTGGCCGCGCTGCTGACCAACCTGCAACCGGGTGACGTGCTGTTCGTCGATGAAATCCACCGCCTGTCGCCGGTGGTGGAAGAAGTGCTGTATCCGGCGCTGGAAGATTTTCAGATCGACATCATGATTGGCGAAGGCCCGGCCGCCCGCTCCATCAAGCTTGACCTGCCGCGGTTTACACTGATCGGCGCGACCACGCGGGCCGGCCTGCTGACCTCACCGCTGCGCGACCGTTTCGGCATCGTCGAGCGTCTGGAGTTTTACAGCGCCGGGGAATTGTCCCAGATTGTCACACGATCGGCACGGATTCTGCAGATTGCCATAGATAATGAAGGGGCAATGGAGCTCGCGCGGCGTTCGCGCGGAACACCGCGGATTGCCAACCGGCTGCTGCGGCGGGTGAGGGATTTTGCCGAAGTCAAGGGCGACGGGCACATCAACCAGTCGATTGCGGACCTGGCAATGGAAATGTTGCGCGTGGATGAACAGGGTTTCGACACCATGGACCGCCGTTTGCTGATGATGATTATCGAGAACTTCGACGGCGGCCCGGTCGGTGTCGACAGCATAGCGGCCTCTCTTTCGGAGGAGCGCGGTACGGTCGAGGATGTGCTGGAACCCTACCTGATTCAGCAGGGTTATATCACCCGAACCGCACGCGGGCGGATGGCGACCCCGAAGGCCTATCGGCACTTTGGCCTGGAACAGCCAGGCAGTGCCGGCAATGACCTGTTCAACAAGAAATGAGTGAACTAAAGACCGAACCTTTTGTCTGGCAGCTAAGGGTGTATTTCGAGGACACGGATGCCGGGGGTGTCGTTTACCATTCGCGTTACCTGAATTTTTTTGAGCGCGCCCGGACCGAAATGTTGCGGGCCATGGGAGTTTCACAAACTGAACTCAGGGAAAAACACGGGTTGATCTGGGTGGTGCTGGAGATCAATGTGAAATTTCGCAAGGCGGCGCGGCTGGACGATGAATTGCTGGTGAGTGCGGAACTTCAGTGGGTGAAAGGCGTGCGGCAGGGTTTTCGGCAGGTGATGACAAGAATTTCAGATGGAGTGGAGATAGCGATCGCGGAACTCAGCGCAGTCATGCTCCACGCGGACAGTCTCAAACCGGCGCGGATGCCGGAATGGATCAAGGCGGAGTTAAATAAACATGCAGAGTGATTTACAAATCTGGCAGTTGATCTGGGATGCAAGCCTGATGGTGAAGGGCGTGATGCTGCTGCTTCTCCTGGCTTCAGTGGCTTCCTGGATGATCATTTTCCGAAAACGGCAAATCCTGGCGAAATCAGAAAAAGACGCCAACGTGTTCGAGGAAAAATTCTGGTCCGGCACCGATCTGACTGCCCTGCACGAAGGGATAACCGGGGCACACCGGGTGACCCGGGGCATGGAGCGGATTTTCGATGCGGGCTTTTCCGAGTTCCTGCGCATGCGGCAGCAAGGCAGGATGGGGCCGGTTGCGATGGTCGAAGGCTCTCAGCGCTCCATGCGGATTGCGCTGACCCGAGAGGCGGAGGAACTGGAAAATCATCTGAATTTCCTGGCCACGGTGGGCTCCACCAGCCCGTACGTGGGGCTGTTCGGTACCGTGTGGGGCATCATGACATCCTTTCACCAGCTGGCGAACGTCAACCAGGCCACCATCGCGATGGTGGCGCCGGGCATTTCCGAAGCCCTGGTCGCGACTGCCATGGGCTTGTTTGCAGCCATCCCGGCAGTGATCGCCTACAACCGTTTTTCGAACCAGGTTGAAAGGCTGGAAGTCCGGTACGACAACTTCAAGGAAGAGTTTTCCAGCATCCTTCAGCGGCAGGCACACCTGCTCAAAGAGGAGTAGAAAGCCATGGACACCGTCAGGGGACGCCGCCGCCCGATGGCAGAAATCAACGTCGTGCCGTATATCGACGTGATGCTGGTTCTGCTCGTGATTTTCATGATTACCGCACCGTTGTTGAACCTGGGCGTAGAAGTGGAACTGCCAAAGGCCGACGCCGAACCCATGGATACCCAGGAAAACGACGAACCGCTGGTCATTACCGTATTGCAGAACGGGGATCTCTACCTCAATGCCGGAGGCGATCTCGACGGCACCAGCAGCGGCCTGATCGACCCCGAATCCCTGGTCACGATGGTCTCCGCCATCGTCAGCCGGAACCCGGAGATACAGGTTCTGGTCGGCGGTGACGAACGCGCCAATTACGGCCAGGTGTACAACGCCATGGTGTTGCTGCAAAAGGCAGGGGTAACCAAGGTCGGCCTGATGAGCGATCCGATGGAGCTTGGCCTGGGGCCGGAGGGAGCGGCGGAGTAGGCCGTGTTTTCCTGGCAGGAATTCAATGCGCGACTGCGGGTATTCGCGCTCGCAATCGGCGTGCACGTGCTGATGGCGGCGCTGGTGGTATTGGGCACCATGCACTGGGAGCCTTTCCGCAAGCCCAATCCTGTCGGGCTGACCATTGAAGCCGTCATGGTGGACACCAGCGAAATCAAGAAGCAGCGCGACGAAGCAAAAGCAGCAGCAGAGAGAGAAGAGCGGCGCAAACAGCGTGACGAGGAACTCGAACGCCAAAGGCAGCGCGAAAAAGAACAGCAGAAACAAAAAGAAAAGGACGCAGCTGAAAAACGGCAAAAAGAACTGGAAGAACAAAAAAAACGCGAGGCGCAGGACCGCCTGCAAAAGCTTAGAATGGAAAACGAACGCAAGCTGGAAGAGGAGCGCCTGAAGCAGCAAAGCGAACTGGAGAAAATTACGAAGCAGCGCGAGGCCGCGGAGAAGCAGCGAAAGCTGGATGAAGAACGCCTCAAGCAGACCGAGGCCCGCAAGGAACAGGACCTGCTGGAGCAACAGCGACTGCAGCGCGAAGCCGCCGCAAAGCGCAAGGCCGATGAAGAAGCCAGGGAGTTTCGGGCGGGTCAGCAGGCCACCCTGAGTGATAACTACCAGGCCGCTATCCAGTCGTTCGTGACGCAGAACTGGTTGCGGCCGCCTACCGCCAAGCCTGGTCTCCGGTGTACCCTGAAGATCGTGCAGATTCCGGGCGGGGAAGTAATTTCGGCGGCCATTGCCGGTAAATGCAACGGCGACGAGGCCACGCGGAGATCCATTCTGGCGGCGGTAGAAAGAGGTGGGGCGCTTCCTTACCGCGGTTTCGAGGACGTATTCCAGAGACAAATTGATTTTATCTTTATTTATGATGGTGATTAGAAACGTGAAAAAACTACTCTTCATATTCATCGCGGCGCTGTCTTTCCAGACAGCCCAGGCCCAGTTGGAAATCGAGATCATCAGCGGCAACGCAAGCGCCTTGCCGATCGCGATCGTTCCCATGGCCTGGCAGGCCAACGATCCGGCGCCGGCCACCCGGGTTGATGAAATTATCTCCGGAGACTTGTATAGGTCCGGACTGTTCGACCCGATGGATGTCGGGGACATGGCGGAAAAACCTACGGATGGCGAAGCGATCAGGTTCGGTAACTGGCGGCTTCTTAAAGTCGACTACATCGTGGTCGGTCAGGTGCGTACACCGCCTGATGGGGATGGCTATGAACTGATCTACCAGTTGTTCGATGTTCACACCCAGGAAATGCTGTTGTCGCGCATCACGACGGTGGGACCGGGTGATCTGCGTTTCGGCGCACACCGCGTGGCCGATTCGATCTACGAAGCGCTGACCGGCGTACCCGGCGCGTTCTCCACCCGGATTGCCTACATCACAGCCACTGGCCTCGGTAATGATCAGCGCTACGAACTGGTCGTCGCCGACGCCGACGGTTTCGGCCCGCAATCCATTGTGGGTTCGCCCGAACCGCTGCTGTCACCGGCCTGGTCGCCGGATGGCCGTCATCTTGCTTATGTCTCATTCGAGCAGGGCAATTCCGCCATTTACATGCAGGATGTTTCCACTGGAGCGCGCGAGCTGATTTCCAGCGGAAAAGGCATCAACGGCGCGCCCTCCTTTTCACCCGACGGCAAGAGAATGGCCCTGACGCTTTCCCGTACGGGCAATCCTGAAATCAATGTTCGGGACATGGCCACAGGCCGCACAAACCAGGTTACCCAGCACTGGTCGATCGACACCGAACCCGTGTGGTCGCCCGACGGGCGGTACATCTATTTCACCTCGGATCGGGGTGGCCGGCCGCAGATTTACCGGGTTTCACCGGAGGGTGGAAATCCTCAACGAGTAACGCTTGAAGGCGACTATAATGCCCGCGCCAGTATTTCGCCTGATGGGCGCAGAATAGCTGTAGCGCAAGGCAGAGGAAACGAGTATCGTATAGCAGTCTGGGACATTGAAACTGAACGATTCACTGTACTTACACCGGGAACTCTTGACGAATCCCCCAGTTTTGCACCGAACGGAAGCATGATTCTTTACGCAACCCGGGAAGGCAGCCGGGGCGTACTGTCTGCAGTATCTGCAGACGGAAACGTAAGGCAGAGACTGATTTTAAGTGAAGGCGACGTTCGGGAACCGGCATGGTCACCTGTAATCAGGTAGAATACTTTAATAAGTTTTGAGAGAAGTCGATGTGGACGACTCAAAGAAAAAAATCTGGAGAAAGAAATGAAAAACGCATGGAAACTGGCCCTTGCAGTACTAATTGCACTAACCCTGGCAGCATGTCAGACGGCTCCAAAAGCCAAGCCTGCTACCCCTGAGACGGCGCCTGAACCACCAAAAACCGACGTGGATACTTCGGCTGCCCCCAATCCGCATGATTATGCCGATGCACGTAATTTCGATAATCCGGAGAGCTTGCTTTCAAAGCGCGTGATCTATTTCGATTTTGACAAATCAACCGTGCGTCCTGAATACCGCGGAATCGTTTCTGCACACGCTGCTTATGCCAAGGCTCATGGCAGCGCCCGCGTTACGCTTGAAGGTCATGCTGACGAACGCGGCACACGTGAATACAACCTGGGTCTCGGCGAACGCCGCGGCAACGCCGTTGATGCATTGATGGCGGCACAGGGCGCGAGCAGCAACCAGTTGACAGTTGTCAGTTATGGTGAAGAACGTCCGGTCTGCCGTGTGAGTGACGAAGAGTGCTGGTCACTGAATCGTCGCGTGGAGATCGTCTACACGGCTAAATGATCATGATTGGAGTTATTCGTTACAAAGCCATGGTGGCCAGCTTCGTGCTGGCCACTGTCGTATCCACTTCGGCCTCAAGCCCGGCCATGGCCCAGGCAACGGACTCCAGCGCCATGGCGAACCTGGTCATCCAGGTCCAGGAATTGCAGGACGAAGTCCGCATGCTGCGCGGCAGGCTGGAAGAGCAAAGCACGGAACTGGAAAATCTCAAGCGCCGGCAGCGCGACCAGTACCTCGACCTGGACCAGCGCCTGTCTGATACGCGCAACGCACAACCCATGGTCGGAGCCGGTCAGGCAGTCACAGCGCAGCAGGGACCCGTGCTTTCACCGGCCCAGGATGAACCCGAAGTGCGCGGGGCAATGGAATCACAGTCCGAAGTAACGCCAATCGAACAGCCCGTGGCGCAAAGCCAGTCAGCACCGATGTCGGCAGCGGATGAGAAAGCTGCCTACGACCAGGCTTTCCAGGCCCTCAAGGAACTTCGCTACGCCGATGCAGCGGAGGATTTCCAGTCATTTCTCGACCAGTATCCCAATAGCGAGTACGCAGACAATGCGCAGTACTGGTTGGGTGAATCCTATTACGTTACCCGCAATTACGATATCGCGCTGACCTCTTTCGAGACCCTGATCAGCCAGTTCCCGGAAAGCCCGAAAGCGCCCGATGCTCTGCTCAAGATCGGTTACACCTATTATGAGTTGGAACAGTGGGACAGCGCCCGCTCAGCCCTGACCCAGGTGCAGGAACAATACCCCGGTACCACGTTGTCCCGCCTGGCGGAAAATCGCCTGCGCAGCATGCGTATGGAAGGCCACTATTGAAGCAAGTCGTGGCCAGGCTTCCGTAGGAGCGGCTTCAGTCGCGATCAGGATTCCTGAATGGAACCAGCATCCAAAATGGCTGAATCCCGCGAGGGCATGCTGAAAATCACGGAGATTTTCCATTCTCTCCAGGGTGAAGCGCTCCAGGCAGGCCTTCCCACCGTATTTGTACGACTCACGGGATGCCCGCTGCGCTGCACCTATTGCGACAGCGAATACGCCTTCCACGGCGGTGTGTGGATGCACTTTGACGATATCCTGGCCGAGATCCGGCGCCATGAAACCCCTTACGTTTGTATCACGGGTGGTGAGCCTTTGGCACAGAAACGTTGTTCCGAACTACTGGCGCTGTTATGTGACGAAGGTTTCCGGGTTTCGCTGGAAACCAGCGGCGCGGCAGACATCGGCCTGGCCGATCAGCGGGTGAGCCGGGTCATGGACCTGAAAACGCCGGATTCGGGAGAGGAAGACAAAAACCTTTGGGCTAATCTCGAAAAATTGACGCCGAACGACCAGGTCAAGTTCGTGATCTGTTCCCGTGCGGATTACGAGTGGGCAAAAAAGCAGTTGCGCCAGCGCAGTCTGGATTCTTATTGTGATGTCCTGTTCTCGCCCGCCTGGGAATTGGTGGAAGCGAGGAAGCTGGCGGAATGGATACTGCAAGACCGCTTACCGGTAAGATTCCAGCTTCAGCTTCACAAGTTGTTGTGGGGCGACACGCCCGGTAAATAAATTTGGAATTCACGATGGTTGAAAAAAAGAGAGCCGTGGTGCTGGTCTCCGGAGGCCTCGATTCGGTGACCGCCCTGGCCATCGCACAAGGGCAGGATTTCGATTGTTACGCGCTATCGGTAGACTACGGACAGCGCCACCGTTCGGAGCTGGATGCCGCAAGGCGAGTGACAGATGCAGCCAGGGTGCCACTGAAGGTTCTCCCGCTCGATCTGCGTGGAATCGGAGGTTCTGCCCTGACCGATGACATTGAGGTCCCTGAGACTGAAACGAGCGGCATCCCGGTCACCTATGTGCCTGCACGCAACACCATCATGTTGTCCCTGGCGCTGGCCTATGCCGAGGTGCTTGGCGCAGATGATATCTTCATCGGCGTCAACGCGGTCGATTATTCCGGTTACCCGGACTGCCGGCCCGAATTCATCGCTGCCTACCAGCAGATGGCCCGCCTGGCGACAAAAGCCGGTGCAGAAGGCCGGGAGATGACCATCCACACGCCGCTGATCGACCTGGCCAAGGCCGGAATCATCAAAAAAGGCATCGAGCTGGGCGTGGACTACGCCCTGACGGTTTCCTGTTACCAGGCGGACGAGCAGGGAAAAGCCTGCGGTGTCTGTGATTCCTGCCGGATACGCAGAGAGGGTTTCAGGGCAGCGCAGGTTCCCGATCCAACCCGATATCGTTAAAAAAGACCCGCAAACCTTGAGCCAGCCGGCAAATTCCCCTACAATTCCGCCTCTTCCCGGGGGTCGTTAGCTCAGTTGGTAGAGCACTGGACTTTTAATCCATTGGTCGTAGGTTCGAATCCTACACGACCCACCAATTTTTCCTTTTTTCGAAACCTGTGTTTCCGCGGAAACGTTCCCCGCATTCCGATACGGCAAAGGCGTCGCGTCCCCTTCTTTGTCGGATCCACAAGGTTTCGCTTACACTTGCAGTCAGCCCGGTAGCCCATCGGAGTACGCAGACCGTCCGAGACTCCCGGCGAGTGGGTAGTCGATGAAAATCGGTTCAGTTCGAATGACGCGGATTTGCCGCGCTGCGTCCATGACCCGTACCCGGACCTCAAACACTGGAGAACGAAATTGAATTTCAGACTTCTTACCTTCCTGACCATCTGCCTCCTCTGTCAGCCTCTGTACGCGGTGGATTTCGATCCATCGGACAAGTCGATCCTGGAACTCCAGGTCGCGCTCAGTTCGGGACAAACCAGTTCCGTTGAACTGGTCGATTTCTACCTGGACCGGATCGCCCGATTCGACCGGAAAGGGCCTTCGCTCAACAGCATGGCGGTGGTCAACCCTGCCGCCCGCGAAGATGCCGCCGTCCTGGACCGTGAACGAAAGGCGAGCGGGCCTCGAGGTCCGTTGCATGGTATCCCGATCGTGGTCAAGGATAACTACCAGACCCGGGGTATGCCGACCACCGCAGGCTCGGTCACTCTGGCAGGATTTGCTCCCGATGAAGACGCCGAGATGGTCCGGCGGCTACGGGCGGCCGGCGTGGTCATTCTCGGCAAGACCAATATGCATGAATTTGCCTATGGCACAGAAACTCTCGGCTCCGCGTTCGGGGCAACCCGCAATCCCTACGACCCGACGCGAAATCCCGGCGGTTCCAGCGGGGGCACCGGGGCCGCGGTCGCGGCCAATTTCGCCGTGGCGGGGCTGGGCAGCGACACCTGCGGCTCGATCCGCATTCCCGCCGCCCACAATTCACTGGTGGGCTTGCGCGGAACGCAAGGAGCCGCCAGCCGTACGGGCATCATTCCGCTGTCGGCAACGCAGGACATCGGCGGGCCGCTGGCACACAACGTGACGGACCTGGCCCTGCTGCTGGATGTCACCACCGGGTACGACCCGGCTGACCCGCAGACCGCCGCGGTCATCGGGCATTTTAATACCCCGTTCACCGATTCACTGAATCCCGATGCACTGCGTGGCAAGCGAGTCGGCGTCGTGGGCGAATTACGCCTGGTGGATCAAGAAGATGAAGAAGTCGCCCGGGTATTCGACGCTGCCATGGAGCAGGTGCGGGCCCTGGGCGCGGATGTCATGGAAGTCAGTCTTGCCAATCTCGACAGCCTGGTCTTCGAGGTCAATTACGGCTACTACGTACTGCAACACGACTTTTTCAGAGACATCAATGCCTATCTCGCGGCCCACCAGGATGCCCCGATCGGGAATATCGAGGACATTCTTGCCAGCGATGCCCTGTCCGCCCAGATCCGTGAGCGCGTACAACAGTCGGTTGACTTCCAGAATGATCCGCCGGAACTCTACCTGAGCGAATTTGCCAAGCGGGAAAAGCTCAAAGTGGCAATCTATGAACTCATGGCGAGCGCTGGCCTGGATGCTCTGGCCTACCCGACCATGCGAAGAAAGGCGGCTCTCGTCGGCGAAGAAAACCTTGGAGAGACTTGTCGCCTGGCGTCCAATTCCGGTCTGCCTGCGATCACGGTGCCCGCCGGCGTTACACCCGATGGCCTGCCGGTCGGCCTGGAGCTGTTGGGTCGCGCCTGGGACGACGCGAGCCTGCTCGGGTTGGCTTATGCATTTGAGCAGGCAACCCACCACCGCAATCTCCCGCCGCTGGTTGGGAATCCACGATCTGATTGAGATCAGAAAGAGTGACAGGGCGCAGGCATTGATTGATGGCGCCAGTTAATCTGACCCCGTGTTACCTACGGGTACTGCGAAGGCATCCGCGACCAGCAAATCCACGTTGTCTCCGGTCAGCGCAATCAGGAACGCCAGCAAGGCACGGGTTTCATCATCAGACAGGCTCAGGGGCCGAATCAAGGGGTCCAGCTGTTCATTGCGTATGCCGCCCAGGTTATAAAAATTGATGACCTCTTCCAGGCTGGAAAGTGAGCCGTTGTGCATATAGGGTGCGGTCAGGGCGATATTTCTTAATGAAGGAGTACGGTACTTCCATCGATCATCAGGGTCCTGCGTGATTTCATATTGCCCAAGATCATTGGGCGGAGGCTCGGATGCATCTGCCACGATGTTACCGCGAACCACCACGTGTTCGCCCGGAGCAATCTGAATTCGGGTTTCTGCCGGTGATTTCGACATCGATTGTTGGTAACCCAACCCGGTGTTATGCAACTGGTTGTCAGTGAACAATGCAAATTCTTCGGTCACATGGTGACAGGCTGAACAGTTGGCTTTGCCGTTGAATAATTTAAAACCATTTTTTTGTTCTTCTGACAGCGCCTCTTCTTCATCACCGTAGTACCAGCGATCGAACGGGCTGTTGGCAGACACCAACATGCGCTCGTAGCTGGCGATCGCCATACCGACGGTTTCCATCGTGTTCGGCCGGCCCTCGAAAACCCGTTCAAACTGTTCCCGGTATCCGGGAATGGCGCTGATCTTGTCGATCACATACCCGACTGACGGATTGCCCATTTCATTGTGGGCCAGCAAAGGCCCCCAGATTTGTTGCTCCAGGGTACTCTCACGGCCATCGAGAAAAAGGCGTTCAAGATATGCCACGTTATAAATGGTGGGTGAGTTGCGTCGCACCGTTTGGCCCTCGATTCCCACAGCGGTAGCAAGCTCATTGCTGGAAAAGCCCTGTTCCGGGACATGGCACATTGCGCAGGAGAATGTATTATTCAGAGAGAGCCGCCGGTCAAAAAATAATTGTTTTCCCAACTGGATTTTGGCGGAAGTTATCGGGTTATCGACTGGAATTGGGATGGCGGGAAGACCAAGCGGAGGCATGGACAGGTACATCTGCAGGTCTGCTGATGTTCCCCGCCTGCTTTCCAGGCTTTGTGCCCTGGTTTGATAGCTCGCACTCTCGTACCCTACCTTCACGTCCCCTGCGCCCTGCAAAACGGTGCCACCTGCGGCTTCCATTTGCAGGGTGCGAATGTCATTCAACATGGTGTCAGCATGCAGGTAGGAGGCGCTGAAAATATTTCGGATGCGTAAATTCTTGTCGATCAGGAACACTCGCAGTACGTGGGATATGTTGCCCGCAGCACCATCCCCGGCATCCGGGTCTCTGACAATCGACTGGCCATAGGACTCGAGAACGGGTTCCAAAGCTTGTGGACCACTGGTTGTAAGGAAGCGCCAGTCAAACCCCTCGGCAATATAGGGACGCCCATAGCGTTTCATTACCTCAGGCGTGTCCTGGACAGGGTCGAAGCTCAGGCTGATAAAGCGGATTCCTTGGGCCCCTCCAGGCTCTTGCAGCAACTGGTTCTGCAAACGTTCCAGCACGTGGGTGGCCAGGGGGCAGCCATTCGCATCAGAACAACTGCTGTAAATAAAACTCAAGACAATGACATTGTCCCCCATCAGCTGATGCAGGCTGGTGGGTTCGCCGTTGCTGTCCAGTACCTGGCCATCCCCGGCCATACCCATTGGAGGGAGCCGGTAACTGCCTGCTTCTGGGGGATTGAATTCCAGTTCACTCCAGCCCGGCGCAAGTACCTGGGGCTCGTTCTTTTCAGCCTGCCCCGGTACCGTTTCGGCCTGAATGCACAGCAACAGAACCAAACAGACAGGCCAGATGCCCGTCTGTTTGAGGTGCAGTGTCCAGCCTGAAACCATCAATTACTGCCGGTGAGGGATCCGGCTGCCAGTTCACGGTGAGCTACTTGCGGGTTGGACAGACCATACAATGAATAGGCACCAAATCGCATCTGGTGCGGAAGCCCCAGGTTTTCAGCAACGAAGTCTATGGAAAATTCATGGTTCAGCTTTTTGCCATCCCATGTGTACGCCTTGAAGTACTGCAGATCCTCACCTTCCGGTGCCTCGATCTTGTCCCAGTTGGCGAGCAGAGAAGACGTGAAATAGAGTCGCTTGCCATCCCAGCTTTGCGAAGTCATGTTGACCTGGGCGCCGATTTTTGTTTCCTGAACCTGCACCGGCGCGAATGGATCGGAGATGTCAAACAGTCGGGCCTTGCCATCGTTCCAGGTATCGATCCACAGCAGGGAATCGTCGGCCGAGATGGAGATATCCACCGGTAAAGGAATTTGGGCTGCGTCACCTATATCCGCAACAGCCCTGGCCTGCCATTCACCTGCTGAATCTTCATAGATGAGCCAGACTTTGGAGGTCAGGGCAGTGGTAGTGAAGCAGTAATTGTTATGCGGACCCCAGGCACAGCGGATTTCCAGAGGAGCCCCTGGTACATCAAGAACTTTTTTGGGCTGGCGTGAATGCAGGTCCCATACCACGACGGTGTTTCCGAAACGTTTCATGGCCTCGGCATCACCCATCAGCTTGCCCAGGTTCATCATGTAATTATTCCAGCCGGTAAACGACGAGGTTATCATCACGTTGCGCCGGGGCAGGGCGCGAATATCGTAACCGTAACCGTCAGCGAAATTGCCTGATTTGGTGGCGCCACCCAGGTCTTCATCAGTGGGCATCCAATGTGTCGACACGTAGTCGCCGGCGTTGCTGTATTCGACCAGCGCCGTGCGGCCGCCGTGATCCTTGTCATTGGAAAGACCTGTCACCATCATGCGGCCCGGCAAGGCGTAAGTGGTATGCGGGCCAACGACACCGCCGCTGGTCTTGACGAAGTTGTCGATCGTCTTGTGCAGCGTTGGTTTGGCAGGGTCTGTATGGACGTCAAAAATAAAAATCTTGCTGGTGTCGAGTCCGCCGGCCCACAGGTAGTGCCGGTCATCGGTAAAACCTGAATGATGGGCTTCGTTGCGTCCGCCGACTGATAAGGTGTTGACTACTTTTCCGTAGCTGGATGAGGCCGGATTCACATCGACCGTGACCAGTTTATCCTGCTCATCCCCCACGCCCTCGGCGCCCAGGGTCCAGACATAAACGAAGTCTTCCTGGCCGACGATTTTGGCCATGTAGGGTGACATGCATGTTTCATCTGCAAGCAAGGATGACGCAAAGGTGACGGCTGAAGAGAGAACCAGGCTGGTCCAGAAACGAATCCCTTTACTGAATAGCGATCTTGATTTGAAACCTGACATGGGTTGCTCTCCTTTTGGTTTGATATGGGCGCTGATTGTTTTTATTGCGACAGTTCAATAGTAATCATAGGCGAAAATCCCAGGATTGCAGTCATTCTGGTAGTGGTTGGGTTTATTGTAAAATCGGTGCATTCCGGTTACAGGATTCGCAACATGTTCCGGTCACATTTACTTATGTCGATTTTCAGCAGGTTTCCGACCCCATTAAATTCTTACTTTAAAAACTGGCTCTATTCAGTTCACGATGGATCGGATGGTGAGAGGCAGGTCAATCTGTTGTTAAAAAGCAGCGAGTTCGCGCCTGGTTGACAATATCTTCGGCCTCCTCCGCCTTAATGACCATTACCGTGGTGCCTTTATTCCAATTTATTTCGCTCTTGCGCGCAATCGTCTGCGGCTCGTAGGGCTTGATGGATGCAATGCTGGTGTTCTGGCCCATGTTCAATCGCGCAGTCCAGGGTGCCTTCAGCTCGCCGGACGCCCGAACCTTTCGTCTCAAAACAGACGTCCCAACAGTGGTTCGTTGTTGATGTAGCGTTTGAGGTTCTGAAGCCAGAGCGCCATCACCCTTGGAGTGTAAAGCGGAGTCTGCGAAGCATTGTGAGGCGTCAGAAAAAGACCGGGGGTTGCCCACAAGTCGTGCTCCCTGGGAAGTGGCTCTGTCGGAACGACGTCCAGGCAGGCCTGCCCAAGTAACCCCGAATCCAGGGACTCCAGCAATGCAGGGATATCAACAATGTCCCCTCGGGCGACGTTGATCAAAGTCGCTCCGGGTTTCATCTTTGAGAACGAATGCCGGTTTATCAACCCGTTCGTCAGAGGTGTCAGCGGCAACGCGAGAATCACGAAATCTGCCTTCGGCAAAAAGACGGTCAGATCGTCGGCATTACCTTGCTCGTCAACATATTCAACGGGCTCAACGGAATGCCGGATGCCCAGAACACGCATCCCAAATCCCTTGCTCATCCGGGCAATTCGGCTGCCTATCGCGCCCAGACCTACAACAAGTACGGTCTTGTCACTCAGGCCTTCCAATTCCAGTTGTTTCCACACTCCCCTCGATTGTTGATCGCGCAATTCATCCAGCCTTTTGGCTTTCCACAGGAGAAGGCTCATTGCAAACTCAGCCACCTCGGTCGCATTGCTCCCCGGGCTGTGAGTTACCATGACATTTTTGTCACGCATGGCTTCGTAAAACGGCCCATCAGTACCGGCATCCTCGGTATGTGCCCAAAGTGGAGCCGACAGTTCCGCTGTTTGTTGCTTGAACTCCGTTGAATAGCAGTCGCCGGCGAGAACGATCAATTCACAGTCATCTGGCGACTCAGACCAGCTGCCATCCTGCTCGAACAGGGCCCAGCGAAGATCCGGAACAATTTCCAGTGCCGCGGCTCCATAGTCCAGGTAGATATCACGCCCGGTTGCTACTTTCATTGTCTGCCCGTCATCTTGCGGATTCCATTCGTCCTGCTGTTCAGAAGCATACAAGAATTTTCGCATGTTGCCGAACGGCTCCCCGGTTCCCCTGAAGCCGATGTTTGATATGGCGAGTAAGGTCACCGTGGGAAATACGTTTTCGAATATAATCCAGGGAACCTGTTGTGAAATGCCCAGCATGATTTCAATTGTCAGATCAGCCACTGAAAAAGGCTGGCCGAAAACCGGCGGTCTGTAAACAATGAGCAAGCCAAAGCTCCTGGTTCTCCAACACGAATTTCAGAATTCGCTGCCGGGTTCCAAATACATCGTTGCCTTGTTCATCAAGAAATGGGAACAGCTCGGATATACCGTGCAGAGCGTGGAAGGCGTCCATGACAAAGTCCGTGCAGATCTTCTGTTTGTCCACATCGATGCGACGGTTCTGGCAGAGGAATACCTGGAATTCATCAGCCGTTATCCGGTTGCCATCAATGGCGGCGTGACGGATATATCAAAAGACCGGTTCAGCACGATCCAACTGCAGCGTACCGACAGCTACCAGGGCCCTGTTATTGTCAAGACGAAGGCCAATTTTGGTGGACGTCAGGACCTCAACCTGCAGCGCTTGGCGGGAACTCGACCCCTGGAAACAGACCTGCACCAACGTCCCTGGCGCAAAGTAGAAACCCTGGACTCGTATGACTACCCTGTTTTCGACTCTTTGCGCAATGTTCCAACGGGCGTCTGGAAAAATCACAGGCTGATCGTGGAGAAATTTGTCTCGGAAAAGAACGAGGACGGTCACTATGTGATGCGCAACTGGTTTTTTCTCGGTGATCAGGGCTTCACCCGTTTGGTGAGCAGCCCCTATCACATTGTGAAACCCGCTTCAGGAACCCCCATTCCGGGCCGCGAGACATTCCTGCACCCTCTGGATGAAGCCATCCATCCCGCACTCCATGCTCTGCGTGAACGCATGGGTTTCGACTATGGCCGGTTGGATTACATCATGGTTAATGGAGAACCCGTTGTCTTCGATATCAATACGACTCCCGTCATCCTGCAACAGGGTGTGAATATGCATCCAAAACAATTTCTCGAGGAGTTGCCGCGGGGGCTCCTGTCATTTCTGTAGAAGGCTCATTTGCCAGCGCCCGGGTATTAGCCTGAAACACGG
Organism: Chromatiales bacterium; assembly: GCA_024640025.1. Taxonomy (GTDB): domain Bacteria; phylum Pseudomonadota; class Gammaproteobacteria; order Xanthomonadales; family SZUA-36; genus JAHEFT01. Next base: position 39,645 of record JAHEFT010000010.1, read on the forward strand.
CCGGAGCCGCCGGCAATGTATTGGCGGCGCAACTGGTACAGTTCCTCCAACCCGGGCCGCTCCAGGGCGGCACGAACCAGGGGCAGTTCAGGCCAGTCCTCGGGCAGGAAAAAATAAAGTGGAGAAACGAGGATGGGATCCTGTGCGTCAAGGGCGATGCTCAGCCAAAGGGCAGCGTTAATGTCATCACCCAGGCTGGCATATAAGAAAGCCAGGAAGGTGGGAGAAACTTCACCCCGCTGGCCAAGGTCTGCCAACAGCAACAGATTCTGTTCTTTCTGATCTAGATCCCCGCTGTCTGCTTCTATCAGGACATCCAGCCAGAGACTAAAGGGATAACTGAAGTGCGCATCACCGGACGCAAGTAACTCCTGCAGTTCCACTGTGCGACCCGTGAACAGGTAGATGCGGGCCAGCGACCCCCAGGCATTACTGAACTCCGGATTAAGCTGCACGGCAAGCAACTCCAACGCTATGGCCTCGTCGTAGCGCGCCAGCAATAAATTGACCAGTGCCAGTTCATGCTGATTGGCGGCGGAAAGTGGTTCCAGTTCGACAGTCCTGCCCTCGATTTCGAGCGCGGCCAGATAATCACCTACCGTGTACAGGTAATCACCCAGCAGGTTGAGATTACTGGCATCGTTGGGGTGAATTTCGACCGACCTGCGCAACTGCTCTTCGGCTTGTTTCCAGTGACGATCGAATACCATAGAGATGGTTCCCAGGACGGAGTAGCTTTCGCTGTTGCCCGCATCCAGTTCAATGGATTTCTGCGCGAGTTCCCTGGCTTGAATGAAGAGCTCTCTGGGCGGCATCAACTGGACGTAGTAGGGCGAGATGACAAGGGTTTTGGCCAGGCCGGAATAGGCCGGCGCATAGGTCGGGTCCAGCGCGACAGCCTGTTTGAAGTGTTCAATCGCCTGGCGAATGCCCGTTGCACTTCGTTGCGCCAATTCATGCCGCCCGAGCAGGTAAGCATTGTAGGCATCTATACTGGTGGCTCTCGCTCCCGGCATGGGTTTACCGGGGGGTGCACTTTCGCCTGTTTCAAACGCATTGACCACCAGTCGAGCCAATTCATCCTGAACCCGGAAGACATCTTCCATGCGGCCATCAAATTCACGGGTCCAGACCTGGAATCCGTCAGCGCCATTGACCAGCTGTGCTGAGACCCGAAGCCGATCACCCGAGACCCGAACGCTGCCTTCCAGAATATGCGAAACATGCAGGGTCTCGGTAATGCTTTTCAGGTCTGTTTGTTCGCCACGGAAAGAAAAAGAGGAACTGCGGCCGGCAACCTTCAGGTTCGCCACGCGTGACAGGGCATTGATTAATTCCTCGGCAATGCCATCGGCAAGGAATTGTCGATCTTGTGCTTCACTCAGATCATGGAATGGCAATACGGCGACTGATTCGACCTTGCCGGAAGGTGATGGCTCATCGGCAAAGCGGCTTTCCCAAATGAAATAACCCAGGGCCATGAGCAATGTGGCGATGATGACAAAATCCAGCCATCGGCCATGCATGGAATGCAGGCTGGCGTCGCGGTCGACATCCTGGGTTCGCCGCAAGCCTTTATTGGTCAGTTCATAGATCCAGGCCAGAACAACCGTGATGGGGAAACCGAGGGTCAGCAACCCCAGAACGATTCTTGGAAACCAGTCAGGCAGTTCGAGAATTGGCCCGATTTCCCCGACCAGTTGGATGATCAACCAGGCAATAGCCAGGTAGGCCAGGCTGACCCTGACCACGTTTCTTCTTTGCAGTTCTTTAATAAAGTGACCCAAACTACGCCCCGAAAAGTCCGGTGGACTGGAGTATAAGTAGAATAGAGGCCCGGTGCATTCCGGTCACGTCTACTTGCATCAATTTTCAATAAGTTTCCGACCCTGGCCATTTACTGCATAAAAAACGGACGCTAATCAGTTAACGATGGATCGGATAGTGAGAGGCAGGTCAATCTTGCTGCTAAAAGGCTGCGAGTTCGCGCCTGGTTGCGTCCAGCCAGGGTTTTTGGCTTTTACGAAAATGCGCTGGCGCTAACTTCGCATCTTTCATGATTGATTCCATTTCATCGATTGATTCCTGCTGCTTTCCAGCCGCTTTCAGGCAAAGCGCTAACCGGTAGCGCGCTTCGAGCCCGGGGAAATGTTTTGCAACAGCGCTGTATTCCGCCAGCGCCTTGTTGATTTGGCCGTCCGCCTCCAGAGCCTGGGCATACAGCAGGTCGCCATCGGCACTGCGAAAATCCGGATTATGCTCTCGCAGCGCTTCCAATGACTTTACTGTTTCACCCGGCCTGCTTTGCGTAAACTGAATGCGCGCCCTGGTCAGCAGCAACGTGGGTTCATTGACGAAAATGCCTTTGAGCGCCTGGTTGACAATACCTTCGGCCTCTTCCGCCTTTCCTGCATCCAGAAGGGCCTCGGCATATCGACGCGCATTATCTGTGTTCGGGGATTGCTCCCAGGCTGCCTGGTGTTGCCTGACCTGCGCGCCCGGGTTCAAGGTCATTTTCACCTTTCTTGCAGCGCGCTGACCGGAAATACTACTTGAGAATTCGGGTAGTAACTCGATCACCAGGTAAGCGATTCCCCCGATCAATGGCATGAAAATCAGGATGAAAATCCAATAGCGGCTGCGCCCCGTTTTCAGAACATGGATGATGAGAGCCAGCTGAATGGCCCAGACAAAGATTGAGCTTGTACGCACGTGTTTTCGGTTCCGGTCGTTGAGATCAGGCTGACGATCGTAATACCTGCAATCACGTCAGTTGAATCCTTCACCGGACTCTGACCCCGTAATTGCAAAAAGGTTGAAAAATTTACACCAAGGAGTCAAGGGTGACCCGCTGGC
>JAHEFT010000082.1 GCA_024640025.1 Chromatiales bacterium
CGATACTCTCAACGTCCTGGCCCAAACGCTCGAGTTCTTTCGGTTTCATCGTGTGGTTTACCCTCACGACGTCCTGCTCGATGATCGGGCCTTCATCCAGGTCGGTGGTCACATAGTGTGCAGTGGCGCCGATCAGCTTCACGCCGCGGTCATAAGCCTGGTAATAGGGCCTGGCCCCCTTGAAGCCCGGCAGGAAGGAATGGTGAATGTTGATCGCCCGGCGGGCCAGGGTTTCGCAGGCATGGGGTGTAAGGATCTGCATGTAGCGCGCAAGCACCAGTAACTCGGATTGGGTCTCTTCAAACAAGGCGAGTAACCTGGCTTCCTGTTGCGGTTTCTGGCCGGGTTCAATCGGGTAGTGAAAGTAGGGCAGATTGTACCATTCGGCCAGCGAGCGCTGGTCGTCGTGATTGGAAACGATTCCGGTAATCTCGATGGGTAAATGACCGTCCCACCAATAATGCAAAAGGGTATTGATGCAATGGCTTTGCCGTGAGACCGCGATCAGTGTTTTGACTTTCTGCCCTGAGGGGAAAAAATTGAAGCGCATCCCGAACCGGCGCGCCACGGTGTCCTTGTAACTGGCGGATATTTTTTCAAGATCCGCGGCGTTCGATGCATCGTCCTCGAACTTGACCCGAAGGTATGATTTCTGTGCGCCGTCATCGACGAAATGAGACATTTCGGTGATCAGTGATCCGCGGTCGGCCAGGAATCCGGTCGCGGCAGCAACGATTCCAACACTGTCGGTGCAACTGGATTTGAGAATATAGGAAGAGCGGCTCATTTAGCGTCACCATAGGTTTTTGTCAGTTCATCGGCATGGTCTGCTGATGCGGTCAACAACAGCCACAGGTATTTGGCGAGACTCCGGTCGAAAAGCAGGTCAAACACGAATGGGCCGCCACGTGGCTGATGATAATGCACGATGACCGCAATATGCCCCATTTTTGTGCGAGCGCAATGCCGGCCGCTTTGTCGGCCGGCCAAAAAATCCAGGCAGCTCAGCTTGCTGAGTAGCCAGGGCGCGCCCGGGCCAGCAAGCCGAAATACAGCCAGGCCGTCTGAAGTGTCCAGGGTTGAAGATTGTGCCGAGTCGACAAGATCTGCGATCTGTCGCTGCAAACGCTGTGCCGGGATTGTTTCGCTGACCAGCAACCACTCGCGGGGCCTCAGGCACAGCACTGCCGGGTCATCACCACTCGAGGAGCCGGTCTTTGCAGACAGTTCATGGAACTGTGAATCCGGAAGCGGCTGGTCCAGGAGACTGTGTAAACGAACCTTTGATACACCACGAATTTCTTCCAGCTTAACGGTGGCCGAACTGAAGGAAAGACTTTCCATGCCGGCTTGTTCCAGTGACGCCTGCTGGGGTTTCCGGCTAGCCATTGAGTTTCTCTCCCTGCGGGTCATAAAACACCGGGGAAACCACGCGAACGGGATGCCTGAGATTTTCATCGCAGATCGTCAAAGTCTCCCCGGTGCGTTTTCTGCCATCGCGAAGTACACCCAGTGCGATATGCCGATTGAGGTTGGGACTGAAGCAGGCCGACGTGACCCAGCCCTCCGTTTCGGCTGGCGGGCTGCGGTCCGCTCCGCCCAGCAGTTGTCCGCCCGGGCGGATCGCCTGTTCTGGATCCAGGGGTTCCAGGCCGACGAACTGCTTGCGGTTCACGTCCAGGTTACCTGGCCGTAAGAGCGATCTTTTGCCGATGTAGTCCGAGTCCTTGGCGCGCGCCACGTGTCCCCAGCCAACGTCGTCAGGGGTGCTCGAGCCATCGGTATCCGAGCCGACATGCAGGTAGCCTTTTTCCATCCGCAGTGTCATCAGGGCCTCAATGCCATAGGGTGCGATGCCATAAGCCGCTCCGGCGTCGAGGGCAGCATCCAGGAAAGTCGCAGCGCTGCCGGCGGGAACGTTGACTTCAAAGCTGACTTCCCCGCTGAAGCTCACGCGCACAATCCTGGCCGCCAACCCGGCCACCGTTGCTGTAGCTGCGGCCATGTGAGGAAAAACCGGGGCTGAAATATCCAGGCCGGTGCCAAGGTCGACCAGGACATCGCGGGCATGCGGACCGGCAATCGTGAAGTTGGCCCACTGCGTGGTGACGTCATCGACCAGGACCTGCAGATCCGTCCATTCACATTGCAGCCATTCTTCCATCAGGGCGCCGATGCGTGATACCCCCGCCGAAGTCGTGTTGACGAGAAAGTGATTTTCGGCCAGGCGAATGAATACACCATCGTCGATGATAACGCCGTTCTCATTCAGCATCAGGCCATATCGGGCGCGCCCCGTCGCCAGCGAACGAACATTGTTGATGTACAGCCTGTTCAGGAATTCGGCGGCATCCGGACCCCGCACCTCGAGCTTGCCGATCGGCGAATTATCAAAAATTCCGGCCTGGTTGCGCACCGCTCTTGCTTCGCGCCGGATAGCTTCTTCCGCGGTTTCACTTTTGAGCGGGTAGTAGTCAGGCCGCTGCCAGCCGTAATCTTCGATACGGGCATTCAACTGCTCGTGCACCCGGTGCGCCGGCAGGAAACGTCTCGGGGCATAAAATTCCCCTGTGTTGCGCCCGGCGATCGCACCAAGAGTGACCGGCATATAGGGTGGGCGGAACGTCGTCGTGCCGATATCGCCGGTTTCCCGTCCGGTCAGCGCCCCGAGCACGATGAATGCATTCAGGTTGCCGGTTTTTCCCTGGTCAACGGACATCCCGGTCGTCGTGTAGCGTTTGAAGTGCTCTACCGGAACAAAACCTTCCCGAACGGCGAGTTCAGCGTCGCCAAAAGTGACGTCGTGAGCCAGGTCGATCCATTGCCTCTGACGGGAAGCGTTGAGTGGCATGGGGCCGACAGTTCTCGATTCCACGACGGTTGCGTTTACGACGGGTAATTGCGGTGGTTCTGTGGCAGACCCCAGCGCTTCGCAGATGGCTATGGACGCACGGGAGGATTCTGCCAGGGTTTCCTCGAGGCTGCTGGTGCCGTTGGCCGCACCCGCTACGGACAGGCCATCGGGCCGGCAATCAGGAAGGAAACACTGTGAAACCGGGTCAAAGCGGAGTGAGCCACGGGCATGTGCCAGCAAATGTACCCGTGGCGCCCAGCCTCCTGAAACGCCCAGCAGATCGCATTTTTCGCGTGCCGCCAACCTGCCGTCGAGATATTCAACGCTGACGGATGCGAGTCCCCGGGGTCCGCCCGTGTCACGGATGCAGGCGCCGGTAAACAAGCGGGTTCCCAGGTCCGCCAGACGTTGGCGCAGGGGTTCGTCAACCTGTTCTCGGCAATCGACTACCGCGTTGACGGAAATATTTTTTTGCGCCAGGTCGAAAACGGTCTGGTAAGCCGTGTCATTATTGGTGGCGACCATGATGTTTCTTCCGGCGACAACCGCATAACGGTTCAGGTAATGCCGGACGGCGCCTGCCAGCATGATGCCGGGCCGGTCGTTGTTGGGGAAAATCAGGCCCTGTTCGATGGCGCCCGTCGTCAGCAGGATGTGCCGTGGCCGGACAGTCCAGTAGCATTCCCGCCAGTCAGTACCGCGTCCGGTTTGCAGCAATGTCGTGACGTTATGGTCATAGATGCCACTGACGGTGGTTGCCGGTAGCAGGAAAACGTTTGTGCAGGCCTCCAGTTCCGCGATCGTTGCGCGAACCCAGTTCGATGCCGGCGCGCTGTTTAACCGGATTTGTTCGTAGTTCAATACGCCACCGAATTTATCCGCCTGGTCGGCCAGAATCACCCGCAGGCCGGAGCGCGCAGCGACGCGGGCGGCCTGCAGCCCGGCGGGTCCGCCCCCGCAGATCAACACATCACAATGGGCGTTGACCTGCTCGTAATGGTCCGGGTCAGGACCATGCAGGGGCCGGCCCAAACCTGCGGAACGGCGAACCAGGTTTTCCCAGGTATGCCAGCCGGGCCATTTGAACGTCTTGTTATAGAAGCCGGCGGGCCACAAGGCATGGGTGAAATCGACGATCCTGCCGGCGTCAAAATTCACCGATGGCCAGCAATTCTGGCTGCGCGCCACCAGGCCCTCGGTAAGAGGAGTAACCGGCGCCCGGCAGGTCGGAACGCGCGCATCACCTTCGCCGGTTTCGACCAGCGCGCAGGGTTCTTCCTCGCCTGCTGTAAACACGCCCCGTGGACGGTGATACTTGAAGCTGCGGCCGATGATCCGGACGCCATTGGCAATCAGGGCGGAAGCCAGGGTGTCACCGTGATATCCAGCCAACTCCCTGCCGTTGAAACGGAAACGGACGGGTTTGTTGCGGTCGATAGTTCCACCGGATTCAAGCCGGTGTTGCTGCGGGTTAATCTGGCTCATCCGTCGTGAGTCCTGTTTTCCGGCAAGGCTGTTTCCGCTTGCTCACCCATGCGATGGATTTCGATGATTTCATGAGTTACTGTGTCACGAACCACGTTAAACCACTGCCGGCAGCCGTATTGGTGGACCCAGCGCTCAGAGTGCAGTCCTTTCGGGTTGTCGCGGTAAAACAGGTAATCCGCCCATTCGGCATCGCTGGCCTGGTCCGGGTTTTCCGGCCTGGAGCGGTGGCTTTCACCGCCAAACGAAAACTCCGACTGGTCTCTAAGACCGCAAAATGGACATTCTATTCTCATTATTTACAACATCTTATAGCTTATTATTAAAGTAATTAGTATGTAATGACAGGGGCAGTACCTTGCTCGGCCAGGCTTGCCTGAAGAGCGAAAAACAGAAATAGTGTTGCATCGGGGCCTGACTGCCTCAGGTTTGGTTGGATTATTATGACAGAACAGGCAAACGGCTTGTGTTGTTTCCAGAGGAGCAGATCATGGATCTGAATATCAATGGCAGGTCGGCAATCGTTTGCGCCTCCAGCAAAGGGCTGGGGAAAGCCTGTGCCCTGGCGCTGGCCAAAGAGGGTGTGAATGTCTGGATCAACGGCCGTCACGCGGACGCGCTTGAACAGGCGAAAGCAGAAATTGCCCGCGCGGCAGACGTGCAGGTTCGCAGCCTGGTGGCCGATGTGACCACGGAAGATGGCCGGCAGGCACTGTTCGATGCCTGCCCGCGCCCGGATATCGTGGTCAACAACGCGGGCGGTCCGCCGCCCGGAGATTTTCGTGATTGGAGTCAGCAAGACTGGTTCGAGGCGCTGAACGCCAATATGTACAGCGCCATCGACATGATCCGCCGCAGCCTGGACGGGATGGTGGAAAGGAAATTCGGACGTATCGTCAACATCACCAGCGTGGCGGTTAAGATGCCGGTGACGACGCTGGGGCTTTCTAACGGCGCCCGTTCAGGATTGACCGGTTTTGTTTCCGGTATAGCGCGCGAACCCGCACGGCACAACGTGACCATCAACAACCTGCTGCCTGGATACATCGCAACTGATCGCTTGCAGTCCCTGCTCGGATCAGGCGCCGCTGCTGCCGGGCAGAATCCCGAATCCTACAGTGAAAAATTCTTCAGCCAGGTCGGCGCAAAACGCCCGGGCGATCCGGATGAATTCGCTGCGGCCTGCGCCTTTCTCTGCAGCCAGCAAGCGGCCTATATCACCGCCCAAAATATCCTGGTGGATGGGGGCTTGTACCCCGGCACGTTGTAATGGTCAGAAAACCCTGGAAGTCCTGATATGAAAACCATTTTGCTCCATTCGCTGCTGTTTCTGCTGCTGCCCCTGCCGGCCCCGGCCGCATCGCAGGAAGCGCCCGCAACCATTCGCGTTGACTATTATCACAGCGGCAACGCCAACACCGAGATGTTCAGCCTGCACCAGGTCGTGCTTGAACCGTTGCCCTGGCCGGGTAACCCGGACAAGGCCATCGATACCAGCGGGCGTGGTTACTTCATGTTCCAGGTAGAAGAGCCCGTCAGCGGGGCGGTACTTTACTCACGTGGCTACTCATCCATTTTCCAGGAGTGGCAATCTACCGGGGAGGCCCGTGAGATGAACCGCAGCTTCCACGAATCCGTGCGTTTTCCCAATCCGGAACAGCCCGTTCGTCTGCGGATCCTGAAGCGCAACCAGGCACAGGGCTTCAACAGCATCTGGACGGCTGACATCAATGCTGATGATATGCTGGTGGTTCGTGCTCACGAACCGGCGCCGGCCGAAGTGCTCGAGTTGCACGTCAGCGGCGCGCCATCCGACAAGGTCGACCTGGTGTTACTGGGTGACGGGTATACCGCCGAAGAGGCAGATAAATTTGCCGCGGATGCACAACGCCTGACCAGGGCTCTTTTTACCTACTCGCCTTTCAGGGAGCGGGCCGGTGATTTCAATGTCTGGGGCATCAATCCTCCGGCTGTGCAATCCGGTGTGAACCGTCCTTCCAATGGAACGTTTCGCTACAGCCCCTCCGGAACCACCTATGACGCTTTCCGGTCCGAGCGTTATGTGCTGGCGTTCGATAACCTGGGTATGCGCCGCATCTTGCAGAACACACCATACGAATTTGTCGTGATTCTCGGCAATTCCAGCACCTATGGCGGCGGCGGAATTTTCGGTCTTTACAGTACGGTGGCCGCCGACAGCGACTGGTCCGAATACCTGTTCGTGCACGAATTCGGACATCATTTCGCGGCACTGGCAGATGAATACTACACCTCGGATGTTGCGTACGAACCCACCACCGAACGGCCGGAACCCTGGGAGCCGAATGTGACCGCCCTGCATGATCCGGCCCTGCTCAAGTGGGGCAGCCTGGTGCAGGAGAACACTCCATTGCCGACCGAATGGCCAAAACAAAAATTCGAAGCGTTCCAGCTCGAAAACCAGGCCCGCCGGGCGCAATTAAGGGCGGAAAACAGGCCGGAAGCCGAGATGAACCGGCTGTTTGAAGAGGAACAGCGCTGGGTCAATGAACTGTTTGCCGGGTATCCCGGGACAAATTCCGTCGTAGGAGCATTCGAGGGAGCCAATTACATGGCGACCGGCTACTACCGTTCCGAAATGAACTGCACCATGTTCACCCGGCACGACCGGTTTTGCCGCGTCTGCAGTGATGCCCTGATCGAGATTATCGACTTGTATACGCCGGGTGCGGCCGGTCACTGACCGGGCAGTACATAAAAATACACAGCCACGAAGTGGCAGATGCTGCCGCCCAATACGAACAGGTGGAAGGTGGCGTGGTTGAGCGGGATGGCCTTGATGCTGTAAATCACCGCGCCCAGCGTGTAGGACAAACCGCCGGCAACCAGCCAATAAAGGCCATCAAGCGGCAGGCTGGCGAGGAGCGGCTTCACCGCGAAGATAATGATCCAGCCCATGAATACGTACATCAGGGTTGAGAGCACCTCGAACCGCCCCGTGAAGTGGATCTTGAGATAGACGCCGATGGCGGCCAGGGTCCAGCTGACGGCAAAAATGATCCAGCCGACGGTGCCTTTCAGGGTGATCAGGGTGAAGGGGGTATAGGTGCCGGCGATCAGCAAGTAGATGGTGGCGTGGTCAATGATTCTCATCCGGGCCCTGGTTTCGGGCCGGGTGGCGCTGTGGTAAACCGTTGAGGCGGCATAGAGCGCCACCAGCCCCGCACCAAAAATGATGACGCTGACGATGTGCAACGCATTCCCGTATTGGCTGGCGCGTAGCACCATCAACGCACAGGCAACCAGGCTAAGGAGCAGGCCCGCCGCATGCGAGGTGATGTTGATTTTTTCCTCGAGCGGTGAATAGACGTGAGGCTGCCTGTGTTCCGTCATGTCTTCATTCTCATGTTGTCCACAGGCTCCGGCGCCAGCCACTGGATGATCTGGTCATTCACTTCAGGCCGGTTCAGCATCTCCATGTGACTGGTGCGGTAGAGGATTTTTTGCGACGAATCCGTAAATGCCAGGTTGCGTCCGGACTCAGCGTGCCGGCCAAGCGCACTGCGTAACGGTACCAGCCCATCGCCTATCACGTGGTCAGCGAGGATATTGCGTTTTTCAGCCCTGGTTGCCGCCACCGTGAAGCAGTTTATCGAGTCGGGCAAGGGTACGATTCGACGGTTGTCCGGTCTGTGCCGAAAACGGTCCTGACCGTTCCAGTCTTCATGCAGGAGGTTGCCGTAACGCAGGTCAGTAATGCCGGCGCTGCGCACCTGTCCCAATGCGGTGAAGGGCTTTGTATAAGGCGCATTTTCGAGAATAAGATCCAGCCAGTTGCCCGCCCGTTCCAGCGGCGCACCGTGATGCGGTGTGCCCAGAAAGACGACGTTTTTCACCCTGTCCGGCCAGGCCAGCCCCTGCTGCCGTGCCTGGTGCAGTGCGCTGCGAATCACCAGGCCCCCCATGCTGTGTGCAACAACACTCAGGTCTTCGATCGGACTTGGCCAGTGCTGGATTAGCTGCTCTAAGCGGGCGGCCAGCTTCTCTCCGTTCAGAGAAATGTGCTGACCGGAGTTGTACCGAACGTAGACAGGGCTGTAACCCAGCGTTGAGGCCAGCAGATTGCCCGGGTCGGTGTCATAGCCCCGGTTTCGGGCGTGTCGCCCCAGGTCATTCATGCACAGACCGTGGATCAGCAGGACCACCTTGCCGGAATCGGCGGGCACCACCGGCGGATTATTCCAGTCCAGTTCGGAATCCTGGTATCTGAGTGTCATGGGAATGGCGAAGGGGTTCTCGTTCTCAACCAGGCGGTCGCCCATGACGCCATTCAAAATCGCGAGAAATGTTTCTCCGCGGGGGGATCGGGGATTGTTGTTTTCGGCAGAATCGAAAGCTGCCTGGAGAACTCCAATGACGACATCAGTAGTTTTTCCTGTGGCCTGGGTGATATTCCTGATCAAGCGGTAAACAGCTCCGGTTACCCCGCGGGTCGTTCCTTCGGTTTTGCCACCGGGAACGCCAAGGTTGTTCCAGACTGACTGGTGAACCCCTTCAACCATCCGCGTGACTCCAGTGGTCGCCTGAGCTGCCAGTTGAACGGCTCCCCGGATGTCTGAAAACCGCATCAGCCGTTGATCCTCCGTGCCCGGAAGGATCGTCCCTTCAACTTTCCCTCGCTGAGCTTTCGCAGGGCAGGCCTGGCGGCGTCACGGCTCACGGCTACGTAGGAGAAATGGTCGAAAATCTGGATTTTTCCAACCTGTTTGCCGGCGATACCTTCTGCACCCGTCAATGCGCCCAGAATGTCGCCAGGCCGGACCTTCTGTTTTCTGCCGCCATCGATCTGAAGTGTAACCATGGCGGGCTTGTAGGCCGGCTTTTCCAGCAGGCTATAGGGGGGAAGGGCTTCGGGCTCGATCTCCCGACCGAGGTATTCTGCCAGCCGCTCCGCACGGAAGGATTCTTTTTCACTGTAGAGGGTGCAGGCGATGCCCTTTCTGCCCGCACGGCCCGTGCGCCCGATGCGGTGAACGTGTACCTCCGGATCCCGCGCTATGTGGTAGTTGATGACCGCATCGAGGTCATCGATATCGAGGCCTCTTGCCGCCACGTCGGTTGCAACCAGGACAGATGCGCTGCGGTTGGAGAAGCGCACCAGCGCCTGGTCCCGGGCACGCTGTTCCAGGTCACCGTGCAAAGCGATGGCGCTTAAACCGTGGCTGCGCAGCTCATCAGCCACTTCTTCGGTCTCCAGCCTGGTATTGCAGAAAACCAGCGCGGATTCCGGCCGGAATTTGAGGAGTAGCAAGCGCAGTGCAGCCATCCGGTGCTTATTGAGTCCGATGCAGTAAAAGTGTTGCCGGATGCTGGCGCTGCCGTGGCTCTCGTCGACCTTGACGGTGACCGGATTTTTCATGACCCGCTTCGCCAGTGACTGGATCTGATCCGGGTAGGTCGCGCTGAACAACAGGGTCTGGCGGCGGGCCGGAACACGGGCCAGGATAGCGTCCAGGGTTTCCTGAAATCCCATGTCCAGCATCCGGTCAGCCTCGTCGAGCACCAGCAGGCTCACATGCCTGAGATCGAGAGTCTTTTTACGCAAGTGATCCTCAACGCGCCCCGGCGTCCCCACGATGACATGTGCGCCGTGTTCGAGCGAACCGATCTGGGGACCAATGGGCACACCGCCGCACAGGTTCAGAATCTTGATGTTGTGAATCGCGCGGGCCAGCCTGCGAAGTTCCCGCGCCACCTGGTCTGCCAGTTCCCTGGTAGGGCACAACACCAGGGATTGCACGCGATAGCTGTCAACATCCAGCTTTTGCAACAAGCCCAGGCCGAAAGCCGCGGTTTTACCCGACCCCGTTTTGGCCTGCGCGATAACGTCTTTTCCCTCCAGGATCGGGGGCAGGGAGCCGGCCTGGATGGGAGTCATATGGTCGTAACCCAGGGACGCCAGGTTGCTCAGCAGATCGGGCTGCAGTTCGACCTTGGAAAATGCGGTTGAATTCAATGGAGGTGTCCTGTTCAGTGCGCGACACCCGCGGCGGCCCCTTCGTCAATGAGGCGCCCCGTAGCAAAGCGATCCAGCGAGAATGGCTGCAACAACTGGTGGGGACGGTCGCAGGCTATGGTGTATGCCAGCGTATCTCCGCCGGCGGGAATGGCTTTGAATCCACCGGTTCCCCAGCCCGTTGACAGATACAGGTTTTCGACCGGGCTTTTCCCCACAATCGGGCTCGAATCCGGCGAGATATCGCAAATACCGGCCCATTGTCGCATGATGCGCAGGCGGCTGAAACTCGGAATCAGCTCGACAACGGCAGACGCATTGTCCCGCAGCGCAGGGATTCCGCCTCTTTGGGCATACGAGTTGAACGGTTCGGCGCCTCCGCCGATAACGATTTCGCCCCGGTCAGATTGGCTGATGTAGGCGTGGATCGCGGCTGAACCGACGACCGTGTGCAAAACAGGTTTCAATGGTTCGGTGACCATGGCCTGCAGCGCAATACTCTCGATTGGCAGCCGCAGGCCGGCCATGGCTGCCAGTACGCTGCTGTGACCGGCAACACACAGGGCGAACTGCCCGGCGTGGATCATTCCCCGGTTGGTTTTCACCCCTTCGATCCGGCCGCTGCCGGATTCAAATCCCAGGACTTCGCAATCCTGGATGATGTCCACTCCAAGGGCGGAGGCGGCCCGTGCGTAGGCCCAGACAACGGCGTCGTGCCGTGAGATTCCAGCCCGCCGCTGAATGGAGCCCCCAACAATTGGAAATCGGCAGTCGAGATCAAGAATCGGCGCCAGTTTGTGGATCTCCTCGCGCCCCAAAACCTCAGAGTCGATCCCGTTCATGGTCATGGCGGTTGCCCAGCGCCGGTTCATTTCGAGTTCTTCCAGGCTGTGGCTCAGTTCCAGGCAGCCGCGCTGGCTGAACATGATGTTGAAATTCAGGTCGGCGGAGAGTGATTCGAACAGTTTCAGTGAGTGTTCGTAAAACGCGGCGCTTTCCGGGTAAAAATAGTTCGACCGGCAAACCTGGGTGTTGCGGCCCGAATTTCCCCCGCCCAGGTAGCCCTTTTCCAGCACGGCGATTTTGCGCACCCCATGTTTGCCGGCCAGGTAATAGGCTGTCGCCAATCCATGCCCGCCGGCACCGATGATCACGACATCGTAGTGCGGTTTTGGTTGCGGATTACGCCAGGCCCGGCGCCAACCGCGGTGGCCGCGGAGGCTATGCCGAACCAGGGAGAAGCCGGAGTAACTGTTCATCGGCGAAGGATAGCTTATGAACCGGTGGATATGATATAAAACCGGCTATCAAAATAATCATATTTTTAACACTAATTGGATTTAGCCGGTTCTTGACGGGACCAATTCAGACCACCAACCAAAGGCGCTTTCAGATGAAAAACTTCAATGATTCCTTAGCCCTGAAGACGGGTTCCCCGTTTTTTCCTGTTTTTGCTCTTTTCCTCGCATTAATACTGAGTTCGCAGGCCATGGGGCAGGATTCATCGGATAATTCCGGTTCCATGATGCTGGAGGAAGTCGTGGTGACAGCGACCAAGCGGCTGGAAAACCTGCAGGATGTGCCTATATCGATTACGGCGCTATCCGCTGCGGAAGTCGAACAGATTGCAGCAGGCGTTCCGGATATCCGTTTCATGAATGGCCGGGTTGCCAACCTGACGATCGAATCTTCGTACGGCAGGGTGTT
>JAHEFT010000141.1 GCA_024640025.1 Chromatiales bacterium
GGCGGGGCAAACCATCGTTACGCCCAGGGCCGAACAATTGGCGGTTTACGTGGCTTCCGGGCAATTGATTATCGATGCACGGACGGTCGAGCCATATACGCTGGTCGTGTTGCAGGACAACACGCAAGCGACCATCGAAGCCGCCAGCGATGCACAGCTTGCGTTTATCGGCGGCAAGCGCTTGGGCGAACGTCACATCGAATGGAATTTTGTCTCGAGTCGTAAACAGCGCATTGCCCAGGCCAGGGACGATTGGCGGCAAGGGCGTTTTCCGACTGTGCCGGGCGATGAAGAGGAATTTATTCCCTTGCCTTGATGTACTCGCCGCCTGGGCCGGCTTTATTTCTTCCCGTAATTGGCCAGAACGATACCCGAAACAATCAACACCCCACTCCCCAAATGCAACAGGCCAATGGCTTCGTTGAGAAAATACCAGGCCATCACCCCGCTGAAAATCGGCAATGTGTAATAGACCATGCCGGTCTTCGATACGCCGATCAGCAGGATCGACTGGTTCCACAATACGAATGAAAACAGCGATGCGAATATGCCCAGGTAAAGGATCGAATAAATGGCGCCGGCATGAAAATGCGACGGCCCGGCCACGGCCACTTCCCAGGCCAGCAACGGCAGCAGGAAGATGAGGCCCAATATGAATGTGCTCAGCTGGAATGCCCACATGCCCAGTTGCCGGGGCTTTTTTATAACCAGGATGCTGTAGATGGCAAAGATCATCGCACCCGTCAGCATCCACACGTCACCGATCGAAAACGCCAGGTTCAAAAGCCTTGAAAACTGGCCGCGGGTAATCAGCGCAATGACCCCGGCCGCGACCAGGAAGATCCCCGCAACCTTGTAAACCGTCAGCGATTCGCCGTAAAAAATACGCGCAAAAATGACCATGAAAATGGGCGAGGTAATCGAGATCAACGACAGGTTCAACGCGCCGGTGGTCTGTCCGCCCATGTACAACAGGGTATTGAACAGCGTGACGCCGGTGAAGGCGGTGATGGCAAGATATGCCAGATTTTCTTTGACCGAGGCCCATTCCCTGAGCAGAGACCTGATCGCAAAAGGAAACAGCGCCAGCACCGCGACCAGCCAGCGCCCAAAGGCGAGGCTGACGGGCGCGATGCTGTCATTGAGTTCACGCGCGATGATGAAATTGCCGGACCAGAACATGGTGGCGGCGATGGCGCAGAGATAGCCGGCCAGGATTGGTCTTGATAGGTTTTGGTTCATGTGAACGCCTTCAGCGCACGTAACATCTCTGCGCCGTCCGCTGTAAACAGCAAGCCAAAACCCGCGCAGTTGAAAACCACCGTCGCCCAAAACACGAACTTGAAAGAATTCTTCTGCGACTTGTGCCGCAACACCTGCTGGGCGATCAGCGCACCCGGCCAACCGCCAACAAATGCCAGGGTGTGCAGCGTGCTTTCCTTGGTGCGCCAGCGGTCCGTCCGCGCAGCCCATTTGTCCTTGGCATAAACCAGGAAAGTGAACGCACTGGCCGCCAGGTACAAGTAAAGAATCTGGATGGGTATTTGGTATGCCGTCACCGACCAGCCGACGGCCGCGATGAAGCCAACAGCAAGCAGGATCAGGAACGGCCGGGTAAAGGCTTTTGCACTGCCGGGTAAATTTTCGCCTGCCCGCACCACCTTGACGGCGCATGGCCGGTCCTGCTTGTCGGTGGATATGGAATACCGCACGACCTGGTTGAGTTCGGGCGGCTGATGGCGGTTTTTGAAGTCGCTGACGTGGACGAACACCTGGCTGGCGCCCGACGACGGGGTGATAAAGCCGTAGCCTTTTTCTTCGTTCCAGCGTGTTATTTTTCCCTGGTGGCGCATGGCTGCCTGATCTCTGGTTTTTGCGGGTGTTAGTTTATATGCATTTGCCACGGGCGCTGGCTAAAAATAGATTGCCTACACATATACACCGGATTCACCACTTCCAACTCAACCAACACGACTACAAGCTTGAACCCTGCCTGCGCAGTGACCGCAGTTGAAACATGGATTTACACCGTATGGTTGTCAATTGACAACCTTAAACCGGCAAACTATTCTATACGAGTAAGCGCAATTAAATGCCAAGAAAAAGGCACCCAAAAAAGGCTGTTGAAAAGGCGCTTCGTTACGCCGAAAGGCATGGCTGGCTCGTTGTAGTTGGCGGTGGTCATGCCTGGGGCAGAATTTACTGCCCAAACAACGACGAAGATTGTCGATGCGGAGAATTTTGCATTACAAGCGTGTGGGGTACACCGGCTAGTCCAGCAAATCACGGCAAACAAATTCGGCGGGTTGTCGACAACTGTACTTCCGGGAAGGAAAGGTAAAGAGGTTCGCGCCATGAAAACATATGAATTCGAATTGAAGTTCCGTCTTCCCGGCACCTCCCGGGATCCGGAGCTTTTTGTTGAGCGGCTCGCCGAGGCGGGTTGCACCGACGCACTGGTCGGCATCGGGCAGAGCGGGCGTATCGCTTTCCATTTTTCCAGGGGTTCCAAGAGCGCTTTCGAGGCGATACTGAGCGCAGTCAAAAACATCAAGAAGGCGATCCCGGAAGCAGTTTTGATAGAAGCAGCTCCCGATCTCGTCGGCCTGTCCGACATTGCCGATATCCTGGGGTACTCGCGTCAGAACATCAGGAAACTCATGATGAACAACCTGGTTTCATTTCCAGCGCCCATTCACGAAGGCAAAACCATGCTCTGGCATTTATCCAGCATTCTCATCTGGATAAAAGAAAGCAATCGGTACGAGATCGATGAACGGCTTGTGGACGTTGCAAGCACCAATATGCAACTCAACATTGCAAAAGAAACAGCGCATTTGGATGCCTCCATTCAGAAACAATTTTTGGCAGGGATATAGCTAAATGCCGGCAGGTATCAGTTAGGCGAAAGTCCGGGGTCAGAGGAAAATTTTTGTCGAGCTAATGCTTATGCTGTCCATTCATATTGGTTGATAATTGGTACATTGATTCAAGAAGGTTATTCCGCTTTATCACATGCAAGACACCAAGCATGATCAACAACCCCGCCTGGCGCTGGTAACCGGCGCCACCGGTACGATCGGCAAGGCCATCGCCCTGGCGATTGCGCAACAGCCGGGATACGAGGTCAAACTGTTGTGCCGCGACCCTCAAAAAGCCGGCAAGGCCGTTGGTGAAATCATCAAGTTGACCGGCAACCCACTCGTCAGCTTTGAACTCGTGGACCTGTCCCGCAAGGCATCGATCGAGGCGCTCGCCCAACGCCTGCAAGTCCCGGTGCACGTGCTGGTGAACAACGCGGCGATCACGCCAACCCGGCGCATGGAAACGCCCGAGGGCATCGAACTGCAGTTCGCGACCAACGTGCTGGGTTATTTCTGG
>JAHEFT010000011.1 GCA_024640025.1 Chromatiales bacterium
GCGATGGCCAGGCCCAGAAGAGACAGGGCCGTGGTGACTGTAATGGTTATTCCCGACATTTGTGTTGCACTCCCAAAATTTGCATTTTTCTTGAATCGCGCGCACTTTATCATAAACCACGTGCGGCCTGATAAGGATGGTCAATAAAATTGTCCTAAATCAACCGATTAAGGGGTCTCACGCACGATTGCCCGGAGGAGAATGAAATGACCAATGACACGGCGCTCTTGTTGGCGCTTGGATCATCATTGCTGGCCATAATCTATGGCTTGCTGACAACGACCTGGATCCTGGGCAAATCCGCGGGCAGCGAGAAAATGCAGGCTGTCGCAGCAGCCATCCAGGAAGGCGCGAAAGCATATATGAACCGTCAGTACGGCACCATCGCAATCGTGGGCGTCGTGCTTTTTGTCCTGCTGGGCTTTGCGCTTAGCTGGGTGACGGCCATCGGGTTTGCGATTGGCGCGCTGTTTTCCGGCCTGGCCGGTTACATCGGCATGTTCGTCTCCGTTCGCGCCAACGTGCGCACTGCTGAAGCAGCGTGCGCGGGTGTGGCTCCAGCGCTCAAGGTCGCATTTCGCGGCGGCGCCATCACCGGCATGCTGGTGGTCGGCCTTGGTCTGCTCGGCGTAGCGGGCTATTTTGCCGTACTGCAAAACCTGGGGTACAGCCAGGGAGACGCCATTCACGCCCTGGTCGGCCTCGCCTTCGGTGGTTCACTGATTTCGATCTTCGCACGACTCGGCGGCGGTATTTTCACCAAGGGCGCGGATGTGGGCGCCGACCTCGTGGGTAAAGTGGAAGCGGGCATCCCCGAAGACGATCCGCGCAACCCCGCGGTCATTGCGGATAACGTGGGCGACAATGTGGGTGACTGCGCCGGCATGGCCGCAGACCTTTTCGAGACCTATGCCGTGACGCTGGTCGCCACCATGCTGCTGGGCAGTCTCACCGCCGCCACGCTGGGGCCGAACGCCGTCATTTACCCGATGGTGCTCGGCGGCCTGTCGATCATCGCGTCTGTGCTCGGCACGTTCGTGGTGTCAACCAGGGAAGGGGGAAAAATTATGAACGCGCTGTACAAGGGCGTCATTGCATCGGGAGTTCTCGCCGCCATTGCGTTTTACCCGGTCACCATGTCCATGATGGGCGACAGCGCATTGAACCTGTTTTACTGCGCCCTGATCGGCCTGGCGTTGACAGCGGCAATGGTGTTCATTACCGAGTATTACACGGGCACCGAGTTCAGCCCGGTGAAGAAAGTGGCCGCCGCTTCGACCACCGGCCATGCCACCAACATTATTGCCGGTCTGGGTGTTTCCATGAAAGCCACCGCGTTGCCGGTGATCGCGGTTTGCGCGTCCATCTGGGGTGCGCATGAACTGGCCGGCCTTTACGGAATCGCTATCGCCGCAACTTCCATGTTGTCAATGACCGGCATGATCGTGGCTCTGGATGCGTTCGGCCCCATCACGGACAATGCGGGCGGCATCGCAGAAATGTCCAAATTGCCTTCCGATGTGCGCAATACCACAGATGCACTGGATGCGGTCGGTAACACGACCAAGGCCGTGACCAAGGGGTATGCCATCGGCTCGGCCGGTCTGGCCGCCCTGGTGCTGTTCGCCGACTATGTGAGCAGTCTGGAAAATTCCGGATTTTCCAACATGACCTTTGATCTGTCGAACCACCTGGTCATCATCGGACTGTTCATCGGCGGTTTGGTACCCTACCTGTTCGCCTCGATGGCGATGGAGGCGGTGGGCCGCGCAGCTGGATCCGTGGTGGAAGAAGTGCGCCGCCAATTCCGCGAAATCCCGGGCATCATGGAAGGCACAACCAAACCGGATTATTCCCGCGCGGTCGACCTGTTGACCAGGGCCGCGATCAAGGAAATGATCGTTCCTTCACTGCTTCCTTTGCTGGTGCCAATCATCGTGGGCAAGCTGTTGGGTCCGCAGGCGCTTGGCGGCCTGCTGGTAGGCACGATCGTGACGGGCCTGTTCGTGGCGATCTCGATGACTACCGGCGGCGGAGCCTGGGATAACGCGAAAAAGTATATTGAAGATGGTGCGTTCGGCGGCAAGGGCACTGACGCCCATGCCGCGGCGGTTACCGGTGATACCGTGGGTGACCCCTATAAAGATACGGCCGGACCCGCGGTCAACCCGCTGATCAAGATCATCAATATCGTCGCGTTGCTTATCGTTCCGATACTCTGATCCGGGTTGGGTCGTTTTGAAAAAGGTGCGCCGGTTTTCCGGCGCCTGTTTATTACAGGGCCAGGGCTTCGGTCAGAAGCGACACCAGCTCCGGATAGGAGCTCCTGTCCAGCAGGCTAAGCGCCTTGTGACCTGAGAGCTGCTTGACCAGGTCGATGGCCGCGGTCGTGTTGGCGGCCGGTCCGCTTACCAGGTCGGCTTTCAGGCGATCGCCATATGCGGTCTGCACACCCAGAACGGCGTAGGGGTCGGAAGCGCAAAGAACAGTAAACCGGGCAAGGTGGCGCAGGTATTCGATCACCGTTCCGCCGTTATAGGGTTCGAGTGGAGAGGCTCCGGCTTCCGCCACCAGCACATCTGCTTCGCAGGCAGCAATTTTTGAAAGCATCAACTCGAGGGCGTCCCTGAACACTGGTTCAGGACACACCGTGGAGGCAAGGCCAGCGTCCACGAAGTCGAACACCGCCGTCGCACCGGCATCCCGGAAAGTCAGGATATCCCGGTAGCGCGCCGCGCCGGTTAGCTTGGCACCAACCACGTTCAGTCCCAGGTAACTCAAGGCGCGGATAATGACCTGTCCGGAACTGGTCTTGCCGGCCGACATGGACGTGCCGATGAGCAGGATGACAGGGATGTCCAGTTTCCGGGGCAGTGCCGGCTGCACAAAATCTGCCATCCCCAGTTTTTTACCATCCCGTGTCGCGTGACCTAGGTATTCGAAACGCATCAGGTCCGGCAGCATGGGGGAAATCGAGGTGGCTTTGCCCAGCAGGCCGGCACTGGTCAGTGCCTCCAGCTCGCGGTCCTCGCCGGCGGCCCGCCAGTCGCCAACACCTTCCAGGGTGGCGGCCCGCTTACCCAGCGCGCCCACCAGTAGATCGCCCCGCACCATGTCGGCCATTCTTCCGCTTTTTGTTTCACATTCCCATAGCCGGTTTCTCTCTCCGGTTGCCCGGCCCACGACGAAGTCACCGGAGCCCCATGCAGCACGGTCCAGTTTCATCGTCTTGAACGGAACAATCCCAAGGTCGGAGCAACGGGTGACGGAAGTAAAAAAATAGTGCGATCTCATACGGTTTTTACCATGGATTTCAAGGGCGGTGACATTAGCAGGAGCGTCAACAGGGCTGCATGTTCAAGGGTTCGTCCCAGCACCAGGTGCTCATGGTGGGCATGAGCGCCATCGCCGACGGCGCCCATTCCATCGAGCGTGGCGGTGTAAAGGCTGGTGAAGTTTCCGTCCGATCCGCCTCCCGCCAATCCTTCCTCCAGTTCCAGGCCAAGTTCATCGCCCAGCGTGCAGGCCATATGCCAAAGTTGTCTGTTGGCCGGCGTTTTTTCCATGGCGGGGCGGCCAAAGCGTCCTTCGATCGTGAGAGAGGTGCCGCTGGTTGCTGGCCTGATAGCCAGGATAGCCGCTTCGAGCCGGTCAGCATCCTGTTGCCCTGCAACTCGGACATCGATCACGGCCTGGCTCCTGGGGGCGACCACGTTGGGCCGCAGTCCACCGTCAATAGTGCCGACATTGACCGTGACCCCCTTGTCGAAATCGTTGAGCGCAAACAGCGCCTGGATCACGTGTGAAAGCTCCAGTATCGCGCTGGCTCCGGCGCCCGGGTCCAGCCCGGCATGTGCCGCCTCGCCCGTAACCGTCACCGTAAACCGGCCGATTCCCTTGCGAGCGGTCTTGAGCCTGCCAGCCGGGCCCAGCGATGGTTCCAGCACGAAAACCCGGTCCATGCAGGGAGCAAGCGACTCGATATAACGCCGGCTCTCGCGGCTGCCGATTTCCTCGTCCGAATTGAGGAACACATGCGGTGTGACTTCAGGTTCGAATCCGAAATGCTGAAGCGCTGAGATCGCCAATAATGCCTGGGCTATCCCCCCCTTCATGTCATAGACGCCGGGCCCCCGAACGATATCGCCTTCGTGCTCAAACGGCATATCGTCCAATGTGCCCAGGGGCCAGACCGTGTCGTAATGGCCCAGGATTAATTGCGATGGGCGGCCCGGCCTGCGGCCTGCAGGCCGCGCGTGCAGCATCCCCCCACTGCTGCTGCCGGGGATGCGATGGACGCGAAATTCCAGGCGATCAAGTTCTGCTGCGATGATCTCCCGTATCTCAGTCTGCGCGCCAGGCACGTCAGACGGTGATTCCGCCTCTGTCATCCTGCGCAACAGGTCTACCAGGTTCTCCCGCCTGCTCTGCAGGTAGCTCAAAACATCACTGGCTGCCGGCATGGGGTGTGGATTCATCAGATTCACGACCTGTCTCACCCGTTGCCTATTTCTTCATTCCCGCCGGGAAGGGGAAAGTCAGGCTGTTGTCGATGATGGCGAATCGCCCGGGGTGAATATAGGTGAGCAATGGTGCGTTATGAATCAGGGCCTGGTCGCCTCCTTCGTGGATACGTTCCGAATCTTCGGCAACCCTGGCGGCAACGATCCGGCCAATGATCAGGCTATTGACACCGAAATCATCAATGATCCGGTCCAACTCACATTCGAGGAACATGTAGCCACCCTCAACCAGTACACCTGCCACCTTTTTTGCGGGAAAGACGGGTAGAACAGAAAGGGCCGGCTTGTCGTCCTCTCCGCATCGTGGTGAGGCAGCGAGGCTGGTCAGGACAAGTTGGTCCGGACGCGGGTAGGAAACAGTAAACACGCCGTCGCGCCGGGTATTTGAATAGGTGTGATGCCTGGGTGTGCAGACAAAGCAGAAATAATTTTCCCAACCCATGGGCATGGCCATGTGCTTAGGAGCGAGATTGTGGCTGCCGTCAGGCTCCCGGGTCCCTATCAGCACCAGCGGCGCCACCCAGAAAAACCGGTCCCACACCGGCTGGCTGACATCCAGTTCAACCAGGTGTTGCCCGGGAGTCGGGCTGTTCATGGCGTTTACCTCCAGCCGACGGCGTTGCCAATAACCCTGTCTTCAACCTACTCCGCTGACGACTCTTGCGCCTTGATCTGGAGCAGCACCCGCGCCGATGGAAGCGGCACGCCTAAAAATACCGCCGGTTCACCCATCCTTTCCGGTAAAATTCTCCGACTGAACATACTTTCACCTGGTTGGTCTATTCTCCCATGATCCGCCGTTTAAAAAAGAACTGAACCAATGAAACTGAAAACATTGATCTGGATAGGCGTAATTTTGGGCCTGCTGACCACGCCGGCGGCGCGGGCGATCGAATTCGACGAGGTGCGCAATTTTGAGGACGTCTTCGTCATTTCCGCCACGGCGCCGGCGATGGACCGGCTGGAAGTTCACTGGAAGATTGCGGACGGCTACTACCTCTACAACAATAAATTCCTGAAATTCATGACTGCGACGGAAGGAGTGGTTCTGGGTGAGCCGGAAGTGCCGGCCGGAAAAATCAGCTTCGATGACTTGCTGGGCGAAGAAGTCGAGAAATTTCATCACGAATTGACCATTGCACTGCCACTGGTTTCCGTTGCTCCCGGCGTTGAGGCCGTGCAACTTAAAGTCCGGTCCCAGGGTTGCCTGGAAAACGAACTTTGTTATCCGCCGACCGAGCAGTTGCTCATCGTGAGTCTGCCCCGTGACGCGTTGAAGGCGGACCCCGTGTCCGGATTATCGGACAGCCTGTTGGCGCGGAAGGGACAAAGTCATTCGCTGCTGGACGTGGACGAACCGCCGGCATTGCCGCCGGAAGAGGCATTTGTTTTCGAGTCCATCGGCTACAGTGCTGACACCGCACTTGTGCGTTTCACGGCTCAGCCCGGGTACTACCTTTACCGGGACCGGTTTGAATTCAGGGTGGCGGGAGATTCCGGATTTGTCATCCGCGACGTGGAACTGCCGGACGGCGTGGTCAAGGATGATCCGGAATTCGGAGCAGTTGAAGTGTATTTCGGCCAGATAGAAGTACCGGTGCGTTTCAACCGTCCGGCGGGCGAAGCGCGGGATATCGTGCTGGAGGCGAATTTCCAGGGTTGCAGGGACGGGGATATCTGCTACCCGCCGATGTCACGTTCCTCGGTGTTCCAGATGCCGGCGGCACCTGTGGCCTTGGGCCAGACTGTCTCGCCGCTACCTGCAGCCGGGCAAACCGGGCCGGGACAGAAGCCTCCGGTGACCGAGCAGGACAAGTTGGCCAGGCTGTTGACCAGCCACCCCGTGAAGGCGATATTCGCCTTTTTTATTGCCGGCTTGCTGCTGGCGTTTACGCCGTGCGTTTTCCCGATGGTGCCTATCCTGTCAGGCATTATCGTGGGGCAGGGAGACCGCCTCACGACGATGCGGGCGTTCTGGCTCTCACTGGTCTACGTGCTGGCCATGGCGGTTACCTACACGGTTGCCGGTGTGCTGGCCGGTCTGTTTGGACAGAACCTGCAGGCCGTGTTCCAGAACCCGTGGATCATCAGTACATTTGTTTTGATCTTCGTACTGCTGGCGCTTTCCATGTTCGGTTTCTATGAGCTTCAGCTCCCGGGCAGGTTGCAAACACGCCTGGCGGAAGCGAGTAACCAGCAGCAGGGCGGGCAACTTTGGGGGGTCGCCGTGATGGGATTTCTCTCCGCCCTGATCGTGGGGCCCTGCGTGGCGCCGCCGTTGATGGCCGCCCTGATCGTAATCGGTTCTTCCGGCGACGCGGTGCTTGGCGGGGCAGCCCTGTTTGCGCTTTCCATCGGCATGGGTCTGCCGCTTATTGTCTTTGGCGTTTCAGCAGGCAAGCTGGTGCCCAGAGCAGGGGCCTGGATGAATGCGGTCAAGGCCGTTTTCGGTGTCGGTTTGCTGGCCATTGCCATCTGGATGCTTGAACGGATATTGTCCGGCACACTGATAATGTTGTTATGGGGCGCACTGGCGGTCGCGTGCGGGGTATACCTGGGTGCGCTGGAGCGAATTGAAACCGCAGCATCCGGGTGGAAGCGCCTGTGGAAATCGTTGGGCATCATCCTGCTGGTGTTGGGTATCCTTCAATTCGTTGGCGCCGCCGCAGGCGGAGACTACTGGTTGCGGCCATTGGCGGGATTCAAATCCTCCCTGTCGGGCGCGCCTGCCGCGGAACACACTGCGTTCAGCAGGATCAAGTCCGTGCAGGACCTGGAAAAAGCTTTATCGGAAGCCGCTACGGAGGGCACTGGAACCATGCTGGATTTCTATGCCGACTGGTGCGTTGAATGTAAACGCATGGAGCGCAACACGTTTCCGGATGCCCGTGTCCAGGCTTTGCTCGACCAGTTCCAGTTGCTCCAGACTGACGTTACGGCCAACGATGACACAGACCAGGAACTGATGAGGTCTTACGATATTATCGGCCCGCCCGCCATCCTGTTCTTTGACCGGAACGGCGTGGAAATGAAGGATTACCGCCTGGTGGGTTATTTCGATCCGGACGAATTTACGGCTCATCTGCAACAGGTCCGTTCTGCGCAATGAGAAGGAACTTCCTGATCATGGCGGTTGTGGCGTTCATGGCGGCTGCCGGCGGCTATTTCCTGGCGATGGTAATGAATCCGTCTGCCGGAATAGGCACGTCCGCCGCAGGCACTGCGCCTGGTCCCCGGGCGGATGACCTGGTGGGCCAGCGCCGCCCCGACTTCACCCTCTCGACTGTCCGGGGCACGATGGTTTCAGCCGATGATTTCGAGGGCCGCGTGTGGCTGGTGAATTTCTGGGCGACCTGGTGCGCGCCCTGCGTCGAGGAAATGCCGATGTTGTCCCGGCTTCAGCGGGATTATGCCGATCAGGGCGTCGTGGTAGTCGGAATCGCCCTAGATGATGCACAGCGCGCCGCTGAGTTCGCCGCCGAGCTCGGGATTGACTATCCCTTGCTGGTCGGCAAGACGGATGTTGTGCTCACCGGGCGCCGTTTTGGCAACGCCACCGGCATGCTTCCTTTCAGCGTGCTCATCGATACGAGTGGCGTCATTCGCTGGACCCATCTCGGGGCTCTGTCACGAGCAGCGCTCGAAGCGCAAATAGAGACCCTGACGCGCGACTAATCACCTCAATCATGATGTAATTTGACGTGATTTGTGCCGATCGTGTGGACAAATGCCCCGACTTCGTGCAAAATTTTCCTCCCTGAACGAGGGATATCCCATGGCTAGCATACTGGTTCTCAACGGTCCTAATCTCAATCTACTCGGTAGCAGGGAGCCAGGTCAGTACGGGCATCGCACGCTGGAAGAGATCATGGAAGAATTGACCCGTTTCGCGGGAGCCTGCGGCCACGAGTTACGACATGTGCAGGAAAACAGCGAGGGCGTGCTGGTGGAAGCCATTCACAAAGCCGCGGTCGACGGGGTCGATTACATCATCTTCAATCCTGCAGCCTATACGCATACGAGTGTGGCGCTGAGAGACGCGCTGCTGGCCGTCCGCATCCCTTTTATTGAAGTACATCTTTCCGCCGTGGCGGCCCGTGAACCGTTCAGGCAAATCTCCTATTTTTCAGACATCGCCATGGGTGTGATCAGTGGATTTCATGGCGAAAGCTACATGCTTGCAGCGCAAGCCATCATCAATCTAATAGAACCATAACAACCACGCCCCGGGCAGTCGCCCCGGCAGGAGCGGAACCAGTGGATATCAGAAAGATAAAGAAACTCATCGAGTTGCTGGAAGAGTCCAGCCTGACGGAAATGGAAATCGTAGAGGGTGAGGAGTCTGTTCGCCTGAGTCGTGGCAATGCGGCAAATCCGGGCATAATTCACCATGCCATGCCTGTCGGCGCACCGCCAGCGTGGCCTGCGCCCGCCGCGCCCGCCCCGCAGGCCGCAGCTGAAGCAGCAACGGCAGCAGAACCGGACGTTCCTGATGGAGAAGTCGTTCGCTCTCCGATGGTGGGAACCTTTTTTGCGTCGCCCAGCCCGGATGCTCCGCCCTTCGTTTCGATGGGTAAGCAAGTCACGGAAGGTGAAACCATGTGCATCATCGAGGCCATGAAAATGTTCAACCAGATCGAAGCGGAAGCTTCGGGCACCGTGGTGGCGATCCTGGTTGAAAACGGCCAGCCGGTTGAATTCGACCAACCCCTTTTCGTCATTCGGTAAGTGAGCTGAAATGGCCGTACTCGAGAAAATCGTCATCGCCAACCGCGGTGAAATCGCCCTTCGAATCCTTCGCGCCTGCCATGCCATGGGGATCAAGACCGTTGCGCTGCATTCCACGGTCGATCGCAATCTGAAGCACGTCGCCATGGCAGATGAGTCGGTATGCATCGGGCCGGCGCCGGCCTCCGAAAGCTATCTCAATGTGCCGGCAATCATTGCCGCCACCGAGGTGACAGACGCGGTGGCGATTCACCCCGGTTATGGCTTCCTTGCGGAAAACGCGGATTTTGCCGAGAGGGTGGAACAAAGCGGCTTCATCTTTATCGGACCCAGACCCGAAACCATACGGCTCATGGGCGACAAGGTTTCCGCCATCAAGGCGATGAAGGAAGCAGGGGTGCCTTGCGTACCCGGTTCTGACGGACCTCTGCCGGAGGATCCGCAGGAGTGCAAACTGATCGCACGTAAGGTGGGATATCCGGTCATTATCAAGGCTTCAGCGGGCGGCGGCGGCCGGGGCATGCGCGTCGTAAACACCGAGGCGCACCTCAATAACGCACTGCAACTCACACGGCAAGAGGCCAAAGGCGCTTTTGGTGACGACACGGTGTACCTGGAGAAATTCCTCGAAAATCCCCGCCACATTGAAATCCAGGTTATGGCCGATCAGCACGGTAACGCCATACACCTGGGGGAACGCGACTGTTCCAGCCAGAGGAGGCATCAAAAAGTTCTCGAAGAGGCGCCGGCGCCGGGAATCACACCGGAACAGCGCGACCAGATTGGCACGGCCTGTGTCGAGGCCTGCAAGCGGATCGGTTACCGTGGCGCGGGTACTTTTGAGTTCCTGTACGACGGCGGCCATTTCTATTTCATCGAAATGAATACGCGGATTCAGGTTGAGCACCCGGTGACGGAGCGCATCACCGGCGTCGACCTGGTGCGTGAGCAGATTCTCGTGGCGGCCGGTGACCGCCTGTCCCATAAACAGGAGGATATCCAGATTCGCGGCCATGCCGTGGAATGCCGGATCAACGCCGAGGACCCGGTAACCTTCATGCCGTGCCCGGGCCTGGTCGAGGGTTTCCATGCGCCCGGCGGGCCGGGAATTCGCACGGAATCGCATATCTATGACGGGTACCGTGTACCGCCCAACTATGACTCAATGATCGGCAAGATCATCGCACATGGTGAAAACCGCGAAATGGCAATAGCCCGCATGCGGGTTGCCCTGGATGAAATGGTGCTGAACGGAATCAAGACCAACGTGCCTCTGCACAAGTGGTTCCTGTGGGACCGGGGCTTTCTGCGCGGCGGGTTCAACATCCACTACCTGGAAAAACGCATCGAAGAGCGTAACAGCTGAAGGTTTTTCAAATGCCCTGGCTCGAGATCAGCATCAGTGTGGCGCAAGAAGCCACTGCAGCGGCTGAGTTGGCTTTCGAACAACTGGGCGCCCTGGCCGTTACCCTGGAGGATGACGCAGATAACCCGGTTCTGGAGCCGGGTGCCGGCATGACGCCTTTGTGGCCTGCAGTGCATGTCCGCGGCCTTTTCGATGCCGGCGCCGATCGTGAAAATATAATTGAATCGCTTCGAGCCGTGCCCGGCGCAGAACGTCCGGATCGACTCCGCTGGCGGGAAGTGGGAGACCAGGACTGGGAACGGGCATGGATGGATCGATTCGCCCCGATGCGGTTTGGAAACCGCCTCTGGATCGTGCCGGGTGGCATGCAGATCCCTTTCGATCCGGACAATATCGAAATCCGCCTGGATCCCGGGCTGGCCTTTGGTACCGGCACGCATCCGACAACAGCGTTGTGCCTCGAGTGGCTCGATGGGCACGAAGTCAACGACCGCACCGTGGTGGATTACGGATGCGGATCGGGTATCCTGGGGCTGGCCGCAGCATTGAAGGGCGCCGCCCGCGTCATCTGCGTCGATAATGATCCACAGGCGCTGGAGGCTACACGGGATAACGCCGGGCGTAATGGGGTCTCCCATTTGATTGAATGCCTTTCTCCGGAAGAATACGAAAAGGGACCGGCGGACATCGTGTTGGCGAATATTCTCGCAGGCCCGCTGGTCAACCTGGCTCCCGAGTTGCTCCAATCGCTTCGTCCCGGAGGTTCGCTGGTTCTGTCCGGCATACTCGAAGACCAGGCGGGGGAAGTACAGGCGGCATATGAAAATCATTTATCGGCCCTGACCGTTAAACTTCTCGAAGGCTGGGTTCGTATCCAGGGAACGCGTACCGGCGAGTATTCGACCCTGACGGGGTCAATTACATGAAACTCCAGGTCATAATCTCGCGGCAGATGACAGACCTTTTCGCCTATGTATTGCTGCCCGTATTCTCCCTGTTGACGACGGCCTTTTTTTCCAGGCGAGTGTTGCGCCGTGTCTCGGGGTGGGGCTGGCTACTGTCAGGCGATGCCCAGCTGGCTTTCATCGGGGCGCGGAAACATCTGGAAATTCCGGACCCGAAGGGCTGGAAACGGCGCTGGAAGCAGGTTGAACTGCTGGATGTGCGCGATCTGTACATGATGCTGTTCGGCCGTGCCCCTTCCGTCATGGCCGAGATCGACTGCCCTGCTGACCTCGAAATGGTTCGGGACAGGGTCATGGTCGGCATGCACTGGGGTCCGGCGATCTCCATTTTGAAGCTGCTCTCCAATTCAGAACTGGGGCCGGCTTTTCCGTTTCGCCTGCCGGAACCTGAGCTGAAACGCTCACGGCCCTTCTACTACCTGTTCTGCCTGCTGGCGACCCGTTATCTCAGGCGGACGCTGGGCGATCGCGCAGTTCCGGTCGGGGGCGCCGGCAAGGTGCTGCAAGGCATGCTGGAAGAGTCAGGCAGTATCTGCGTCCTGATGGACGCCCCGCCGATGGAAGGCCGTCCTGCGGTCATTAAGCCAGTCTTGGGGACAAAAGCCCGATTCAATGCAGGTTTTCCGGACATGATGGCAGACCGTCATCAAGAATTTGTCCTGTACGCCATGACGCTGGCGTCCGATGGTTCCACCAGGAAAAAGCTCGAACTGGAGGGTCCTTTCGTGGCGGAAAATACAGAAGAGTTTCTGGACAGATACGCCGAATTTCTGGACCGCCACCTGTCACAGGATTCACCTCACTGGCGCATCTGGCGCGCCGAACATCAATTCTGGGGCTAAAGCGCCTGAAAGCCGTTGTGCGTGCCCTTGAAAGGCCGTCGCGCGTGAGGCTTATTATTCACCAGTTCTCGGGTTTGCTGGGCAATGCGTTATATCGGTCCACCGAGTCGAGAATTTCCTGGCGCGCCGCCTCGGCGTCTTCCCAGCCCTTGATATTCACCCACTTGCCGGTTTCCAGATCCTTGTAATGATCGAAAAAATGGGCGATCTGCAGGCGCAGCAATTCATCAACGTCATCAAGGCTCTTCACGTGTTTGTACAGGCCGGTGACGTCAGTGGTCGGCACAGCGAGAATTTTTGCATCTTCACCGGATTCGTCTTCCATCCGTAACAGGCCAACGGGTCGGCAGGTTACAACGGCGCCGTAATTGATGGGAACCGGCATGACCACCATCACGTCGGTGGGGTCGCCATCACCGCACAGCGTGTGCGGGATATAGCCATAGTTGCAGGGATAGTGCATGGCGGTTTTCAACATCCGGTCGAGGAACAGGGCGCCTGATTCCTTGTCGACTTCGTATTTCACGGCCGGGCTGTGCATCGGAATTTCGATGATCACGTTGACATTGTTGGGAACGTCTTTTCCCACTGGCACAGCTTGCAGGCTCATGATAGCTCCGGTAACGGTTGGTAAGCCGCTCATTATACCTTTAAAATGTCGCACCCTTACTTTGCCTGGGCCGTGAAAAGCCGACATGCTTACCCTCATCAAGAATGCGGACATTTATACGCCTGAGCCAATCGGGATCGGCTACCTGTTGCTGGGCGGTGGAAAAATTTTAAGGCTCGGCCCCGGGGACGCCGGGTTTGAAGGGACCTGGCTGGACCGCACCATTGATATGGAAGGCGCACCGGTCGCCCCGGGCCTGATCGACTGCCACGTCCACGTGACCGGCGGTGGCGGCGAGGATGGTTTCGCCACCCAGGCGCCACCGGTTCCGTTGAGCCGGTTCACACGCTTCGGCGTGACTACGGTCGTCGGCCTGCTTGGCACCGATGACGAGACCCGTTCAACGGCAAACCTGCTTGCGCGTACCCGCGCGTTGCGCGAAGAGGGGCTTTCGGCCTGGTGCTGGACCGGTGGGTACCATATACCGCCGACCACGCTGAGCGGATCGGTGCGCGGTGATATCGTCAACCTCGACTGCGTGCTTGGTCTCGGCGAACTGGCCATCAGCGACCATCGGTCGAGTCAGCCGACGTTCGAAGAGCTTGCGCGGCTGGCCTCCGAAGTTCACGTCGCCGGCTTGATCAGTAAAAAGGCCGGTGTGATGCACCTGCATCTCGGTGACGGACCCCGGGGGTTAGCGCTTGTCCGGCAGTTGCTGGACGAAACCGAGTTGCCCGCAAGGGTGTTTCATCCCACCCATGTCAACCGCCGCCGGGAACTGTTCGAAGAGGCCTGCGATTTGAGCCGGCGAAATGTGGTGATCGACGTGACGGCATTTCCGGTCGCGGAGGGAGAGAACGCCTGGTCGGCTCCGGATGCCTGGGAACTGTTCCACGAGAAATCCTGCCCGCCTGGAAACCTGACCATCAGTTCGGACGGCGGCGGCTGTCTGCCGCACTTTGACCAGAACGGTGAAATGATAAAAATGGATTTCGCGACTTCAGCCGGCCTGCCCGGGACGGTGGCGGAATTGACTCGCAGGGGTCATCGGCTTGACGCGGTTTTACCCGCGATGACCAGCAACGTGGCCCGGCTCCTCAAGTTATATCGTAAAGGCCGGATCGCCGAGGGTAATGACGCGGACCTCGTGTTTTTCAATGAAAAATGCGGTGTGAGGCACGTCATGGCGGGCGGTCACTGGATGGTTCAGGATGGCTCGCCGTGTGTCCTGGGAACATTTGAAAACTGAACTCCGGCGTATTGGTAGATTAATCAGGAAGGAATTGGTCAGATGCCCGCAACACCCGAAAAGCAAAACCAGAGAGGCTACATCATTCCGATTGGCGGAGCCGAAGGCAAAAGAAAGAAGTCCGACATTCTGAATCGATTCGTTAAACTTTGCGGTAGTTCAGAAGCCAGGATCATGGTCATTCCAACCGCGTCTCTGATGAATGATACCGGGCCTCAATATGAGAAGCTGTTCAAGGAAATGGGCGCAAAGTCGATGTGTGTGCCGATCGAAACCCGGGAAGAATGCTTTGACGAGGAAACCCTGCGGATATTGTCGCAAGCAACGGGAATTTTCATCACCGGGGGCAACCAGCTTCGGCTGTCCACTATACTGGGCGGCACGCCGGTGGCGCGCAGGATTCGCAAGCTGAATTCGGCGGGCGTGCATGTTGCCGGCACCTCGGCCGGGGCGGCAATTGTCTCGGAACACATGATTGCCGGAGGCCGCACCGGGCCCTCACCACGGGAAAGCGGCGTGGAACTGGCGCCGGGACTGGGCCTGACCAACCGGGTGATCGTCGACCAGCATTTTAATCAGCGTCAGCGCATGGGTCGTTTATTGGCTGCCCTGTCTTTCAATCCGTTCGCCTGCGGATTGGGAATCGATGAAAATACGGCAGGTTTCATCAGCCCGAACGGGCGCATGGAGGTGGTGGGCAAGGGAACGGTCACTGTCGTGGATCCAGCAGGACTCACCCACTCATCCATGAGCTATGTTCGTCGCGCTGAAGCAGTCACCCTGATCGGCCTCAAACTGCATGTTTTGGCCGAAGGCGCTCATTTCAATGTTGAAACCCGGGAAGCGACGATCGATTGACAAAATTTTTTGGCGGGGATCACGGTCAGGCGTTACTATGCCGTGACCTCCTATAAATGCAGGTCGCATTATTATGAAAATCCTGGCCACGAACGTCTATCTCGGCCCCAGTCTCTATGCCCATTTTCCCGTTATTCGGCACCAGGTCGATATTGGCGTCCTGGAGGAGTGGCCATCGGTCCGTCTTGGTCCGGATTTCATCGACGCGTTGGCCAATGCGCTGCCCGGCCTGTCAAACCACGGATGTTCCTATGGCGAGCCCGGTGGTTTTTTACGCCGCCTGAGAGAGGATGAAGGCACGTGGATGGCGCATATCTGGGAGCATACCGCGCTTGAACTGCAGAACATGGCCGGTTCCGATGTCTCATTCGGCAAGACGCGTGAAATGGGTCCGCCCGGTCAGTACAACATGGTGTTCCAGTACAAGCAGAGGGACGTGGGGCTGGAGGCGGCCAGGATTGCCAGGCAACTGCTGTTAAGTCTGCTACCCGACGACCTCAAACAAGTATTTGCCAATGAGCTGGACGAAGGATTTGATTTCGAAGCCGAGCGGGATGACTTCATCCGTTTCGCCCAGCGAAAGGAACTGGGGCCGAGTACCGCTTCTCTGGTCAAGGCAGCTGAGGAACGCGAAATACCCTACCTCAGGCTGAACAAGTATTCGCTGGTCCAGTTTGGCCATGGAAAGTATCAGCAGCGAATCCAGGCGACCATCACCAGTAAGACACCGCATATCGCGGTGGAGATATCCTGTGACAAGGAGGACACGCACAACCTGCTGCGTGACCTGGGATTGCCCGTACCGGAGCAGCGCCTGGTGGGTTCGGAACGCGAGGCGGCCCGGGCGGCCCACCGGGTTGGCTACCCGGTCGTGGTCAAGCCACTCGATGCAAACCACGGCCGTGGAGTCTCCATCAACCTGGTGGATGAAAACCAGGTTCGAGCGGCTTACGGGGTCGCTCTTGAAAGTGCGCGCGGCAGCAGTGTCCTGGTGGAAAGTTTCATCGAGGGCATGGATCATCGCATGCTGGTGGTCGACAACAAGCTGGTCGCTGTCGCCAAGCGGGTTCCGGGCCACGTGGTCGGTGACGGGGCGCAAAGCATTGCGCAGTTGATCGATATCGTGAACGAAGATCCACGGCGCGGTATCGGGCATGAGAAAGTGCTGACTCGGCTGGAATTGGACCACCAGGCAGAGCGTCTGATGGAGGAAGCCGGCATCGAGAAGGATACGGTCTTGCCGGCTGGCGAGGTTTTTTACCTGCGCTCTACCGCCAATCTTTCTACCGGCGGAACGGCCATCGACATGACGGACGTCGTGCATCCGGATAACCGGGAAATGGCGGTCAGGGCCATCCAGGCAGTGGGCCTCGATGTTGGTGGTGTTGACTTTCTGACCCCGGATATTACGAAATCCTACAAGGAAGTGGGCGGGGCGATTGTCGAAGTGAATGCCGCTCCGGGCTTTCGAATGCATGTCGCGCCGTCCGAGGGCAAACCACGCGATGTGGCTGGTAAGGTCATGGACATGTTATTCCCGCCAGGCAGCCCGCGCAGGGTTCCGGTGGTCAGCATCACGGGCACCAATGGCAAGACCACGACATCGAGAATGCTGTCGCACATTCTGAAAACCGCCGGGCATACGGTAGGCATGACCTCTACTGACGGCGTCTATATCGACGGCCGCCTCACGGTGAAAGGTGATATGACCGGGCCGGCTTCGGCACATATTGTGCTTCGTGATCCGACCATAGACGTGGCGGTGTTGGAAACCGCGCGGGGCGGGTTGTTGCGGTCGGGGCTTGGCTACCGTCGCTGTGATGTTTCGGCTTGCCTCAACGTGACGTCCGACCACCTCGGTCTCAAGGGGATCGAGACTCTGGACCAACTGGCTGAGCTGAAGCGTATTCCGATCGAGATCGCACGAAACACCGCCGTTTTGAATGCGGATGACGAGCGTTGCCTCAACATGGCGGACTATACAGAGGCCGAACATGTCTGTTATGTCACGATGAATCCGGCCCATGTGCTGGTAAAAGAGCATATCCGGGCCGGGGGACGCGCCGTGGTGCTGGAGCAGGGAATTGGAGGCGATATGATCACCCTGTATGACAACGGTACGCATTCCCAGTTGTTATGGACCCACCTGGTGCCGGCGACCATGGACGGTAAGGCGGCGCATAATGTGCAGAACGCCATGTTTGCCGCGGCGCTGGCCTTCAGCATCGGGAAGTCCCTCGAAGATATTCGCCATGGGCTGCAGACGTTCAACTCCACAATCTTCCAGGCGCCCGGCCGGATGAATGTGTTCGACGAGCACCCGTTCCGCGTGATCCTGGATTACGGACACAATGCGGCGGCCATTGCGAGCATCAGCCAGCTTGTAAGCCGGCTTGAAGTCGTCGGAAAGCGGATTTGTGTGCTGGCAGCGCCAGGCGACCGGCGCGATGAAGACATTCGCGCGATTGCCGGGGCGGCAGCCGGGCATTTCGATCATTATATCTGCAAGGCTGATGACAACAGGCGCGGCCGGGGGCGGGTTGAAGTACCCGAAATGCTGCGGGAACAATTGCTGGAATCGGGGATAGGTGATGAGCAAATCGTCGTCATTCCCAGTGAAGTCGAGGCAGTCAAGTCAAGCCTGGAAATAGCGTCCAGGGGCGACCTGGTCGTGATCTTCGGAGACAACATTGAACGCTGTTGGAACCAGGTCGCCGGCCACCAGGTTGAACCCGGCGATGCATCCGGCAGCGCTCCGGACAAGCCTGTGCAAAGTTTCGTCGAGGAAGACCCGGAAGCATTTACCCTGAATCCGGGTTCTGAGCTGATCCGGGATGAACGTGGTGTGCGTATCGCCAGGATTGAAGAAGAATCTGATTGAAGAGTCACCATGAAGGCGGAACAGACTGACAGCAGGCGGTTGACTGGCGCCAATCTTTACTGGGACCGCCCCAGCGCCATTCTTGACGTTCTCATCAGCGGTTCGCCCATGCCGATCATCCGCGCCTGGGAAAGCGCTGCTGAAAAGTGGCTGGATGCGGTGGGTTACGCGGAAGAGAAAACCTGTTTCCGGGTGTTTGAAGGTGGCGCCAGCCTGTTGATTTCCGCACCCATCGATGTTTTGTACTCAATGTGCGAACTCAATGAGTTGGCTTGGGCCAGCGCCCTTGCTGCTTGTGATATGGGTGAGTTGCCCGACCCGGTGGAAGAAATTCCGAGACTTACACGTTTGTTCGATGAAGAACGAAATTATGCACTCCTGGCTTTGCAGGCAGCGGCGCTCGAACATGGGGTGCCCTTTCTTTGGGATGACGACGAAGTTTCCCTCGGTTACGGCAGCACGGCACGCCTCTGGCAACCGGATGGTCTGCCCTCGCCTGAGGAGCTTGACTGGTCTCTTTTCAAGACCATCCCCCTGGCTCTGGTAACGGGCACCAACGGCAAGTCGACAACCGTTCGCATGGCAGCCAGCATCATGACCGCCGCCGGTTACAACGCGGGCCTGACATCCACCGATTTCATCCGCGTTGGAGAGCGGGTCATCGACAGGGGCGACTATTCCGGAACCGGTGGTGCGCGCATGCTGATGCGGCAGCCGGACGTGGAAATGGCCGTTCTGGAAGTAGCCCGGGGCGGCCTGTTGCGTCGCGGACTAGGCGTCGTGCATGCGGACGTCGCCGTGGTCACCAATGTTGCGGCTGATCACCTCGGTGAATATGGCATCAACTCGGTGCCGGAGCTCATCCCCGCAAAGCTCATCGTTCAGCGGGCCCTGGACAGAAACGCGCCGCTGGTTTTGAATGCCGACGACGAAGGCCTGGCTGAATATGCCGGAAAACTGGATCAACGGATCACCTGGTTCAGTCTTGATCCGAAAAACCCGTATCTGAAGCATTCCCTGGACCAGGGCGGAACCGTTTGTTACCTGGAAGAAGGCTGGCTGACCGCTGCTGAAGGCAACAACCGCCGCCGGGTGGCGCCAGTCAGGGAAATTCCCGCTGCAAAAAACGGTATCGTGAGGTATAACCTCCGCAACGCACTCGCCGCGATGTGTGTTGCGATCTCGCTCGGTATCGATGACGCCGCCATCCGGCAAGGCCTGGCGGCTTTTCGCGGTGATGAACACGATAATCCGGGTCGCGGTAACTGGTTTGAGCACCGGGTAGATGGCGGGCTCGTAAGGATCCTGGTGGATTTTGCACATAACGAGCACGGCATGAAGGCGTTGGCTGAGGCCGTCGGCCAGGTGCCGGCCGAACGGGTGATGCTATTAATTGGCCAGGCCGGAGACCGGTCGGACCAGGACATCATCGCACTGTTGGAGGCCGGTTGCCGTACTTTGCCTGACCAGTTGCTGGTTGCTGAACTGCCCGGCTATGAGCGGGGCCGGGAGCCGTTCGCGGTGCCGGAGCTGATTAGGCGGGAAGCCATTCGGCTGGGCATTCCCGCCGGTGCCATTGAAATTTTTCCCACGCCCAGGGATGCAACGGCCAGTGCCCTGAGCCGGGCCAGGCCAGGCGACCTGTTGATCCTGCTGGCACTCACGCAGCGGTCGGAAGCCCTGTCCCTGGTACACGAATACATGGAAAGTGGTGACAAAAACCATGGCTAAACTCTATTTTTACTACTCGGCTATGAATGCCGGAAAAACCACGCTTCTCCTGCAGTCAGCCCACAATTACCGCGAGCGCGGCATGAACCCGCTTCTTTTTACCCCTTCACTGGATAATCGATATGAAGCCGGTGTGATCCGCTCGCGGATCGGTCTGGAGGCCGCTGCCGCCGCATTCTCAAGGGAAGACGACCTGTTTGAGTGTGTGCAAAAGCATCTGCTGGAGCGGAACACTCATTGCGTGCTGGTCGACGAGGCTCAGTTCCTTACCCGTGACCAGGTCTTTCAGTTAACCGAAGTGGTCGACCGTTTGAATATCCCTGTACTCTGCTTTGGTTTGCGAACCGATTTCCAGGGTGAGCTGTTTGAAGGCAGTCGCTACCTGTTGGCCTGGGGAGACGAGCTCGAAGAACTGAAAACCATCTGCCACACCGGGAAAAAAGCCACCATGGTGGTGCGTGTGGACGAGGACGGTTACGCCTTGCGCGAGGGCTCGCAGGTTGAGATCGGCGGCAATGAACGCTACGTTTCAGTGAGCAGAAAGGAGTTCAAGAATGTTTTTTATGCAGGCAAACAAATCAGGATGATAGATCCCCTGGAAGCCCGGGATGAAAGGGCCGACGAAGAACAGCCGGATTTGCTGGACCCGAAAAACTGAACTCAGAAGCGTTTCCGTACCATGAACATCATGTTGGCGCCATAGTATCCCCACATGATGCGGTTCACGGCTGAAATGCAGTCCTGTTAGACTATCCGTCATGTGAATCGGGAGCTCGTCATGCGTTTCATCATAGTCTTGATCATCATCGCACTCCTCGTTTTCAAGTTCTGGCCGGACCAGCCGACCCCGACGGCGGAGGAAAGCTTTATCGGCCCGCAGCTTCAGTCCATGAAAAAAGCGGAACAGGTAGAGGATCAATACCTGGAAGCCCTTGAGCGGACCAATGAGCGCATCGAGCGAGAGTCAGACGGCGGCTGATCCGGCGTTGGCTCCTCGCGGCGCTCAGCGCTGGCAGCGGGGACAGTAGTAGCTCGACCGTTGTCCGATCACCTTTCTTCTCACGGGCGTTTGGCACTGAAAGCAGGGCAGACTTTCTCTTTCATACACCAGCAACTCCTGGGCGAAGTATCCCGGATTACCCTCGGTGTTCAGAAAATCCCGCAAAGTGGTTCCGCCACGCCGGATGGCCCGGCTCAACACATCCCGGATGGCTGCGGCCAGGGCTTCATAGCGCACGGCTGAAATCCGGCCCGCTGACCGCGCCGGGTGGATGCCGGACATGAAGAGCGCTTCCGAGGCATAGATATTGCCCACGCCGACGACGATTTTGCCGTCCATGATGAAGTTTTTGACGGCCCCTTTTCGACCGCGGGATTTTTGCCACAGCCCGTTTCCGGAGAATTGGTCTGAAAGGGGTTCGGGACCCAGATTTTCAAGGAGTTTGTGGCTTTCAGCAGGCGGATCCCACCAGGTAAAAACTCCGAACCGGCGGGGATCGTTGAAACGTATGCATCTACCGCCGTCGAGAACGATGTCGAAGTGGTCATGCTTGCGTGGCGTGTCACCGGCATCACATACCCTCAGCGAACCGGACATGCCGAGGTGAATCAACAAGCCGCCCCGGCCCAGGTCGAACAAAAGATACTTCGCGCGACGCCAGCAGCGCACCACTCGCAGCCCTTCGGCCCGGCCGACTTCAGCGGGAACAGGCCAGCGCAGGCTGGCGTTACGGACGATGACGCCATCGATCAAGTGGCCGGTGAGGTGAGGTTCCACGCCCCGCAAAGTGGTTTCAACTTCGGGCAGTTCAGGCATCGGCTAAAAAAAACCCGCCGGGCAGGCGGGTCTCTTCAATGCTGGTACGAGGCATGATCAATTACTTGATTTTGCCTTCCTTGTACATGACGTGCTTGCGCACGACGGGGTCGTACTTCTTCATTTCCATCTTTGCAGGGGTATTTTTCTTGTTTTTATCAGTCGTGTAGAAGTGACCGGTACCTGCCGATGAAGTCAGGCGGATCTTGTCTCTTGCGCTCTTGGCCATGGTTCAAATCCTCCTTTTTATACCTTTTCGCCGCGTGCCCGCAGATCTTTCAGCACAACATCGATGCCTTTCTTGTCGATGATGCGAAGACCCTTGGTGGATACGCGAAGTTTAACCCAACGGTTTTCATTTTCCACCCAGAACCGGTGGCTATGAAGATTGGGCAAAAAACGTCGCTTGCTCTTGATATTGGAGTGCGACACGTTATTTCCGGATATAGGCCTTTTTCCGGTGACCTGGCAAACTCGTGACATGGGAATTCCCGTTTAAACGTTCAGAAAATCAGCCGTACTTTATAACCCACGGAGCCGGAATTTGCAAGAAATTGTCAGAGCATTCCCCTGGCTGCCATGGAAACCGGCGCACCGTCACCCACCACGAAGTGGTCGAGCAGCCGGATGTCCAGCAGGGCCAGAGCGTCCTTGAGGCGGCGAGTAATGGCCTGGTCTGCGAGACTTGGTTCGCTGATGCCGGAGGGGTGGTTGTGCGCCACGATCAAGGCAGCGGCACCATGCCGAAGCGCTTTTTCTGCAACCACCCTGGGATAGATCGTTGCGCCATCAATTGTGCCGTGAAAAAGCTCTTCAAAGGCGATGACCCGGTGACGCGTGTCCAGGAACAGGCAGGCGAATACTTCGTTGGGGTGGTCGCGCAGCACAGACTTGAGATACTGCTCGGTCGCCCCCGGGCTTTCGAGCGGATCCCCGCGGACCAGTACCTGGTGAAGATAGCGCCTCGACAGTTCCAGCACAGCGAGCAGCTTGGCGGTTTTTGCCGGACCGAGGCCGCGCTGCGCCTCTAACGCATCGCGTCCTGCCTGCAGCAGGCCGCGCAGCCCTCCAAAGTCCTGTAGCAGGCTTTCTGACAGTTCGATAACAGATAGTTGAGCGCCTCCGGTACCCAGCAGGGTAGCCAGAAGTTCCGTATCATTCAGCGCTGCAATACCATCGGCAGCCAGTTTTTCCCTCGGCATGACTCTGTTCATGGGGCTATTGTGGCTGCGGAGGATTCGACGCGTTACGGAAAAATACCCCGAGGGGATGTAAGCTATTGGCTTTGACAGGAACATCCTGGGGCGGATATCGAATGAGCGGCAAGCGAATATTGCTGGGAGTGACCGGAGGAATCGCGGCCTACAAATCGGCGGACCTGGTTCGGCGGTTGCGCGATACGGGGGCCGAAGTCAGGGTGGTCATGACGCGCGGAGCTCAGGCCTTCGTAACGCCTCTTACTTTCCAGGCGGTTTCAGGCAACCCGGTACACACGACGCTGTTGGATGAGGCAGCAGAAGCCGGAATGGGCCACATTGAACTGGCACGGTGGGCGGACCAGGTCCTGGTTGCGCCAGCCACGGCCAGCTTTATTGCCCGCCTGGCGCACGGACTGGCAGACGACTTGCTGTCGACGATTTGCCTGGCAACAACAGCGCCCCTGATGCTTGCCCCCGCCATGAACCAGCAAATGTGGCTTAACTCAGCTACCCAGTCCAATTGCTCGTTGCTGAAGGAACGCGGAGTGCGCCTGGTAGGCCCGGCGAGCGGCGCCCAGGCCTGTGGCGAGACCGGGCCGGGAAGGATGGCGGAGCCGGCCGACCTCGTGACCGCGCTTTCGGCAGGGTCTGTTTCGTCTTTGGCCGGTATGCACGTGGTAGTCACGGCCGGGCCTACTTTTGAGGATATTGATCCCGTCCGGTATATCGGAAACCGGTCCTCCGGAAAAATGGGTTTTGCCGTAGCGGAAGCGGCTGTGCTCGCCGGGGCCCGGGTGAGCCTGGTGGCAGGCCCTGTGGCCCTTGAAACCCCTCATGGTGTTGCTCGAACGGACGTGCGGGGTGCGTTCGAAATGCGGGACGCGGTTTTGGAGCTTGTGGTTTCCGCAGATGTGTTTATCGGGGTAGCAGCGGTTGCAGACTATGCGCCGGAGCACGCGGCAGTCCAGAAGATCAAAAAAGGTGTCGGCAAACTGAAGCTGGAACTCGTCAGCACGCCGGATATCCTGGCAGAGGTGGCGGCCCTTGAAAACCGGCCGTTTACTGTAGGCTTCGCGGCTGAAACCGAAAAGCTCAGGGAGCATGCACTGGAGAAGCTTTCACGCAAAAGGCTTGATATGATTGCGGCTAACCAGGTCGGGCAGAACGGCCTCGGGTTCGAAAGCGAAAACAACGAAATTCTGATATTGGTCCCCGGCGGCGAGAAGTCTCTGGGCAGAGGAAGCAAGCGGCAGCTCGCGCGACACCTGGTGGAAGAGGTGGCCGCGCGTCTCAAGGAAGTCAAACACGGTGAAACCTGTCCAGATAAAATTACTCGACCCGCGCCTGGGAACTGAGTTTCCACTTCCGGACTATGCAACTGCCGGTTCGGCCGGCATGGATCTGCGGGCCTGCCTTGACGAAAAGCTTTCAATTGCACCTGGAGAGACCCGGTTAATACCCGCGGGATTCGCCATACACATGGAAAACTCGGGAATGGCCGCCGTCATTCTTCCCCGTTCGGGTCTTGGGCATAAACACGGTATCGTGCTTGGCAACCTCGTTGGCCTGATCGACAGCGATTACCAGGGACAGGTCTTCGTTTCCTGCTGGAACCGCTCGGACTCCCCGTTCAGCATCGAGCCGGGAGATCGAATCGCACAACTGGTTTTTCTCCCCGTGATACAGGCGGGATGGGAACTGGTTGACAAATTCGATTCTTCAGACAGGGGTGGTGGTGGATTCGGCCACACCGGACACAGCTAAAGGATTGCGATCATGGAGTTGAAGGAAAAACTGGAAAAAGTAGCGCTCCTTTCGACAAGGAAGCACGTCGACAAACGCCTGATATTCGCGATGGGGCTGTTGGGTATCGTCCTGGTAGCCGTTCCTGTATGGCTGAAGTTCGATGACTGGAGCCTGGCCAGGGAGGTGGACAAAACCCGGGAAGAAGGCCGGCTGGCGGCGGACGAGTTGATGAAGCCGGTCCAGGCCCTGGCGCGCGTATTGACCGATGAACAGGTGCAGGCGCTGGCCGTGCGGGCATTGCAAAACCCGGACACTACGGGCGATCTCTCCTCTTACATCAGCGGGCGAATCAGCCAGGTTTCCTCCGTGGCCGTTTTTGGCTCCGATCTCTCGCTGATAAAACCTGCAGGTCTTGGCCCCAATGGGTTTGCAGTTTTCGACATGCTCCAGACCACCCTTGCGCAGGGCAGGGGGCCCATGCAAATTCATCATATCCTCAAACCAAGCCAGCTGTTTGATTCGGCCGCCATAGTGTCTGAAGGAGAAACCGTTGGGGTGCTGGTTGTGGGTCTTGATCCCGAATTTCTACTGTCCGGCTTCAACCCGAATTATTCATCGCTCGGTTTCATCCGGTTGACGCAATACAACGGCAGGCAGCCCTTAAACACGATCCGCGAATGGGGTGATCCGAGCCTGCTTGGTGAAGTGCCTGACCGGATCAGCGTAGCCGGCACACTTTTCAGAGTGGAATTCCCGCTCTTTGAGCACGTCGGGCTGATCGGGAACTGGACGTTGATATTGGCGATCCTGGCCGGCATGCTTGGCCTGGCCGGCGCTTTCGTCCTGTATCGCAGTAATCAGCAATGGGAGCATGAAGAATCCCTCAGAGTAGCGAAAAGCAAAGCCATCGCCGACACATCTGCAATGCAGCCGGACGATCGAGCTGGCGCTGTCGATGCCGGATTCGAACCCAGGTCTCCGTTGCCGGACGACGATTCGGCACAGGCCGGAGCCAAAGAGCGGGAACAGCATGTAGCGGATGCCGGGCCGGCAGCAGTGACATCGGAACCACCGCGGATGCGGCTGCACTATGACATCTCGGAGCGGCACAGGTTGAAAGAGGCTGAACATTCGCCGGTCGAACTGACACCGGGCATTTTCCGCGCCTACGATATTCGCGGGGTCATCGACGAGACACTCGACTCGGGCATTGCCCGGAGCGTTGGCCAGGCGGTCGGCACGATCGCGCAGGAGCGAAATGCCGGTCCGGTCATGGTGGCCCGTGATGGGCGCTTGTCAGGCCCTTACCTGATGGAAGGTATGATCGAGGGCATTCTGGCGAGCGGATGTGACGTAATCGATATCGGCGCCGTACCGACCGGAGTGCTTTATTATGCGGCATTTGAATTGGGTGCCGGATCCGGGGTCATGATTACCGGCAGCCATAATCCGCCGGACTACAATGGTTTCAAAATCATGGTCGGCGGGGACACGCTGCACGGCGCAGCCATCACCAACCTTTACGAGCGGATCAGAAACAATAATCTCCAGGATGGTCAGGGTTCCGTCACGCGCAAGGATGTGGTGCCGGATTACATCAGGCGCATTTCTGATGATATCCAGGTCGAGAGAGACCTGAAAGTGGTCATTGATTGTGGCAACGGTATCGGGGGTGTTTGCGCGGCTGAAACCCTGCGGGCGGTTGGTGTCGAGGTTCTTCCGCT
Organism: Chromatiales bacterium; assembly: GCA_024640025.1. GTDB lineage: Bacteria > Pseudomonadota > Gammaproteobacteria > Xanthomonadales > SZUA-36 > JAHEFT01. The sequence goes on from JAHEFT010000011.1 coordinate 26,239, forward strand.
GTTTGACGAAGTAGACGGCACGTTTCCGAATCATCACCCGGATCCCAGCGAACCGGAAAACCTGGTGGATCTGATTGAGGCGGTAAGGTTGATGGACGCAGATCTTGGGCTTGCTTTCGACGGCGACGCAGATCGGCTGGGTGTCGTGACACTGGCCGGGGATATCATTTATCCGGACCGCGTCATGATGCTGCTGGCACTGGATGTACTTGACCGGAATCCCGGGGCCACCATCCTTTACGACGTCAAGTGCACGGGACATTTACCCAAGGTCATCCGGGAAGCTGGCGGAAATCCGGTGATGTACAAGACCGGCCACTCCCTGATGAAAGCAAAAATGAAGGAGCTCGGCTCACCCTTTGCCGGAGAAATGAGCGGGCATTTCTTCTTCGCCGAGCGCTGGTACGGAGTTGATGACGGGATCTACGCGGCCGCCAGGCTGCTGGAAATTCTGGGCAACACGGAAACCCCTCCGGAGGCGATATTGAACTCTCTTCCGACCAGCTTCAGCACTCCGGAACTCAAAGTCCAGATGCAGGAAGGTGAAAACCACGATTTTGTTGAGGCATTCAAAGCCAGCGCCCGGTTCGAAGGCGCCGACATCAGCACTATAGACGGCCTGAGGGCGGATTTTGAAGATGGATGGGGCCTGGTGAGGGCATCAAATACCACGCCCATATTGGTCGTGAGGTTTGATGCAGAAACAGAAGAAGCCCTGGCCCGGATCAAGATCACTTTCCGGTCCCAGATGCTAAAAATCAACCCGGATCTCGAACTGCCTTTTTAACAAACCCATGTATTTTCTGGCAAAAAACCCATGAGGGTCAGGGTGTTGATTTTACGGGCTAGCCTGTTCCTTGCGGCGCCCGCTGTGTTCGCGGATGGCATACCGATTGAGCCGGGGCTATGGGAAATCACGTCAACCATGGCCCTGCCGGTGTTGTCTGAGCCGCGTGTTGCTTCGGTCACCGAATGCATGGAAAGGTCGGAAATCTCGATGGACGAAGTAACCGGAGAAGGAATGGATCCGGACTGTTCTTTCGACATCTCGCAGGTCGGCGACAGTGCCATGAAATGGTCGTTTGACTGCCCTGTGAATGGGGGTAGTTCTCACGGTGAATGGGAGGCGGTTTCGGCTGGCGACAGCGTGACCGGAAAGGGGGTCATGACCATGACTTTCCAGAATCAAACCATGGAAATGACCATTGGGTGGGAAGGAAAGCGGGTGGGTGACTGTCCCTGAGTCTCGGTCTCAATAGGCGCAGCTCGTAAAAACGGGATCTACCGAGCCGTTCCACTCGCCGTGAAAAAGCTTCAGTTTGCGTTCGGCGGGTGTGACGCCGGTCCTCGCTACGTCCTGTAATGTGCTGAGGAAACCAGTTTCGTTGTCGCCGGCGGCGGTTATCCGGTTACGGGCCATCAATCCTTCATTGGCGAGCTCAAGCACGTCCAGTGCGACGGACTGCAGGGTCCGTCCGCCAACTTGCGCTTGCAGTCCAAGTTTCGGAACTTCTGCACGGAGCTTCAACCGCTCCTCCATGCTCCAGTGCCGGGCAATGTCCCAGGCCGCATCCAGTGAAGGCCGATGGTAAAGCAGGCCGGCCCACAGGGCTGGAAGGGCGCACAGCCTGGCCCATGGACCGCCGTCCGCTCCCCGCATTTCGAGGTAGCGTTTGAGCCGGACTTCCGGAAATGCAGTTGTCAGGTGATCTTCCCAGTCTTGCAGTGTTGGCAGTTCGCCAGGCAACGCCGGCAGCTTGCCCGCAAGAAAGTCCCGAAACGACTGGCCGGTGGCGTTGATGTACTTGCCGTCTCGGTAAACAAAATACATCGGAACGTCCAGCATGTAATCCGTGTACTTTTCAAAGCCCATGTCGCTGTCGAATACAAAAGGCAGCATGCCGGTGCGATCCGGGTCCGTGTCTTCCCATACGTGAGATCTATAGCTGAGGTAACCGTTGGGTTTGCCATCGGTGAATGGAGAATTGGCGAAAAGTGCCGTGGCCACGGGTTGCAACGCAAGCGACGTGCGGAACTTGTGCACCATGTCTGCTTCGGAAGCGAAGTCCAGGTTCACCTGGACCGTGCAGGTACGGGCCATCATGTCCTGTCCCAGGGTGCCCACCTTGTTCATGTACTCCCGCATGATGCGGTATCGCCCTTTTGGCATCCATTCCATGTCGGTCCGCGGCCATTTGGGCTGGAACCCCATCCCGAGAAAAGCGATGCCCATAGGCTCGCAAATCGACCGGACCTGTTTCAAATGGGTGTTCACTTCGGTGCAGGTCTGGTGGATGCTGTCGAGCAAGGCGCCCGACAATTCCAGCTGTCCGCCCGGTTCCAGCGTGATGGATGCTCCGGTATCGTCAAGCAGGGCGATGGGCAAACCATCCTCCATGACGGGCCGCCAGTCGAAATCATCGGCGAGACGGGTCAGGATCGTCCGGATTCCACGTTCACCGGAATAGGCGAGGGGGCGCAGATCGTCCAGCGTATAACCAAATTTTTCATGTTCGGTGCCCAGTTTCCAATCCGATTCCGGTTTGCAGCCGCTTTCGAGATAGGAAGACAGTTCGTTCGTAGTCTCTACCGTTTTGTGTTTCGCTGAGTCTGTCAAAGATATACTCCAGAATTACATTGGAAAGCCCGGGCCGATTGCCTAGGATACACGCAGGAACACGGACGAAACAGACCAGGCCGTCATATGCAATTACACTCGATACGTTTATGTGCTTATGTTGTCGCTGCACTAACGATGGTGCTGTCGTGCCATGCCGCCGGTGCTGCTGAAATCCGGCGTGGCCTGGGCCCGGAACCTGACTCGCTGCACATCCACCAGGCCCAGGGGCTGGCAGCGGTCAACCTGTTGCGGGATATGCGTGAGGGACTGATCACGTTCGATGCTGATGGTGAACTGGTTCCAGGACAGGCGGCGTCCTGGCAGGAACTGGATGGCGGAAAACGATACCGGTTTCAATTGAGAGCCGAAGCACGCTGGTCCAATGGCGACCCGGTCATTGCCGAGGATTTTGTTTGGGCGTGGCGCCGCGCATTTACACCCGAAACGGCCGCAGCTACCGCGGGTCTGCTGAAAGATGTGAAGAATGCCGACAGGATTCTGAAGGGGGAAGTTTCCGTGGAAACACTGGGGATTGTCGCCGTCGAGCCTGGCGTGCTGGATATCCTGTTGAACGAACCAGCCCCCTGGATCCTGGAAATCCTGGCCCACCCGGTAAGTTTTCCGCTGCATCGCGAGGCGGTTGACGATCCGCTTACTGCCCCGGTGAACGGGGCGTACATGATCACGGAATGGACGCCGCGCGCCAGTATCCGTCTGGAGCGTAATCCCGCCTATCACGCCACCGGAACCGTTCAGGCCGAAAAGATCGAATATTTTCCCATTGAAGAGCCCGCGGCAGAGCTGTCGCGCTACCGGGCCGGAGAGCTGGATATCACCGAAACGATTCCTGCGGGACGTTTTTCCTGGCTGGAAGAAAATCTGCCGGGTGATTTGAGGGTCTATCCCTACCTCGGAACGTTCTGGCTGGGGTTCAATTTTCATCACCCCGCCCTGGGGTTCTCCGGCGAATTGAGAACAGCGCTTTCCCTGGCCGTCAACCGGGAAATTCTGGTGAAGACGGTCCTTGGCGCCGGCGAACTGCCCGCGTGGAGCATCGTGCCGCCTGGTATCACCGGTTATCAACCTTCGATGATGGCCCCGTCGCTGATGAGCCAGGAAGAGCGCGAAGCAGAAGCGGTGCGCCTTTTCAAGCAGTCCGGCTTTGGCCGGCACGAGCCGCTGCTGCTTGAGTTGCGTTTCAACACTTCCAATGTTCACCGGCGCGTCGCGGTGGCCGTTTCCGCCATGTGGAAGCAGGTGCTCGGCGTGAACACCCAACTGGTTAATGAAGAGTGGAAGGTATTTGTCAATAACCGGAAAATGGGTGTCATCACCGAGGTGTTTCGCGGAGGTTGGATAGCGGACTACGCCGACCCGTCCAGCTTTCTGGACTTGTTCATGAGTGGCAGTGGCATGAACAACACGTTTTACCAGAATACCGACTTCGATATGCTGATGAAGTCGGCCGCGCTCACCGGGGGAGCGACGAGGATGGATCTCCTGCGGCAGGCGGAAGCCCGGTTAATGAAAGACATGCCGGTCATTCCGCTTTATTATTATGTTTCGCGCCACCTCGTCAGGCCGCGCATTACCGGTTTTAGGGAAAATGTAAGGGACGTGCATCTTTCCAGGTACCTGGGTGTGATATTGGAGAATCCTTGACACCGACACTTCACATAAAACAATTGCTGGTTTGCAGCCTGCTGGGGCTGGTCGCCTGCAGCGACCAGGAAAGCGATTTCGGAAGGCCGCTGGAGCAGCGCTCACATCCCGTTGACCTTGTGCTGCTGGAAGACGGCCGGCCGGATCCTTCGGTTTTGGCCGCCGACCAGGTCGTCCGCCGCGGAAACGGCGAGGAGCCCGAAACCCTGGATCCGCATCATGCGCTGGGCGTGCCGGCCTCGCATATTTTGCGGGATCTCTTCGAAGGCCTGACTGCTGAGTCGCCCGACGGCGAGCTCATTCCCGGCGCAGCCTTGCGTTGGAATATTTCCCGCGATGCGAGGACCTATACTTTCTACCTTCGCCGGGACATGACCTGGTCGAATGGGGATCCACTGAACGCAGAGGATTTCGTCTATAGTTTGCAGCGCGCCCTGGATCCGGCAACCGCTTCCAGTGCAGCCAGGATCCTTCTGCCGATCCAGAATGCCCGCGAAGTATTGGCTGGTGAGCTGCCGGTAGAGGAACTCGGATTTTCCCTGCTGGATGAGTTCACGATGCAAATCACCCTGACCGGGCCGACACCCTATTTTCTGGGACTTTTGGCCAGCCCTGTTGCTTACCCGGTGAACCGAAAGAACGTGGAGGAGTTTGGGGATCAATTCTCAAAAACCGGCAACCTGGTCTCCAACGGAGCCTATGTGCTCAAGGAGTGGAAACCCAGGGTAAGTATTGAATTGGAAAAAGATCCGAATTTCCGTGAAGCCGGACAGGTATTGATGGAACGGGTGTTCTACATTCCCAGCGAAGACGCCTCAACCGAGGTAAAGCAATTCCGTTCCGGAGAACTCGACTGGACTAATGAAGTGCCAAACAACCAGTTTAAATGGCTGCAAAAGCATTACCCGGATGAGCTGGTCACCAGCCCCTGGATGGGTTCCTATTTCCTGGGATTCAATCTCACCCAGGAGCCCTTCATTGATAACCCCTCCCTGAGAATGGCCCTGACCCTGGCCATCGACCGCCAGATCATCACTGACAAAGTGACGCAATTCGGAGAACAGCCTTCATTTGCACTGGTGCCGCCCGGAATAGATGGATATGTGCCTTTTTCACCTGAATATGCGGACTGGACCCAGGAAGAAAGGGACCACGAAGCGCTCAGGCTCTACGAGCAGGCCGGATACTCGGATGAAAACCCGTTGAGAATTGAGATACGCTTCAACACCAGCGATAACAACAAGAAAATAGCCCTGGCTATCGCATCGATGTGGAAGCAGGCACTGGGCGTAAACGTGACACTGGTCAACGAGGAATTCAGGGTTTTTCTGCAGAACCGGGAACAGAAAGTGATCACACAGGTGTTCAGGGCCGGCTGGATCAGCGACTACAATGATCCCTACAGTTTTCTGGAACTGTTTCGCACAGGACATGGACGAAATGATTATGGATACAGCAACCCTTCGTTCGATGCCCTGCTCGACGAGGTCGGAACCGAACGGGTCAGGGCCAGGAGAGAACGTCTGATGTTCGAGGCCGAGCGGGTCCTGATGTCCGACCATGTGATCGTTCCCGTCTTCACCTATGTCACGAAACGACTCGTTAATCCTCGCCTGAAGGGCTGGCAGAATAATGTGATGGACCATCATCCTTCCCGCTTTATGTTCATGCTGAAATCACGTAACCCTGACATCCAGGGAGAGCAGCAATGAGGCAGGAAGGCCTGCTGCGCCACGCAACCACGAGACTTCTGGGCCTGGTGCCGACGCTGCTGATCCTGATCACGATCGCCTTTTTCCTGATTCGTATGGCGCCCGGCGGCCCTTTCGACGGCGAAAAAGTCCTGCCGCCGGAGATTCGTGCAAACCTCGATGCCAATTACCATCTGGACGAACCTCTTCTGCAGCAATATTTTCGCTACCTGGGACAGATTATCACCGGGGATTTTGGTCCATCATTCCAGTATAAGGACTGGACCGTCAATGAATTGATCGCCCAGGGTTTTCCTGTTTCCGCCACCATTGGCGGCCTGGCCATGCTGCTTGCATTTGTTCTGGGAACCCTGATCGGAACGCTGGCGGCCCTGCGGCAGAATTCAGCGGTTGATTATTCCGTCATGGGGGTGGCCATGCTGGGCATCTCGATACCCAATTTCGTGGTCGCGCCGCTGTTGATCCTGGTAGTCGCGGTTTATGCGGGTTGGCTGCCGGCCGGCGGCTGGGATTGGTCGTGGCAGCGAATGGTGTTGCCGGTGATTACTCTGGCCTTACCGGTGATCGCGTACATAGCCCGCCTGACGAGAGGCAGTATGATCGAAGTTCTGCACAGCAATTACATCCGTACCGCGCGCGCCAAAGGGCTGCCGGAGCTTCTGGTCATCCGCAGGCACGCGCTCAAGCCAGCTATTCTCCCCGTCATCTCCTACATGGGTCCGGCAACAGCAGCGCTGATCACCGGTTCAGTCGTGATCGAACGTATTTACTCCATCCCCGGTCTTGGGAGTTATTTTGTGCAGGGGGCATTGAACCGCGACTACACCCTGGTGATGGGTGTGGTGGTGTTCTATGGCGTGGTCATCGTCGTGCTGAACTTTATTGTCGATCTTTTGTACGCCTGGCTGAACCCCAGGATCCGCTACGACGTGACCTGATGAACAGCGAAATTAAAACCAGCAACGAAGATCTTTCGGTAAGTGATCCGTTTGCGGCGGCATTTGTCGAGGAGGACGTCCGTGGACGATCGCTGTGGGTCGACGCCTGGCACCGGCTGCGTAAAAACCGCGCTGCAGTGGTCAGCGGGGTCATCATGGCGTTCATGCTGCTGTTGGTCGTTTTCGGCCCGATGGTGTTGCCGTGGGAGGCCGATTTCACGGACTGGGATAACACCTCCACACCGCCCAGCCTCGAAACCGCTCACTGGTTCGGGACTGATGCGGTAGGCAGGGATATCCTGGTCCGCACCCTGGAAGGGGGCAGAATCTCCCTGCTCGTCGGTCTTGTCGCCACGCTGGTCAGCCTGGTCATCGGTGTCACCTACGGGGCGGTAGCGGGCTATTACGGCGGCCTGACCGACCGGGTGATGATGCGGATCGTGGATATCGTTTACGCCCTGCCGTTCATGTTTTTTGTCATTCTTCTCATGGTCGTATTCGGGCGTCACATAATCCTGATCTTCGTTGCCATTGGAGCCGTTAATTGGCTGGATATGGCCAGGATCGTCCGCGGGCAAACCCTGAGCCTGAAGAACACAGAGTTTGTTGAAGCCGCCAGGGCTTGCGGAGTCACCCACAACTCGATTATCCGGCGCCACATTATTCCAAACCTGCTCGGCGTGGTCATTGTCTACGTGACCCTGACCATTCCCCAGGTGATCCTGGTAGAGTCTTTCCTCAGCTTTCTCGGGCTGGGGGTCCAGGAACCCATGAGCTCCTGGGGCGCGCTGGTCAATGACGGGGCGCAGGACATGGAATCGGCTCCCTGGACACTGGTATTTCCCGCCACCTTCCTCACGGTTACCCTCTACTGTTTCAACTACATTGGTGATGGAATGCGCGACGCGCTCGATCCAAAGGACCACTTGTAATGGCCTTGCTCCGGGTCTCCAACCTTGAGGTCGACTTTGATACGCCTGAAGGCCTCGTGAAGGCTGTAAACGGGATGAATTTCGAAGTGGCAGAAGGCGAAACGCTGGCCATTGTCGGAGAGTCGGGGTCGGGCAAGAGCCAGATGGTGTTGTCCTTCATGGGATTACTGGCGGAGAACGGCCATGCGAGAGGCGAAGCCTTGTTTCATGACAAAGACCTGCTGAAGATGAATCCCCGGGATTTGAACAGGATCCGCGGCAAACATATTGCGATGATTTTCCAGGATCCGATGACATCGTTGAATCCGTTTTTAACGATCGAAAAGCAAATGGCCGAAGTGGTGATGCATCACCAGGGCCTCGGCAGGGAAGAGGCCCGCTCGCACGCTGTTGAGATGCTACGCGCCGTCCGGATACCGGACCCGGAAGAGCGGATCAAGCAGTACCCACATGAGTATTCCGGCGGAATGAGGCAAAGGGTCATGATTGCCATCGGTTTGCTGTGTGAACCGGAATTGTTGATCGCGGATGAGCCCAGTACGGCACTGGATGTTACGGTTCAGGCGCAGATCATAGAACTGGTCAGTGAGCTCAGGAAACAGACCCATATGGCGCTCATCCTGATCACTCACGACCTCGCAGCCGTTGCGGAAATCGCTGACCGGATCGTGGTTATGTATGCGGGCGAGGCAGTGGAGACCGGAAGTGTCGATGATATCTTCTATCGCCCGCAGCACCCGTATACTCGCGGATTGTTGGCTTCAGTTCCGCGCCTGGACCGGGAGTCCGACGATGAATTACAAGCCATCCCGGGCAATCCGCCGAACCTTCTGGATTTGCCCGTGGGGTGTCGGTTCAGGGACCGCTGCGTCGAAGCCGTGGAACAATGCCGACAACGGCCGCCCCTGTGGGTAACACAGGACGGGCGGTCCAGCCGCTGCGTTTTGCCTGTCGAGGGCGGTGAAATTCTCGAGGAACCGGCTGCTGTGGAGCAAACCGCATGAGCAAACCCGTGCTGAGAGTGCAGGACCTTGCCGTGACGTTCAGCAGTTACACCGGCGGATTGTTGAATCGCCACGAGCGTCAGCTCAGGGCAGTGGACGGCATCAGCTTTGACCTGGACCCGGGTGAGACACTGGGTATCGTGGGCGAATCCGGCTCGGGTAAATCCACGCTGGCACGGGCGATACTTGGCCTGGTCAAGGTAAGCCGCGGCCGGGTGATGTGGCGGGGTGAAGAGCTGACCGGGCTGGATGAAGAGGCGCTGCGCCAGAAACGGAAGGAGATCCAGATTGTATTTCAGGATCCGGTTGCTTCACTCAATCCCAGGATGACAGCGGGCGACATCATCGCAGAGCCACTATGGACGTTTTACCCGAACATGGAGCGCCTGCAGGTGGAAGAACGCACCCGCGGCATGATGAAAATGGTGGGCCTGCTGCCCAACCAGATCAACCGCTACCCGCACGAGTTTTCCGGTGGACAGTGTCAGCGCATCGGTATTGCACGCTCCCTGGTGCTTAATCCGAAGCTCCTGGTTTGTGATGAACCGGTCAGCGCCTTGGATGTATCAATCCAGGCGCAAATCATCAACCTGCTAAAGGACCTGCAGAAAAAACTCGGCCTGGCCCTGATCTTCATCGCGCACGATCTCTCGGTTGTCCGGCACATCAGTGATCGCGTGATGGTGATGTACATGGGGCAGGCTATGGAGGTTGCAGAAAAAGCCAGTCTGTACCGCCGTCCCCTGCACCCTTACACCAATGCGCTAATGAAATCTGTGCCGGTGCCTGATCCAAAACTGGCTGCGGCGGCGCGCCAGGAGAGTTGGCTGAAGGGTGATATGCCCTCACCGTACCAACGTCCGAAAGGCTGCATATTTCATAACCGCTGCCCGCTCCGGGTGAAGCGTTGCGAAGCGGATGTGCCGGCATTGCGTCGTCTGGAAAACGGGGACTGGGTGGCTTGCCATCGGGCCGAGGAACTGGATCTTTCCATTCAAGTTCCTGCTTCCGGCTAATCCTGCCTTGGGTTAAGATGCCCGTTCATTTCCAGTGGATTACCCCATGATCACACAGAAACTTTACCCCACCACCCGTATCATCCTGTTTACCCTGGCGCTGCCCCTGCTGTTTTCTGCCTGTGCCCAGACCAGGATTGTCGACAATTGGAAAACGGACAAACCTGTTGCTCACAAGCCTGACAAGGTAGCCGTAATCGCTGTTTTGCCCGACGCGCTGATGCGTGAATCGGTTGAAATAGACGCCGCGAAAATTCTTGTGAAAAAGGGCACGCCGGCCGTGCCTGCCAGCAACATTCCGGGGATGAGCGGCGGAATCCGGGGAGAAATCGATGTTGAAGTAGCGACCGGCCTGCTCCGGAAAGCCAATGTCGATGGCATAATCGTCATGTTCTATGCCGGGGGCGGAGAGTCCGATAAATACGTTCGTTCCGATTACTGGGTGGAGTACCTGGGCACCGGTATGGGGTACAGTTGGGGCCGGCCGTATTTCACCGGTTATACCGATGTGTACACGATCCGGCAAGGGGCCGGCTACGCGGATTTCAAGACAACGGCCTATGTTGAATCCAGCTATTACGATGTGGAGACGGAGCAACCTGTCTGGCGCTTCGTTAGCTTTACCAAGGATGTCGAGCACACCGACACCGTGCGCAACATTTCTGAAGAAGCTGCCAGGGAAATGCGCTCCGCCGGGCTGACTAAATAGCCAGTCGCGGAATGCCTGCTGAATCGCCGGCGCAAGCGCTCCACAGTGGTTTGAAGGAGCTTACCGGGGCAACACTTGATCCGCGCCAGGAATCCCTGCTGATGGCTTATCTGGCGCTGCTGCAACGTTGGAGCCGGGCGTATAACCTCACGGCGGTGAAAGATCCTCATGAAATGGTCGTCCGGCACGTGCTGGATTCGTTATCGGTGCTTCCATGGGTCAGTGGTGAACGGTTGCTGGATGCAGGAACCGGCGCAGGACTTCCCGGGGCTTTACTGGCCATCGCACGCCTGGACCTGGAGGTTACCCTGCTGGACAGCGCCGGTAAGAAAATCCGGTTTCTGAATCACGTTCAAAGAGAGCTCGGCCTGGAAAATATCGTTCCCGTGCAGGCCAGGCTGGAGTCATTCGTTCCATCGTCGCCACCCGATATGGTCATCAGTCGCGCATTCACGGATCTCGCCGCGTTCGCCCGCTCGGCTCGCCATTTGGCGGCCGTGCCATTGAGGATAATGGCGATGAAAGGGCGATATCCCGAAAGCGAACTCAGGGCGCTTCCCGACTGGACTGTGGTTGAATCGGTGGAAAAACTTACGGTTCCGGGATTGCAAGAGGATCGTCACCTCGTCATTATGACGGTCATCCCATGAAACCCCTGCTGAACATCGGAACAAAAACCAACACATGTCCGCCCGAATCATCGCTGTAGCAAATCAGAAAGGCGGCGTCGGCAAGACCACCACCTGTGTCAACCTGGCCGCCGCCTTTGCCGGAATGAAGTTCCCGGTGCTGCTGATTGACCTGGACCCGCAGGGAAATGCCACGACCGGCTGCGGTATCGATCCGCGGCGTCTTCACATGTCTGCCTGCGAAGTATTGCTGGAAGAGCGTACCGCAGACGAGACCATCCTGCGGCCGGAAGGCCTGGAATTTGACCTGTTGCCGTCAAACGGTGATCTGACTGCGGCGGAAGTTGCGCTGCTGCAGCGGGATGGTCGTGAGTTCGCTTTGAAACGGGCGTTGAGACCGCTGCTTGAAAAGTACGCATGGATTTTTATCGACTGCCCACCTTCGCTGAGTATGCTGACCGTTAACGCACTGGCGTCTGCGCATAGTGTGTTGATTCCGGTTCAGTGTGAGTATTATGCGCTGGAAGGTTTGACCGGGCTCCTGAACACCATTGAGCAAATTCGCGGCAGCGTTAACCAGGCACTGAAAATCGAAGGCCTCTTGCGCACCATGTACGATGGACGGAATAATCTGGCAACCGCCGTTTCTGACCAGTTGCTGGAGAACTTCGGAGATCGGGTCTACCGTTCGATGATTCCGCGGAATATCCGCGTGGCCGAGGCGCCGAGTTATGGACTGCCGGTGCTACTGTATGACGCGAGATCCAAGGGCGCCATTGCGCACGTCGCGCTGGCCGGCGAGATGTTGCGCCGGTATGAGAAATCGACTGCCCCCCGAAAAGGGCTTGAAACATGACAAACCGAAAAAAAACCGTTCTTGGACGCAACCTGAGCTCCATGCTCAGCCAGACTACCCTGCAGCAGGTTCAACGCGAATCACGAGATGAGCTGCGGAACCTTCCCCTGGATATGATCCAGCCCGGGCGCTACCAACCCAGATCGTTCTTCGATGAGGACAAGCTGACCGAGCTGGCCGACTCGATCAGGGCGCAGGGCGTTGTGCAGCCGGTAGTGGTTCGCCCGGTTGGAGATGACCGGTTCGAGCTGATTGCGGGTGAGCGCCGCTGGCGTGCTGCTCAACTGGCCGGCATGGCAGACATTCCAGCCGTTGTCCGGGATGTCCCGGATGAAGTTTCGGTGGCCATGGCGCTGATCGAAAATATCCAGCGCGAAGACCTGAACCCGCTCGAAGAAGCCACGGCACTGCGCCGACTGATCGATGATTTCAAGATGACACACCAGGAAGCAGCCAACGCCGTAGGCCGCTCCCGCGCTGCCGTGTCGAACCTGCTCCGCCTGCTGGAGCTGATGCAGGAGGTCAAGGACATGATCGACATGCGCCTGATCGAAATGGGACATGCACGGGCGCTCCTGTCCCTCGATGAGGAATTGCAGGTGCAGGCCGCTCGTGAAGTGGTGCGCAAGCGCCTGTCCGTGCGCGAAACGGAAGACCTGGCGCGCCGCTTGAAGCAATCCAGTCAGAAGAAGGGCACCCGGCGGGTGGATCCTGACATACTCAGCCTGCAGAACCGGCTCGGCGAAGCACTGGGTGCGCGGGTCAGGATTCAGCACCTGGCCTCGGGTAAGGGAAAGCTCGTTATTGCCTACAACAACAGCGAGGAGTTCGAAGGCATCCTGGATCGACTGGACCTGGGGTCAGAGTAGAAATTCGGGGAATTTTTACTCTGACCCCATTCTTCCTAATTTCACACCCTGCATTGCCCAGCCATATTAGTAGCTGCTAAAATGGGCGGTCTTTGGCTCCCCAATCCCTGGATAGTTAATCTTCCGGCTGATCGAAGTCAGAGAAACACGGAGAACCGGAAGGTAAATTGAAGAGCCTGAGGATCCAGTCCCTGGCCGCCCTGGTGTTGGCCGCAGTATCGTTTCCGGCAAGTCCGGTGGCGGCATACTCGTCGCTCTTCGGCAGCCTGGCGGTGTATCTCCCGGGTTTGCTTTTCACCGGACTGGTGATGAGAAAAATGGGTGGGGACAGCGCAGTTTTTTTGCGAACGGCGGCCGTTGCCGAGTTCGCCAAGCTGTCCTTGACCGGGGTCCTCTGCGCGCTGGTCTTCATCTGGGTGAAGCCGCTGGCAGCGGGTTTTTTCTTCCTGGGGATGATCGGTGTGTTGGCTGCGGGTTGGATAGGGCTTGCACTGAACCAGGAGTAGCAGAAAAAGTCCGGTTTGGACCTTGAATTTTTACAGTTTGAACATACATTGCCGATGGTTGCGGAGACATCGCCGCCAACCGGCAGAGAAGCGGCAAAAAAGCAGGATTTGGAATGGCAGGCGACATCGAAACCAAGACAACTGGTGAGTACATAGGGCACCATTTGCAGAACCTGACGTTTGGCAATCACCCCGAACATGGATGGAGTTTTGCCCACTCGGCCGCAGACGCCCAGTCCATGGGCTTCTGGGCGTTCCACGTTGACACGATATTCTGGTCCCTGGTGCTGGGCCTGGCCTTTTTGTTCATGTTCCGCAGTGTCGCCAAAAAGGCCAATTCCGGCGTGCCCACGCGCTTCCAGGCTTTCATTGAAACCATTGTCGAATTCGTGGACAACAGTGTACGGGAAACCTTTCACGGCACCAGCCGCCTTATTGCACCTTTGGCGCTGACCTTGTTCGTCTGGATTTTCTTCATGAATTTCATGGATCTGATTCCGGTCGACTGGTTGCCATGGGTAACCCAGCAGGGCGCGGAAAAGCTGCTCGGCGCCGATCCGCACCACGTGTATCAGAAAGTCGTCCCGACCACGGACGTGAATGCCACTATGGGTATGTCCCTCACGGTGTTTGTGCTGATCATCATCTATTCGATCCGCTTCAAGGGCGTCGGCGGTTTTGTCAGCGAACTGGTGATGAACCCGCTGAATCCGAAAGAGCTCGGCATGCCGAAAGTTGTCTGGCCGCTGGTGATGACGTTCAACCTGATTCTTGAATTGGTTTCGCTGCTGGCCAAACCGGTTTCGCTGGGACTGCGACTGTTCGGCAACCTGTACGCGGGCGAACTCATATTTATCCTGATCGCGTTGATCTTTACAGCGGGATCCGCCTGGTTTGCGACGGGCCTCAGCTCACTATTCCATGGTCACATTCCGGCATGGTTCTGGATTGTCGCGACGGTGACCATCATGGCCACGCTTTGGCTGAACTTAAAAGGCAGGCTGGCCATGAAACCCACTCTGCTGTTATTGCTGTTGGAAATGCTGCTGGTAGGCGGCCTGGCTTTCCTGGGCGGCCAGTTGATGCATTTCGGGTGGGCTGCGTTCCACCTGATTATCGTGACGCTGCAAGCGTTTATTTTCATGATGCTGACGATCGTGTACCTGAGCATGGCGAGCGAGCATCATTAATGGATTGAGATTTTTGGTTCTGTTTTTTGGGTTTTATTTTTTTGTTAACAATCTTTAAGTACGGGAGTTATCGATGGAAACTGTAATTGGTATGACCGCAATCGCTGTAGCCTTGCTGATCGGTCTGGGCGCGCTCGGCGTTGGTATCGGTGTGGGTATCCTGGGCGGTCGCCTGCTGGAAGGTTCTGCACGTCAGCCTGAACTGGCTCCGATGCTGCAGGGTAAGTTCTTCCTGGCTATCGGCCTGTTGGATGCTGTCGCGATGATCGGCGTGGGTATCGCGTTGTTCTTCACGTTCGCAAACCCGTTTGTCGGCCAGCTGCAAAACGCCCTCGGCGGATAGTCAGCTGAATGAGCCCGCCCGGGAAGCCGGGCCGGTAAACCGAACCATCTGAACGAGGTAAGGCATGAACATCAATGCCACTTTAATTTTGCAGTCGATCGCGATGATGATCTTCGTGTGGTTCTGCATGAAGTTCCTCTGGCCGCCTTTGATGAAGGCCATGGACGAACGCCG
>JAHEFT010000012.1 GCA_024640025.1 Chromatiales bacterium
GTTCCTGGTATGAGATGCAATTAGTGACTGCAGGGCTTCCTGTACGTCGTCCATAGCATCAAGACTCCGGCTCTTCATGGCGCCTTGGGTCTTCAGCCTGTTCAAGCCGTAAGTTCAGACGCTTCCCTTTGGCCATGGCCTTGGCAGGAATGGCGCCGGTCAGACGCGGGGTTCTGCACATAAAGGCATCGATTTCAGACGCAGTGGTGCACAGCGTAATGTTTTTAATCTTTTTTATGGAAATATCTCCGGTTTAGCGACATTTGTTAAGCGCCTGCAAGCAGATCAAATCGGCGCGATTGGTCCAGCGGGTGGGGTTCCGAGTCAATACTCAGAGGCAAGGCCCGCTGGGGTAGAAGAACTTCCTTGCGTCTGTCTATTTTACCATTAACCGAGTTTCAAGAACCGGTATTTTCCTGGCGGTAGTTGATCAACATCGTAGGAGTATCGGGCAGGAAGGCTGGGAGGGTTTAGTGACGCCAGAAAGCGAACGAAATGTATCAATATCTGTCTTTATGCACTTTCTATGCACTTCTGTATTAAAAAGGCCCCTTGTCGCAATGACTTGGGGCCTCTGATTAATCCCGGAAATCAATCACTTAAATGGTCGGGGTGAGAGGATTCGAACCTCCGGCCCCTGCCTCCCGAAGGCAGTGCTCTACCAGGCTGAGCTACACCCCGTGCTTGCGGCGGCTGAAAGCCGGCGAAGGGCGCTCATTCTATAGAAGCGCACCTGTTTTTGGAAGAAGCGGGAAATAAAATTGATGGTTTGTTGCGCCGGATCAATTTTCATTCAAATCGCCGCGACAAAGAATCATTATTTTATACAGTAACCTGCGTATTCTTTTGTAAGAACTTGATGAATAAAACGTCAAAAAAACACCTTTTGTTAAAATTTTGTAACAAATATTCTGTTAGAATTGGCGCGCCATTTCTATGGTTGGAAGGAGGCAGGAAGGCAGGGCGTCACAACGGTCGAACATCCTGGGTGCGGGCACATGATCCCAGCTGTTTTTCCGGCGCCACGCAAGACTGGCCAGGTTAATTTCTTTTGCAAATAACTAACGGGCGAAAATCAATGTATAACAGATTCCGACTTTGTATCTCGGCGCTGGCGGTGTTGCTGGTGCTCATGATTCCTGCTGCCGCTTTTGCGCAGGAAACCACGTCAGCCATCCGTGTGACGGTAGTGGGTCCTGATGCTGCTCCACTAGCGAACGTCGATGTTTCCATTACCGATACCCGGACCGGCAGTACCAAGTCCAGCCAGTCCAACGCCTCAGGGCTGGTTTTCGTAAGAGGTTTGATTGTGGGCGGGCCCTACACCGTCAAGGCAAGTAGCACCAGTTATGCTGACCAGACCGTAACCGATGTCGATTTGAGACTGGGTGACACCTACACACTGGTGTTACAGCTTGGCGCAAGCACGATGGAAGAAGTGATCGTGACAGCCGCCATGGTTCAGTCGGAGCAAATGGCAATCGGCCCGTCTTCAGTATTTGGCCTGCAAGACCTGGAAGAAATGCCCCACATCAACCGCGACTTGCGCGATGTGATTCGCAACGACCCGCGGCTTTATGTTGACCCGGCTTATGCCGGTGGTGCAGTGCAATGCGCCGGCGCCAACCCGCGTTACAACAGCCTGACCGTGGACGGAGTCCGCATGAACGACCTGTTTGGACTCAACAGCAATGGCTATCCAACGGAACGTCAGCCGTTCTCATATGACTCCATTGAGCAGGTAGCGGTCGAGTTGGCCCCGTTTGATGTGTATTACGGTCAATTCACGGCCTGCAACATCAACGCGGTTACCAAATCCGGATCCAATGAATGGCACGGTTCTGCCTTTTACGATTACACCAACAACAATATGCGGGGTGACAAACTGCAGGGCCAGCCGATCGACAACGGTGATTACACAACCCAGCGTTATGGCGCCACGTTCGGGGGCGCAATCCTCAAGGACAAATTGTTTTTCTTCCTGGCTTATGAAAAGTTGAAAGGCGCCAACCTGTTTGACCGGGTGCCAACCGGCGCTGCCACTTCCGGCCGCGTTATCCGCGGCGTCAACCAGGATCAGCTGGATGAAATCGCCCAGATAGCCAGGGAAGTATACGGGTATGAAGTTGAAGCACCGGTTTCATCTCTGGCCGTTGAAGACGAGAAGTGGACCGTAAAACTGGATTGGGATATCAACGAAGACCACCGCGCCTCCTATACCTATAACTACAACGACGGTTACAACTGGTCGCAGTCAGATAATGATGACAACGAGTTCGAATTTCCCGATCATTACTATGAACGGGGCGCTGAATTGAAGTCACAGACGGGAGCCCTGTTCTCCAACTGGACCGACAGCTTTTCCACCGAGTTGCGTGTTTCAAATATCAAAATCGACCCCCGGGTGGACTCACGTTCCGGTGTTCGTGACCAGGGGGTTTTCGGCGAGGTCCAGGTGGAGACCTGGAACGACGCCGATGGCGACGGCATCTATTCATCGGCCATCGTTTACCTGGGAACGGATGACTCCCGGCAGGCCAACGATCTTGAATACGAGTCGATGAATTACAAGCTGCTGGGCAATTACGAACTGGGCGACCACTTGTTGACCTTCGGCTACGAATTGGAAGACCTGGATATTTACAATCTGTTCATCCCGCACACCGAAACGGAAAACCGGTTCGATGAGGAATGCAATGCGGGTAATCCCAACGGGTGTATCGATGCGTTTCGTGAAGCCCGCCCGGATGACATTTACTACGGCAATGCCGCGCCTTCCAATGAGCCTATCAATGGTGCGGATAGCTGGAGTTACAAGTACAACACGGCCTACCTGCAGGACGAATGGATCACCATGGGCGGCGCACTGACACTGGTTTTTGGTCTGCGTTACGACTGGTACACCAGCAGCGACCAACCGACCTTCAACGAGAAGTTTTTCGAACGGGCGGGTTACTCCAATACCAATACCATCGACGGGCAGGACATGTTGCAGCCACGTCTTGGTTTTAACTGGACGGTCAACCAGGACCTGAGCGTGCGCGGCGGTGTCGGCCTGTATTCCGGTGGCAACCCCAACGTGTGGCTGTCGAACAACTTCAGTAATGACGGCGTCCGCGTGGTGCAGGTGAGGGAAAGCGTCATCGAAAGGAACCCCCCGCCAGCAACAAATTGCGGGTATGGCGTTGACTTTTCCTTGTTCGATATTCCGCTGACCGGCGGCGGCAACCCGATCTACGATGTTCCGCAATGCCAGGTCGATGCAGTCGCACAGTTATCCGGTGATTCGGGCGTGAATGCCCTGGATCCGGATTTCAAACTGCCGAAAGCCTGGAAATTCAACCTCGGCACCACCTGGGTCTTTGGTGACGATTACACGGTAAATGCCGATTTGCTCTACACCAAGGCGCAGGATTCAGCAATCGTAATCGGCTCGTCGATGTTGCAGACTGGTACCGCGCCTGACGGCCGCCCGATTTACACGGAAACCCGTCCTTTCTTTATCTACGGGTCATCTGACTACACCTTGACCAACGTCAAGGGCAGCGACGCCAGGTCCTTCCAGGCCAGTATCAACCTGTCGAAATTTTACGATAATGGTCTGGATTGGTCGGTGGGTTATGCCTATACCGATTCAAAGGACGTCAGCCCCATGACCAGTTCAGTCGCGTTCTCCAACTTCGCGAACGTCTCGGTGGATGACCCGAACAATCCGGGTCTGGCGCCATCCAATTACAACATTCCCCACCGGTTCACTTTCCGGGTGGGTTATTCAGCCTATTGGTGGGACAACAACCGGACCCACTTCGCACTGGTTGGAGCGTCGAACAAGGGACGTCCTTTCTCCTACACGTTTGCAGGAGATGATGGTGATACGTTTGGCGATATCGTTAATGACCGTCACCTGCTCTACGTGCCCGATGGTGCGAATGATCCGCTGGTCACCTACGGGGATGACTTCAACCAGGAAGCGTTTTTTGCCGCATTGGCGGAAACCGGTCTGAACAAATACGCGGGCCAGATTGCTCCGCGAAATGCGTTCAGCAGCAAGTGGTGGACTTACTATGATCTGCGCATCGAGCAGGAATTCCCGGCCTTCAAGGAAGACCACAAGCTGGCTGGGTGGATCACCATCAAAAACCTGTGCAACCTGATCAACAACGAGTGGTGCGTGCTGCAGCAAGCCAGCTTTCCGCGCGCGCAGCCAGTGGTTGACATGGAGATCAGCGAGGATGGCACTCAGTATATCTATGAGGAGTTTATCGAGCCTTCCGGCCAGGGCCGCGTGACCGAGCCGTCCTCGTGGGAGGTTGTTGTGGGCTTGACCTACCGGTTCTGATTCAGACTACAATGTAAGAAAGCTCGGGGCGGATTTCCGCCCCGAGTGCTATCAAGGAGAAAATATTGTCTGCAGGATCCGTTACAACGCGCCTGTACCCCGCCGGGATTCTCAACACGCTCAGCCGCAATGAAGTTGAGCGCCTGCGCGACGTCAGCCAGGGCGACTTGTCAGAGTTGGTCCGCCGTTGTTCACTGGCTGTGCTCAACAGCGGCAACGAAAGCGACGACGCGGAAGCGCTGCTGGAGCAGTACAGTGATTTCCGGATCGAGGTGCAGCAGGTCAACCGCGGGTTGCGGCTGGAGTTGTTCAATGCGCCAGGGTCGGCGTTTGTCGACGGCAAGATCATCGAAGGTATCCGTGAGCAGATCTCCTCCGTCATCAGGGACCTGGTCTATTTCGACAGCGAGATCAAAGCCAGCAAACAGCATGACCTTGGCAGCAGCGCGGGTATCACCAATGCCGTGTTTGAAATGCTGCGCAACGCACAGGCGCTGGTTCCGCAGGTTGAGCCCGACCTGGTGGTGTGCTGGGGCGGCCATTCGATCAGCCGGCCGGAATACGAGTACACCAAGGCCTGTGGTTACGAGTTGGGATTGCGCAACCTCAATATCGTCACCGGCTGCGGTCCCGGCGCCATGAAGGGGCCTATGAAGGGCGCCACCATCGGGCATTCCAAGCAGCGCACCAGCCTGCGCCGTTATTTCGGCATTTCGGAACCCGGCATCATTGCTGCCGAGTCCCCCAATCCGATCGTCAGCAACCTGATCATCATGCCGGATATCGAGAAGCGGCTGGAGGCCTTTGTCAGGCTCGGTCACGGTATTGTTGTCTTTCCCGGCGGGGCAGGGACGGCGGAAGAGATTCTTTACCTGCTGGGCATCCTGCTCAATCCGGCCAATGCAAAAATACCGTTGCCGCTGGTTTTTACCGGTCCGCCGGGGGCCTCGACCTATTTCGAGCAGATTGACCAGTTCATCCGCCTGACGCTGGGCAAGGAAGCCAGTTCGCGATACCGGATTGTCGAGGATGACCCCACCAGGGTAGCGCAGATCATGGCGCGGGGCATGCACAAGGTGCGCAAGCACAGAATTGCCAAAAACGATGCGTTTTATTACAACTGGCTGCTCAATATCGAGGAGTCTTTCCAGATTCCTTTCGTGCCCACGCATGAAAACATGCAGGCGCTCGAGTTGAGCAGGCGCCTGCCCCTGCATGTGCTTGCATCCAACCTGAGAAAAATGTTTTCAGGCATCGTGGCCGGCAACGTCAAGCCGGAGGGCGTGAAGTCGATCCGCGAGCACGGCCCGTTTGAAATCAATGGCGATCCGGAAATCATGGAGTCCCTGGATGCGCTGCTGACCTCCTTCGTGGCCAATAACCGCATGAAATTACCCGGCGGCAAGGCATATGAGCCATGCTATCGTTTGATAAAATAAAACAGTGCAACACGGAAATCTCAAAATGAACCTGCTTAAAAAATCCATCCCTTTATTGATCTGTGCTCTATTGGTGGCTGCCTGCGAGCCGGCACCAGTCGCCACATCCGAAAACGTATCTGAAACTGTCGCCTCCACGGGTGCAACCCCGGAACAGGCCATCGCCTTCGTGGCGGACGCGGAGACCAGCCTTGAGCGCCTGGGACAACACAGCGAACGCACGTCCTGGGTCCTGTCGAATTTCATCACCGAGGATACGGAATTGCTGGCGGCCCGCGCCAATGAAGAGTTCACGGCGGCCAAGGTCGCCATCGCCGCCGAGGCCGCCCGCTTCAATGGCGTTGAGGGGCTCGATTACGACACAACCCGCAAGCTCCAAATGCTGCGCAGCGACATCACCATCCCTGCGCCGATGGATGCAGCCAAAACCGCGGAGCAGGCTGAAATCGGGGCCAAGATGAGCGGCCTTTACGGACGCGGCAGCTACTGCCGTGAAGATGGCACCTGTCTCGCGCTGGGCGAACTGGAAGACATCCTGGCCGAATCGCGTAACCCTGGCGAACTGCTGGAAGCCTGGCAGGGGTGGCGCACCGTTTCTCCGCCAATGCGGGAACTGTATGCCCGGCAGGTTGAGCTTGCCAACGAGGGCGCGACGGAACTCGGGTTCAACGATCTGGGCACCATGTGGCGTTCCGCCTACGACATGGATCCTGCCGATTTTCCCGGTGAACTCGACCGGATTTGGAATCAGGTCAGCCCGCTGTACGAAGCCCTCCATTGCCATGTCCGCGCCAGCTTACAGGAACAGTACGGCAGTGAAGTCGTTCCGGGTGAAGGCCCGATTCCGGCGCATTTGCTGGGCAATATGTGGGCCCAGAGCTGGGAGAACGTTTTTGACCTGGTGGCCCCGCCGCAAACCGAACCAGGTTACGACCTGACAGCAATCCTGAATGACGAGGGTTACGACCCGATAAGCATGGTGAAGACCGGGGAAGCATTTTTCAGCTCGCTGGGTTTCGAACAGCTCCCGGATACGTTCTGGACACGTTCGCTGTTTGTGAAACCGGCCGATCGTGATGTCGTTTGCCACGCTTCGGCATGGGACATCGATGAACAGGACGATCTTCGCATCAAGATGTGTATCGACGTGAATTCGGAAGATTTCAAAACCATTCACCACGAGCTGGGCCACAACTATTACCAGCGTGCTTACAAGGACCAGACCTATCTGTATCGCAACAGCGCCAATGACGGGTTCCACGAGGCCGTGGGCGATACCCTGTCTCTGTCCATTACGCCGGAGTACCTGGCGCAACTGGGCCTGCTGGACGAGGTGCCGGACGCGTCAGGCGACCTGGGCCTGCTGATGAACCAGGCCCTGGAGAAAATCGCCTTCCTGCCGTTCGGCCTGATGGTAGACCAGTGGCGCTGGAAAGTTTTTGCCGGCGAAGTCGGACCGGAAGGGTACAACGACCTGTGGTGGCAGCTGCGCGAACAGTATCAGGGCGTTGGCGCTCCCGGTGAGCGGCCCGCGGACGCCTTCGATCCGGGCGCCAAGTTCCATGTGCCCGGCAACACGCCTTACACGCGCTACTTCCTGGCGCACATCCTTCAATTCCAGTTTCATCGTGCCCTGTGCAAGGTCGCCGGCAATACCGATCCGATCCATCGCTGCTCGATTTATGGCAGTGAAGAGGCGGGTGAACGCCTGAATGCCATGCTGGAAATGGGCAGAAGCCGCCCCTGGCCGGAAGCGCTGGAAGCCCTGACCGGCTCATCCGAAATGGATGCCACGGCGATCCTTGACTACTTTGCGCCGTTGCAGGCCTGGCTGGACGAGCAGAACGCGGGCCGGCAGTGCGGCTGGTAGCCAGTTAGCGAAGGCGGCCGAGTTTCTGACCCACGACGACGTCATCACCGCTCTCGTAATGTTCCATTGAGGACACTGCCCCCGGCGGCAACAGCAGGATAACGGTCGAGCCCATGTTGAAGCGCCCCATCTCCTGGCCCTTCCTGAGCTCGATGTTCCGGCGTGACCAGTCGCCGCGGGTAATTTTCTTACCGCGGGGGGGCGTGACCACGCCGGACCAGACGGTTTCCATGCTGGAAACCAGCATCGCACCGACCAAAACCACGGCCATCAGGCCGTGGGTGGTTTCGAACAGGCTCACCACCCGCTCGTTGCGGGCAAACAGGTCCGGCACCTGCCGCACGGTGTAGGGCGCCACGCTGAACAGGCGGCCCGGGATGTGAATCATGCGTTGCAGTGTTCCGCCGTAGGGCATGTGAACACGGTGGTAATCGCGCGGTGACAGATAGATGGTGTGGAAAAAACCATTGTGAAATTCGGGCGCTGCCGGATCATTGGCCAGCAGGGAACGGACGGAATAGTGCTTGCCCTTGGCCTGGATGATGCGGTCATTGGTGATACGGCCGCACTGACTGACCCGGCCGTCACTGGGCGAAACAAACGACAGGGGATCGGGATCGACAGGGCGCACACCCTCGACCAGTTCCCGCGTGAAAAACGCGTTGAAGTGTTCGAATTCGGAAATATTCTCGATTTTGGCCTCTTCCCATTCCACGCCAACCATGCTTCCGATGAGCGCAATTTGCGTGTTCTTGACCGGCGCGAGCCGGATTCGCATAAACCAATGCACCAATCGCGACAGCAGATGATGTGGCAGCAGGTACTGGATGCCGGCAAAAATTTTCTCTATAAATCCCATCGACCCACCCGTTGGCTTTATTTTTCGGAGCCAGTCGGGCTCCGCAGACATTATACTTCGTCGGATGATCATAGCCGAATGTATTGAACGCGTCGCTGGACGGCTTGAAAAGGCCGGCCTTTGCTTCGGTCACGGCACCGACAACGCCGGCGACGAGGCGGCGTGGCTGGTTCTGCAAGTGGCCGGCGCACCGCTGGACGGCAGCTTCCAGGACTGGGGCAGGGTGCTGTCGCCTGAAGCGGCGATCGAAATAGACCGCCTGCTGGAAGCCCGCTGCCGGACCAGGAAACCGCTCGCTTATCTGCTGGGCAGCGCCTGGTTCGCAGGGCTGGAGTTCGAGGTGGATGAACACGTGCTGGTGCCGCGATCCCCCATGGCCGAGCTGATCCTGGATCAGTACCATCCATGGGTTGATCCGGACCGAATCGAGCGGGTGCTGGATATGTGCACGGGCAGCGGCTGTATTGCCATCGCCTCGGCCGTTTTCCTGCCGCATGCGCAGATCGATGCCGTGGATATCAGCCGGGAAGCGCTCGCGGTAGCGGGCCGTAACGTGGCACGGCATCATCTCCAGGACAGGGTGACCCTGATCGAGTCTGACCTGTTTCAATCCGTGCCGGCCCGGACCTACAGCCTGGTCGTTGCAAACCCTCCCTACGTCCCGTCAGGCGCCATCAGCGGTCTTCCCGGGGAGTACCGGGCCGAACCCGGGCTGGGGCTGGCATCGGGCGAGGATGGACTGGATGCGGTACTCTCCATCCTGCTGGACGCACCCGGTTTTCTGGGCGAGGATGGGGTACTGGTCTGCGAGGTCGGCGAAAGCGAACAGCGGCTGGCTGAGGCACTGCCGCGGGTACCGTTTCTGTGGCTGGAGTTTGAACAGGGCGGCTGCGGTGTTTTCGTATTGACAAAAAACCAATTGGAGGAGGCCAGGGATGAACTGGCCCGGTTGATGAAGGAAAGAAATCATGTCGTTTAACAGTTTTGGACATGTGCTGCGGATCAGCACATTTGGCGAAAGCCATGGCCCGGCCATCGGCTGTGTCATCGATGGGTGCCCGCCGGGCCTGGAAATTACGGCTGAAGAAATCAGGGCCGAGGTGCTGAGGCGCGCGAGCGGAAAAAGCCGGCATACCTCGCAACGCCGCGAAAAAGAGGATGTGCAGATTCTTTCCGGCGTTTTTGAGAATCGGACCACCGGCACGCCGATCGCCCTGCTGATTGAGAATACCGATGCCCGGTCGAAGGACTACGATGAAATCAAGCGCCAGTTCCGACCCGGTCATGCCGATTACACGTACTGGAAAAAATACGGAATTCGCGACTACCGCGGCGGCGGAAGGTCCTCGGCCCGCGAGACCACGATGCGCGTCGCCGCGGGCGCCCTGGCCAGAAAATGGCTGCAGCAAAAGTTTTCTATCGAGATCAAGGGATGGCTGGCCCAATTGGGTCCGATCCGGACCGACGAAATCATGGAATGGGATACGATCGACGATAATCCGTTTTTCTGCCCTGATCCCGGTAAAGTGGCCGAACTGGAAACCTACATGGACAGCCTGCGAAAGTCCGGAGATTCCACCGGGGCCCGGGTAAACGTGGTCGCACGCAACGTTCCCGCCGGGCTGGGCGCCCCCGTTTACGGCAAGCTCGATGCGGAACTGGCTGCGGCGATGATGAGCATCAACGCGGCCAAGGGCGTTGAAATCGGTGCGGGTTTCGAAAGCGTCGCGCAGATGGGTACCGAACACCGGGACGAAATGACGCCCGCGGGGTTCCTCAGCAATCACGCCGGCGGCATCCTGGGCGGCATCTCGAGCGGCCAGGATATCCTGGTGAGCACGGCGTTCAAACCGACTTCGAGCCTGAGAATTCCCTGCCGCGGCCTGGATATCGACGGTAACGAGGTAGAGATCGTCACCAAGGGCCGTCACGACCCCTGCGTTGGGATCCGTGCCACCCCCATCGTCGAAGCCATGATGGCCCTGGTAATTATGGACCACGTGCTTCTGCACCGCGCCCAAAACAGCTAGAATGTCAGCTCGTGAGGCCGGAGGGAGCGGTTTTCAGCTCCGCTGAAAGAAGTGCCCTTCGGCTTCACGAGCGGAGTCCGATACCAAACTGGAAGAATATTATATGAAGAGACCATCGGTCGCCGTCGTTGGCGCCAGCGGCGCAGTCGGCGAAGTCATGTTGTCGATCCTCGCCGATCGGGGCCATCGCGTGGACAATGTCACGGCGCTGGCCAGTGCAAAGTCCGTTGGTATGGACCTGGAGTTCGGCAACGCGGAATTGCCCGTTGAGGACCTGGCCACCTTTGATTTTGCGAATATCGACTATGCCCTGTTTTCAGCGGGCGGGTCGGTCAGCGAGGAATATGCCCCGAAAGCGGCCGCGGCCGGCGCGATCGTGATTGATAACACATCGGCATTTCGTTACGACGACGCCATTCCGCTGGTGGTTCCGGAAGTGAATCCCGGGGCGCTGAAAGACATCAGGGCCGGAGCGATCATTGCCAACCCGAACTGCTCGACCATCCAGATGGTGGTTGCGCTGGCGCCGATTCACCGGGAGGCCGGAATCTCGCGTATCAACGTGGCGACCTACCAGTCGGTTTCGGGCGCAGGCCGGCGCGGGCTCGAAGAGTTGGCCATGCAAACGGCAGCGCGGCTGAACGGTCAGCCGCCCGAGGTAAGTAAATTTGCGCAGCCCATCGCGTTCAACGCGCTGCCCCAGATCGACGTCATGCTGGAAAACGGATACTCGCGTGAAGAAATGAAAATGGTCTGGGAGACGCAGAAGATCTTTTCGGATCCGGAGATCCGCGTTAACGCCACGGCGGTCAGGGTGCCGGTTTTCTTCGGACATTCCGAGGCGGTGCACCTTGAGACGCGCGAGGAGATCAGCATGGAAAGGGTGCGCGAGTTGCTGGAAAACGCCCCTGGAGTGGAAGTCGTGGAAGGTGTCGACATGATTCACCCCACCGCGGTGACCCATGCGGCCGGAAAAGACCCGGTCTTCGTGGGCCGTTTGCGGCGGGATATCAGCCATCCACGCGGGATCAGCATGTGGGTCGTAGCCGACAATATCCGCAAGGGCGCAGCACTGAATGCCATCCAGATCATGGACTGGCTCGAGCAAATTAAACTAGAATCAGCCTAGCGCCCGGAGATTCGGTCCGGCGCTCGATCATCGTCAGGGAAGGACGGAGGAACAAATGAATACCAAAAAACAATTCAACGCAGCCAGCTTGCTGGCAGCAGCATCATTGACTTTCAGTCCTGCGGCATGGTCGCTGGGGCTTGGCGACGTAACAGTCGAGTCTTTCCTGAACCAGCCTTTGCAGGTCAGAATCGACCTGATCAGCCGTGAAACCGACGATCTGACTTCCGTTTCCGCACGACTGGCATCCGCCGCTGATTACGAGATGATTGGCGCCAGTCTCAGTTCCGTTCCCGTCCCCATCGGGTTTACCGTCGAGGATATCGGGGGTGATGCGTACATCATGGCGACCAGCAGCCTGCCTGTCAGCGAACCGGTGGTGCGGCTTATCGTCGAAGTCAACTGGTCGAGTGGCCGCCTGTTGCGTGAATACACCGTATTTCTGGATCCGGTGTCGTTCAGTGAACCGGCGCCGATACCACGGCTTGACCAGCGCAAGAGTGCACCGCAGAAGGCTGCCGAGACACCTGTCGCAGCGGCAGAACCGGCCGCCGAAGACAGCGCTCCTGCGCCGGAAGCCAGGCCGGCGGCCAGTAGCCCGGCTGCCCGGGAACCCGTTGACGGCGAATACGGACCGGTTGGCAATGGCGAAACCTTGTGGGGCATTGCATCCGACTGGTCACGCGGCACCGGTCTGAACATTAACCAGGTGATGATCGCGCTGCAGAGGGAAAATCCCGAGGCTTTTCTGAAAAACAACATCAACCTGCTGAAACGCGGGGCCATATTACGGATGCCGCGGATTGAGGACGTGCGGGCGATTTCCGCGGCCGCAGCGATCAGCGAAGTGTCTGCCCAGGAAGAAGCGTTGCGCGAACGCCGGTCGGCAGGGTCCGCAACCAGCACATCCACGCCATTGCTGGCCGACGAGACCGCCATTTCTGAAACGACAGATCGGCTGCTGGAGGCGGATGATGCCGTGGTGGAAGACGAGGTGTTCGCGGAAGAATCTGCGGAGGTCGAAACCGTGGCGGAAGCATTGGCAGCCGAAGAGCAGGCAGTGGAGGAAATGGCAGCCGACGATCAACTTGCCGAGGAAATCGAATTATCGCCTCAGCTGGAACTGGTGCCGCCCTCGGCGGACAGTGAATTGGACAGCGCGTACGGCTTTGAAGAGTCCGAGGATGGCAGTACGGATGCATCCGTTGCGGTTTCCACCCTGCGCGAAGACCTCGCCCGCAGCGAAGAGGAGTTGATCAACCAGCAGCAGCAGAACGAGTACCTGGCGCAGCGGATAGCCGAACTCGAGTCGCAATTGGCGTCCACGGAAAAGGATAATGTCGAAGATGCGGCCATGGCCAACATGGAAGACCGCCTGCGCCAGGAGCGCCTCGCGGAGGCCTCGGCCAAAGATGAAGACAGCCCGTGGTACAGCCGGTTCTCAACCTGGCTGATCGGCTTGCTGGTTCTCGCGGCGGCCGTTGCCGGGTGGCGTTTCAGCCGCCGCGGTTCCGAAGCTGAGTTCCTGTCCGGCGCCGATGAAGAACAGCTGCGTGAAATCAAGGACGAAGCCGAAGAAGTACTGCGTGTCCTCAAGGATCCCGACGCTCCCGATGCCGTTGACGAGGATGCGGCTGAAAAGCCGGCCGGGAAGGCCGGTGAGAAGGGCGAAGCCGCCGGCGGAGAAGAGAAAAAGCAGCGAACGGTCAAGACATTTGGTTCAGGCGGAGGCGATGCCAAGGTTCTGGACGAGGAAAGTTCAGACCCTGAAATTCAACTCGACCTGGCCCGTGCCTACATTTCAATGGGCGACAAGGAAGCGGCCCGCGTGATTCTCGAGGAAGTTGGAAACAGCGGCAGCGAGGAACAGCGCGAGGAAGCGAGGAAGATGCTGAATCACCTGACCCCGTGAAGGGGCGGCCTCGGACCCAATGAGCCGGTATGCCATTGGGCTGGAGTATGACGGCAGTGAATTCCTGGGCTGGCAGATCCAGCACCAGCAGCCGACGGTGCAGGCCTGCGTGGAAAAAGCCGTTGCCACCGTGGCTGACCACGAGGCCCGCGTAACCTGCAGCGGCAGAACCGACACCGGTGTTCATGCACTGTGCCAGGTCGCCCATTTCGATTCCCCGGCTGACCGGCCTGAACGTTCCTGGATACTTGGTCTGAACAGTAATCTGCCTGCGGGCGTCAGTGTGCTGTGGATTCGCGAGGTTGACGAGTCCTTTCATGCCCGGTTCAGCGCATTTTCACGCAGCTACCGTTACCTGGTGCTCAATCGCTGGGTACGCCCGGCGCTGGAGGCAAAGCGAATGAGCTGGTGTCGCATGCCGCTGGACACTGATAAGATGCACCAAGCCGCCCAGGCTCTGCTGGGTGAGCATGATTTCACATCGTTCAGGGCCGCGGCCTGCCAGGCCCGGCACGCCGTCAGGGAAATCCAACAGGTCTCGGTCTGCCGGGCCGGAGACGTTGTTGCCCTGGAGGTTACGGCAAACGGGTTTCTGTACCACATGGTCAGGAATATCGCCGGAAGTTTGATGCGCGTTGGGCTCGGTGAGGAAAAAGCAGGGTGGGTGAAACAAGTGCTTGATAAAATGGACCGGACCGTTGCAGCGCCAACGGCCCCGCCGGAAGGCTTGTACTTCGTCGGCGCCCGCTATCCGGACTCGTATGGCCTGCCGGTTTTACCTCCGGCGTTTTCGCGGGGCTGGAACCTGTCTTGACCGGGATCAGGATCAAAATCTGCGGCATGACACGGGCCGGGGATGTCAGGGCAGCCGTGGCGGCGGGTGCGGACGCACTGGGTTTTGTATTCGCTCCGCGCAGCAAACGTGTGCTGGAGGTCGCGCTGGCCACGGAACTGGTCGCCAACGTGCCGGCGTTCGTTTCCCGGGTCGGGCTGTTTATGGACCAGGACGCCGGGACGGTGGCCGCAATTGTCGACCGCGTACCGCTCAACCTGCTGCAATTTCACGGTGCCGAGGATGCGGGATTTTGCCGGCAGTTCGGGTTACCGTTCATCAAGGCCGTGAGCATGACAACTGAAAATGCCGTCCGGGCGGCGGAGGAAGCGTTTCCGGACGCTTCCGCCCTGTTGCTGGACAGCCATCGGACAGGGGAGGTTGGCGGGACGGGAATGGTTTTCGACTGGTCAGAAATTCCGCCCGTGGGTCTACCGCTGGTGCTGGCCGGCGGTTTGACGCCCGGCAATGTGAGGCAGGCTGTGCAACAGGTCCGGCCCTGGGCGGTCGACGTTTCCAGCGGCGTGGAAAGCGCCCCGGGAATCAAGAGCGAAAAATTGATGCGTGAATTTATCCAAGAGGCAAGGCGTGAGTATTGAATCAGAAGCAGCTGTGCAGCAGTCTTTCGAACCCGATGAGTCCGGGCATTTTGGACCTTATGGCGGGACCTACGTTTCCGAAACGCTGATCCACGCACATGAGGAACTGAAAGAGGCCTATTACCGCTGGCGCAGCGACGAAGAGTTCATGGCCCGGCTGGATGCAGACCTCGCAAATTATGTCGGCCGCCCTTCGCCCATCTATTTTGCCAGGCGGCTGACCGAGGTGGCCGGCGGTGCGCGCATCATGCTCAAGCGCGAGGACCTGAACCACACGGGCGCACACAAGATCAACAACACCGTGGGCCAGGCCCTGTTGGCCGACTACATGGGGAAATCACGGATCATCGCCGAGACCGGTGCCGGTCAACACGGGGTGGCTTCCGCCACGGTGGCCGCACGGATGGGCAAGTCCTGCGTGGTTTACATGGGGGAAGTGGACATCCGCCGGCAGGCGATCAACGTCTTCAGAATGAAATTGCTGGGCGCTGAAGTCCGCCCCGTCACCTCGGGTTCCAAAACCCTCAAGGATGCCCTGAACGAGGCCATACGGGACTGGGTGACCAACGTGGATGACACGTTTTATATCATCGGTACCGTGGCAGGGGCACACCCCTATCCCGTGATGGTGCGCGATTTCAATGCGATTGTCGGCCGCGAAGCCCGCCGCCAGATGATCGGGCAATACGAAACACTGCCCGATGTGCTGGTGGCCTGCGTGGGCGGCGGTTCCAATGCACTCGGCCTGTTCCATCCTTTCCTGGGGGACAAGGATGTGCGCATGGTGGGTGTGGAAGCAGCCGGGCACGGTCTGCATACCAGCCAGCATGCCGCTTCCCTGTGTGCCGGGCGTCCTGGCGTGTTGCACGGCTGCCGGACTTACCTGATGGATGACGATGCCGGGCAGATCGTGCACACGCATTCCGTATCGGCCGGCCTGGATTATCCGGGCGTCGGGCCCGAGCATGCCTGGCTTAAGGACACCGGCCGCGCCGAGTATGTCGGTGTAACCGACGATGAGGCGATGGCGGCCTTCCATCAGCTCACCCGTCTCGAAGGCATTCTTCCCGCCCTGGAGAGCAGTCATGCGGTTGCTTACGGCATGAAGCTGGCTGCTGAAATGCGGCCGGACCAGGTCATACTGATCAACCTGTCGGGGCGGGGTGACAAAGATGTGCAAACGGTGGCCGAACTCGAGGGGATCACGTTGTGAACAGGATTGACAGCCGCTTTGCAGCATTGCGCGCCTCAAACCGGGCCGCGCTGATCCCGTTCATCACGGCGGGTGACCCGGACCCTTCATGGACCGCAGCCATCATGCACGCCCTGGTCGGGTCCGGCGCCGACCTGCTGGAGTTGGGCGTTCCGTTTTCCGACCCCGCAGCCGATGGACCGGTCATCCAGGCGGCCAGTGAACGGGCGATTGCACGAGGCGTCAGCCTGGCGCGCGTGCTGGAGATCGTCGCCGCTTTTCGCGAAGAGGATGACCAGACCCCGGTGGTCCTGATGGGTTATCTCAACCCGATAGAACGGTTTGGCCATGCGGAATTTGCACAGCGCGCCGGGCGCGCAGGTGTCGACGGGATCCTGATGGTAGATTGCCCGCCGGAAGAGATGGCGCATTTGCGCGGGGAACTGGACGCGCACGGAATTCACCCGATTTGCCTGGTGGCTCCGACCACTACCGTGGATCGCATGGAGTCCATAGCGCGCCAGGCGGGCGGTTATATTTATTACGTTTCGTTCAAAGGGATCACGGGGGCCAACCGCCTGGAACAGTCCAGCCTGGCGGGTCCCGTGGCCGAATTGCGCCGCCATACTTCACTGCCCCTGGCGGTGGGTTTTGGCATCAAGGGTCCGGACAGCGCCGCCGCTGTTTCCGGACTGGCGGACGGTGTAGTGATCGGCAGCGCCCTGATCGAGTGCCTGGCGCAAGCCACGTCAGAGCCGGAGGCCTGTGAGCGCGTGGCGGAGTTTCTTGCACCCATCCGTGCAGCGATGGACAATAGCCGGATATGAGCTGGTTCCAGAAATTGATGCCCGCGCGGATTCGAACCGAGGGCGGCAGCAAGCGCAACGTGCCCGAAGGTCTCTGGACCAAGTGCGAAGCTTGCACCGCGGTGTTGTACCGGCCCGAACTCGAGCGAAATCTTGCCGTTTGCCCGAAGTGCAACAACCACATGTACCTGAAGGCGCGGTCCCGGCTGGAAGCTTTTCTCGACCCGGGTGAAAACCGCGAAATTGCGGGGCGGCTGGAGCCTGCCGATCCACTGAAGTTTCGCGACAGCAAAAAATACCGCGACCGTATCACCGCCGCGCAAAAGGCCACCGGTGAAAAGGATGCGATGGTAGTGCTGGCCGGAAAACTGAATGGCCAGGATGTCGTGACCTGCGCTTTTGAGTTCGGCTATATGGGCGGCTCCATGGGGTCGGTTGTCGGTGAGAAATTCGCCAGGGCAGGGCAGGAGTGTCTGCGTATGCGTGTGCCCCTGGTGTGTTTCAGCGCAACCGGCGGCGCGCGCATGCAGGAAGGTCTGCTGTCCCTGATGCAAATGGCTAAAACCAGCGCAGTGCTCGGCCGCATGGCCGAGGAAGGAATACCCTACATTTCTGTGTTGACCCATCCGACTACCGGCGGTGTGTCGGCCAGTCTCGGAATGCTGGGCGATGTCAATATTGCAGAGCCGGGCGCGTTGATCGGCTTTGCCGGTCCGCGCGTGATCGAACAGACCGTCCGGGAAAAATTGCCGGAAGGGTTCCAGCGCAGCGAATTCCTGCTCGAGAAGGGCGCCGTTGACATGATTGTCGACCGCCGGCAACTGCGCGAGGAAATTTCGACATTGCTGGTGCTGTTGACCGGAGGCAGAAGGCCCAAACTGGTCAGCGGCGAACTGCTCACTTCCTGATCCGGCGCACGTCCTTGGGTTCCAGGTTACTGCCCGATAATCTGACCGGCTGCCTGGAACTGCTGGAGCACCGTCACCATACCTCCATCGATCTTGGCCTGGACCGGTGCAGCGAGGTCTGGCGCCGGATGGGGTCTCCCGCACCGGCCCCCCGGATATTCATGGTGGCGGGGACCAACGGCAAGGGTTCCACCGTTGCGACCCTGTGCGCCCTGCTGGACGCACTGGGACTGCGCCACGGAAGTTACACCAGCCCGCACCTCGTGGATTACAACGAACGCGTTCGCGTTAACGGCAAAAAAGTCTCTGATGAAGAATTGCTCCAGGCATTTGAGGCGGTCGAGAAAGTCCGCGGAGAAGTCAGCCTGACCTATTTTGAATTCGGCACGCTGGCCGCCATCTGGATACTGTCGCGCTCCGCCCTTGATTTTGCGGTCATGGAGATTGGCCTCGGCGGCCGCCTGGATGCGGTCAACCTGCTGGATGCGGACTGCGCCGTAATCACCCCGATCGGTCTTGACCACCAGGCCTACCTGGGCAACGACCGTGTCAGCATCGGGCGGGAAAAGGCCGGCATTATCCGGCCCGGCAAGCCGGTGATTAGCGGAGAGAATGATCCTCCGGTAAGCATCATCCAGAGGGCGCTTGAACTGGGCGCGCCGTTGAAACGCCTGGGGCGGGAATTCGCGGTTGAGCAGATTGATGGTCGCGCGCGACTGGCAGTGGGCGGCCTGGAATTGGATTTACCGCTGCCCGCGCTTGACGGGCCCCATCAGCTCAACAACATGGCCACATCGGTGGCTGCTCTGCTGGAACTGCTCCCGCAAGCCGCGCATGAGGCCGCCGTTCTGGCTCACGGCTTGCAGGCGGTTTCACTGGGCGGCCGGTTCGAACGCGTGTCACACAGGCCGGCGGTCTGGGTGGACGTCGGGCACAACCCGATGGCGGCCAGGGCACTGGCCGTTGCAATGGCCGAAGCCGTCAACGCTGAAGGAATCCGGGCCGTTCGCTGTGTCATCGGGATGCTGGTCGACAAGGATGCAGAACGCGTCGCGGAGGAATTGGCGACGGTTGTGGATGCCTGGTATTGCGCCGGCCTGGCGGGGGAGCGGGGGCAGTCCGGCGCCGCGCTTGGCGGGCGCTTGCGGTTAGCGCACCCGTCAATGGAAATTACCATATTTGAGCAGGTCAGCGATGCGCTTGAATCCGCGGTTGCCGATTCCGGCCCTGATGATGCCGTGCTGGTGTTCGGTTCCTTCTACACGGCAACGGAAGCCCTGCAGTACTGGCGGTCCCGGAATCACGACAAGTGACGCTTGATACTGCTAGAATCTTCACCCAGCGGCAAGGCAAAAAGGTGTTTTGACTCATGGATAAAGCGCTTAAGCAAAGACTGGTTGGCGCCAGTGTGCTGATCGCTCTCGCGGTTGTTGTTCTTCCCATGCTCCTGGGCGGGCGTCCCGATGGTGAAGTCCAGAAAACACAGAAAATCGAGTTGCCTCCTCAACCGTCCGAACTGGACTTTCAAACCCGCCGGTACCCGATCGGAGAACAGCCGGCTGAGCAAATCCCGAAAAGCGAACCCGCCCCCGTGAAGGCCCTGCCGACGCCGGGTCCTGCCTCCGGGCCGCAGGTCGAAACCGAACCGGATACCGTGCCGGAACAACTGGCGGAAGAATCTGCGCCGGCTGAAATGGATTTGGAGGAGACAGCGGAAGAGGCTGTGTCGGAGCCTGCAGGCGAAAATGTACCGGAAACAGTGGTTGTTACTCCGTTGCCGTCTCCGGTCGCAGCGACGAAAGACCCGGGGCGATACGTGGTGCAGGTGGCCAGCTTTGGCTCACTGGCTAATGCGAACCGTCTGGCCAGCACCTTGCGCGGCTATGGTTATGCCGTAATGCTCGATTCGATCAAGTCGGATGTCGGAACCCTTCACCGGGTCCGCGTCGGTCCGTTTGCCGACGAGGCCGAAGCGAACGGGGCGGTTGGTCGCCTGCGGTCGCAGGTCAGCGACGTAAAACCGCGGATCATGGATCTGCAGCCGGATAAGGCCGTGCAGGTTTCCCAGCCGTCAGATCCGATGGTGCGATGGGTGGTGCAGGTGGGCAGTTTCTCAGACGCCAGTAACGCCGATAACCTGGTTGCGCGGCTCAGGCTGGAATCCCTGAGTGCTTACCAGGAACAGGTCACCCGGTCCGGGACGGTGATCTACCGCGTTCGGGTCGGGCCTTTCCTGGAGCGGGATGATGCCATCAAGGCCGACAACCTCGTGGCCGAGCGCCTGTTTATCGATGGTGTGGTCATGAGCGCCGACTAGTGGACTGGCCGGATTACGCCATACTGGCCGTCGTTGCAATTTCGGTGCTGGTGGGCGCCCTGCGCGGGTTCATCAAGGAAGTCTTTTCACTGCTCGTTTGGGCCGCGGCGTTCCTGGTGGCCTACCACTTTGCCGGGGATGTTGCAGCTCTGATGGAAGATGCGGTCACCCTGCCGTCAGCGCGCATCGCCATGGGTTTTGCCGGATTGTTTGTCGCCGTGCTGTTGGTGGGCGGGCTGATCAACTACCTGCTGGGGCGACTGGTGGAAACCACCGGACTGACCGGGACCGACCGCCTGCTGGGCGGCCTGTTCGGTGCGGCCAGGGGATTGGCCCTGATCGTGGCGGTCCTCCTGGTAGCAGGGTTTACCCCCATCCCGATGGATCCCTGGTGGAAAGAATCATCGACCATACAGCGGATGATGCCGCTGGTGAAGCGGGCTTCTGACCTCCTGCCGGAATCCGTCGTCGAGCAGCTGGATTTTGAGCCCGAAGAAAAGAATGAAGAAAAGGATGAGAAAAAGTCCGACGGCGGTCAAGTTCCGGAGGAGGCATAGCGTGATAGAATCTGGCGCAAACAGAACCTCGCCGTTTTAACCTGGGAAGGCAATATGTGCGGAATCATAGGAATTGTGGGGACGGCTCCGGTTGCACCGGCGCTGTATGATGCGCTGACCATTTTACAGCATCGCGGGCAGGACGCAGCCGGCATTTCAACCCTCGATGGTCCGCAGATCCGCTTGCACAAGGGTAGCGGACTGGTGCGGGATGTATTTGAACCGGAACACATGGCGAGCCTGACCGGCAATGTAGGAATCGGACATGTCCGCTACCCCACGGCAGGTCGTGACGATTCGTCCGAGGCCCAGCCTTTTTATGTCAATTCTCCCTACGGGCTTGCGCTGGGGCACAATGGAAACCTGATCAATACCGATGAATTGACCCAGCAGCTGTTCGACAGCGACCGGCGTCACCTCAACACCAGGTCGGATTCCGAACTGTTGCTCAATGTGCTGGCGCACGAACTGCAAAACCAGCACCCGCCAACGCTGGAGCCGCAGCATATCTTTTCGGCCGTCGATGCGGTGTATCAGCGCTGCAAAGGCGCGTTTTCATCCATCGCCCTGATCTGCGGCTACGGCGTGCTGGGTTTTCGCGACCCGCATGGTATCCGGCCAATGGTGCTGGGCTTTCGTGAAACCCGCGGTGGCACCGAGTACGCGCTGGCATCGGAAAGCGTGGCGCTCGACGTGCTGGGCTTCACCCTGATGCGGGACCTCAAGCCGGGCGAATCCGTATTCATCAGCCTGGAAGGCCAGTTGTTTTCACACGTCAGCGAACTCGCTCAGGAACCGTCTCCCTGCATTTTCGAATATGTTTACTTCGCGCGGCCGGACTCGTTGCTTGACGATATTTCCGTATACAAGGCGCGCCTGCGAATGGGCCAGGCGCTGGCCCGGAAGATTCTGCGTGAAAGGCCGGATCACGATATCGACGTGGTGATACCGGTGCCCGATACCAGCCGGACGGCGGCCTTGCCCCTGGCATTCGACCTGGATGTGAAATATCGCGAAGGGTTTATCAAGAACCGCTACATCGGACGGACGTTTATCATGCCCGGCCAGAAAATGCGCAAGAAATCCGTCCGGCAGAAACTCAATGCCATCGACCTGGAATTCCGCAAGAAAAACGTACTGATCGTTGATGATTCCATCGTGCGCGGCACAACGTCCAAGAAAATCATCCAGATGGCCCGGGAGGCCGGTGCAAGGAAAGTCTATTTCGCGTCGGCTTCGCCCCCGGTGCGCTATCCCAATATTTATGGCATCGATATGCCGGCGCCCGATGAACTCATTGCGGCGGGACGAACTGAACAGGAAATCCAGGAAGAACTGGGCGCCGACTGGCTGATTTACCAGGACTTGCCGGATCTCATCTTCGCCTGTCGGGAGGGTAATCCAGCCATCCGGCAATTTGATACTTCGTGTTTTTCGGGTGAATACATCACCGGAGTCGAAGACGGATATCTTGAGAAATTACGGGCGCTGCGTTCCGACAAGGCAAAGAAGGAGCGCCGGACAAAAGACGCTCTTCAAATGGCGGTCTG
Organism: Chromatiales bacterium; assembly: GCA_024640025.1. Taxonomy (GTDB): domain Bacteria; phylum Pseudomonadota; class Gammaproteobacteria; order Xanthomonadales; family SZUA-36; genus JAHEFT01. The sequence continues at coordinate 22,340 of JAHEFT010000012.1, forward strand.
ATCTTTTTCAGCGGTCTTTAGCTTAACGCCGCTGGCGTCTCCAGCAATCCACGATGTGCTCGACATCGGCATCTTCCGGACCCCGGGCCCACATGTCCGTGTACTCGATGCTTTGCGCATTCGGTGGCGGATCGGGCATGGTCACCCGGAACCGGACCGGCATCGGAACGCCTTCGCCGGTGGCGATGGCCTCACCCTGCGCCAGCGAGGTCAGCGCCTCGAGGATTCCGCGGGCGGCATCAGGCACCAGCGCGCGCACGTATTCCTGGTCATCCGGGTTGGTAATACGCAGGCAGACAAAAGTACTGCACTGGGCCAACACGGTTTCAGACAATTCATTGGGCCGCTGGCTGACGACGCAAAGACCCACGGCATATTTACGGCCGGCTTTCGCGATACGTTCAAAACTGCGGCGTGCACCCTGGTGCCCGGTGGCCCGGTCCCGCGTAATGTACGAGTGCGCCTCTTCCGCCACAATGAACAACGGAAATTCGCGGCAACGCGGGTTCCAGTAGTTGAATTCAAAAGCCAGCCGGCCGATCTGCGCAGTGACAACACCGTGCAAATCAAAAGGAACTGAACTCAGATCCAGCACCGTTACCTTGGCGTTCTGGTCACCCAGACCGACAAAATCCCGTAACAGCCCGGCCAGTGATTCGGATGAAGTCCGCTTTGTGGGGGTCAACAGGAAGCCGTAACGGGTGTCGTTGAGGCGGCTTTGCAGTTTGACCAGTAGCTGGTCGAATTTCCCGGTCAGGGCGGTTTTGGTTTTGCCGAAGTCGGCCGTGGTTTCATTGGCGTATTTGAAACGGCTGACCAGGTCGTCCATCGAAAAGAAAATGGGTGAATCAACCGTGATGTGGCCAATTTCAAGGTGTTGATTGGCTTCTCTCTTCAATTCCAGCAGCGAGCCGCGCAGGAAAGCGATCTGGACCGAGGCGTTCGGATCATCGGTATCAATCAGCAATTCGATGAGTTCTTCGTAGGTCAGCAGCCAATACGGGATTTCCAGTTCACTGGCCTTGATGCAGCGGACTTTCGATTCAGGGAAGGGTGCTTTCGTATTCGGGTCCCAGTCCTTGGTGCCGTATTCGCCGTGCAGATCGAGAATGATGATATGCGCATTCGGCATGGCCTTCAGGGTCGACTGGATGAAGCTGGTGACGGACCATGATTTACCCGCGCCCGACTGCCCCAGGATAGCCGCGTGGCGGCCAAAGAAAGCATCGGGGTCGATGTACACGTCGACCGTGTCGAACGCACTCAACTTGCCGACCTTGAAATCAGCCGCGCTGTACTTGGAGAACAACACCTCAAGGGTAGCTGCGGTAACCAGGTGCAGTTCGGCCCCGGTAGTCGGGAAATGGGCGACGCCGCGCTCAAATCCGCCCTTGGCGGTGATTTCACCCAGCGGGTTGACCCGCAGCATTCGCACCAGGCCGCCTTCCGGATCAATTTCCTGCCACATGCCTTCCACGATGACGAGGACATAGGTTCCGGTTTGCCGCACCATCAGGTAGGAACCAATCTGGCCTATCCTGACTTCGATTCCATCGATGGTTACTTCGGGGATGAAGCCTTCATCGTCAGAGATCAATTGGGCGACAAAATCCGCCCCGTTGGCTTCAATCAAATGGCCGATAAGAGTATTTTTCTGGCTGATCATGATACTTCCCTGTCAAAATCTAAACTAACACTATGATAATCCAAGTGTTTTGTAAAGTGTTACCTGAGTTTTTTCCAACCTATTCCAGTTCCGCCAGCGCCGCCTCGACATCGAGCCTCTCCATGGCGTCGAGGGGCTCAATTTCAGATGCTTTCACGTACAGTTCTGAAACCTCGTCAATTTTTCTGTCGCCATAAAGAAGATACAGCCCGTTGCCGTATTCGATGTGAGCGATGGGCGCCCGTGGCGTGAGGTCCAGCGAGCGTTTGAAGTGTTCGAGCGCCCTGGCTTCGCTCGCGCCATAGGTCATACCGCCGATCAGTTTGCCGACCTTGTCGATAATTTCCGCATGGTACATGGCAAGGGCCGTGTGAGCCTCGGCGTGCAGGGGCTGCAACTCGAGCGCGTTTTGCAGACTTTTCAGTATCTTTCCGCCGACACCCTGTTTGAGCGCCTTCACGATCGAGATGCTCTGGCTGTAACGGCCCAGGTTGAAGGCGTGAAAATAATGACTGTTGGCGTCATCGGGAAATTCGTCTATGGCCTGTTCCCCCCTGGCAATGGCTGCCTGGAAACAGGCCTTCTGCCGGCCAGGGTCGGTTTCAAGATAGGTCGCATAAATTCCGGTGGCTTTGTTGGCAACGGCATGGCCGGCCAGTCCGTAATCATCCGCGAGTTCGACAGCCTCCTGGAAATCGCCGCGATGGAAACAGCGCCACGCCTCCTGGAGGTCTTTGTCTTTCGGGAAAGGTTCCGTGTCACCGCGATGCAGTTCAGCCCACGCGGCTTTGAGCTTCCCTCCCGGATACCGGAGTTCCGAGTTGTCGTAAGGAAAAGTTTTCCATTTGTGCATTTTAGTGTGCTTGCTCTAATTCCTGTTTCTACAATGTGTCTGTCAATTGAAAACAACATCTACCAAGGAGGATGTCATGGTTAAGAAATTAAAGAAGAAAGTACAACGTAAATCCGTCGCCCGCAAGGCCGAAAACCCCGTTGTTGAATCAGCACGGGATATCTGGCTGGCCGGACTCGGTGCATTCAGTGTCGCCCAGCAGGAAAGTGAAAAGATCCTGGACGAAGGCAACAAGTTCTTTGACAAACTGGTCAAGGAAGGCAGCAAGATCGAAAAACGTACGCGCAAGGATGTCGAAGGCACGTTTGAAGACATTCGCGGCGAATTCGAAACTCGCGTCAAGGACTTCCGTGGTGAAATTGAATCGCGCGTCAAGGAAATCCGTGGCGACGTTGAAGACCGTGTGAAAGATATGGGCGGTGATTTCGATTCCCGTTTCGACGGTGTCCGCAGCCAGGCTGAAAGCGTGCGTAAGCAGGCCAGCGACAATTGGGACCGGCTGGAAAATATTTTCGATGAGCGGGTAAGCCGCGTGCTGGCACGTCTTGGTATTCCGGCCCGCAGCGACGTTGATAAATTGTCAAAGCGTGTACAGGAACTTTCCCGCAAGCTTGCAGTGCTGGACAAGAAAATCAATCCGGTGAAAGCGGCAAAGCCCAAGGCAGCGCCCAAGAAAGCAGCGCCCAGGAAGGCAGCTCCTAAAAAGGCCGCCCCTAAAAAGGCAGCTCCCAAAAAGGCAGCTCCTAAAAAGGCAGCTCCCAAAAAGGCAGCTCCCAAAAAGGCAGCTCCCAAAAAGGCAGCTCCCAAAAAGGCAGCTCCCAAAAAGGCAGCTCCCAAAAAGGCAGCAGTGAAGAAAGCCGCCGTAAAAAAGCCGGTAGCTAAGACGGTTGCACCGAAGGCGGTTGCACCTATTACACCACCGAAGCCGGCCCCGACGGCGGCTTGAAATGAGTAAATGGGTTCCGGCCCGTCCCCTACCGGGCGGGCCAGATCATATCAGAACTCTCTGATATCCCTCTTTAGGCCGGCGCCCTGCCGGCCTTTTTTTTACGCTGGATGCGAAAGGTATTGGTAAGCGAGATCGGTGAACTGGGTTTTTTCCGGGTCCTGAAGATGGGGCGTCACGGACAATAACACGCGGGCGATGGCCCGGGTCTGGGCTGAGCTGTCTTCCATACCGTTGGGGTCGAACAATTCTGAAAATGGAATCCAGTACGTCAGCGCCAAAAGAATGCTGTCGGCCAACATTTCCTTTTGGCGGGAGTCGATATTTATCACCCCGGCCTTTTCCAGGCCGGAAAGTGAATTCCAGGCAGATTGCCGCTCCCTTTTCAGCAGGCCCCGCATTGCGCGGTCCAGGTCTGGAATCCGCGCCGTGAGATCGGACAGGTTGCGGTAGAGAAACCGGAACTCGCCCTTGAGCTCAAAACTCAGGTGCAACTGGAACCAGAGGTCCTCGGCTTGTAGCAGCATTTGATCGGAAATTTCGACGAGGGGCTGAAAGCGTGTAAGGAAACGTTTGAACAACTCGATAACGATGTCGTCCTTGCTGCGAAAATGATAGTAGAGATTGCCCGGGCTGATGTCGGCTTCATCGGCGATGTGGTTGGTCGTGACGTGGGGCTCGCCAAACTGGTTGAACAGCTCCAGGCTGGTTGTCAGGATCAGTTCCTTTGTGTTGCGTTTTGCCACGGGTAGTTCTGCCGGTGCGGTTCAGAGGAACAGCAGGAAGTTCGGCGGCCCCGGTTCGGCGGGCCCGGCGAGTTTCACAACTTGCCGCCCAGTTTTTTCACCAGTTCGACGTACTGATCCTGGGCTTCGGCGCTGCTGGTGCCCTTCAGCTTTTCCCAGGCTTCAAATTTCGCCGCCCCCACGAAGTCGAAAAACCCGGGCTTTTTGCCGGTGACATCACCTTCAGATCCCTGTTTGTACAAAGCATACAGTTTCAGCATCGTCTGGTCATCGGGCCTTTCGGGCAGGGACTTGGCCGCGGCCGCGGCGGCTTCAAAGGGTGCTTTCCCGGTACTCATGTCTTGTTTCTCCCGTCCTGTTTTCAGTCATCACCCGGTTTCGGATGTTCTGATATGATCGTATCATCTTAAAGTAACAGCATCATTCTGGAGTGAAATCGCATGAGTTACTTCGTAACGGGCGGCACCGGCTTCATCGGCCAAAATCTCATCAATCTGCTACTCAAACGCCGGGGCAGGATTTACGTGCTTGTTCGCAAGGGTTCGGTGGAAAAGCTGGAGCGTCTGCAAGCCCGATGGGGCAGAGCAGCCGCCAGAATTATTCCTGTTCAGGGCGACCTGACAAAGCCTTTCCTGGGAGTTTCTCCCGAACAACGCAAGGAGCTGGAGGGAAAAATCAATCATTTCTTTCACCTCGCGGCGATCTATGATCTCAAGGCGGATGCGGCAAGCCAGGAAGCCGTCAATATCAAGGGGACCGGCTATGCAATCCGGCTGGCGGAGACCGTCGGGGCAGGGCGGTTTCATCACGTCAGTTCGATAGCAGCAGCGGGCCTGTACCCAGGTACTTTTACCGAGGACATGTTCGACGAGGCCATTGGCCTGGAAAACCCCTATTTTCGCACCAAGCACGACTCCGAGGGCCTGGTACGGAACCAGTGCAAAATTCCCTGGCGGATTTACCGCCCCGGTATCGTGGTCGGCGATTCACAGACCGGTGAAATAGACAAGATCGACGGCCCCTATTATTTCTTCAAATTGATACAGAAGATGCGCCGGGCGCTGCCGGCCTGGATGCCGACGGTGGGGCTGGAAGGCGGCAGGCTCAATATCGTACCGGTCGATTATGTCGTCCAGGCGATGGACCACATCGCGCATCAGCCGCGCCAGGATGGAAAGTGTTTTCACCTGACCGACCCCAGCCCGATGCGCATCGGCGAGGTGTTGAACCTGTTCGCAGAGGCGGCGCATGCCCCGCAGATGACGATGCGGCTGGATGCGCGGATTTTCAATTTCATTCCCGGGGTCGTCAAGCAGGGACTGATGATGTTGCCGCCGGTGCGGCGTATCTATCGCGAAGTGCTCAAGGACCTCGGAATGCCGCCTGATGTCCTGCAGTTCATCAATTACCCGACGAAATTCGATTCGAAGGAAACCCGGAAATTACTCAAGAAGACCGGCATCAGGGTGCCGCGCCTGGATGAATACGCCTGGCGTTTATGGGACTACTGGGAGCGGAACCTGGACCCGGACCTGTTTATCGACCGGAGCCTGCGCGGCCACGTGGGCGGTAAAGTGGTTGTCGTCACAGGCGGTTCATCCGGTATCGGTCATGCAACGGCGGTGATGATGGCACGGGCCGGCGCCCGGGTGGCCATCGTGGCGCGTGACGAGAAGAAGCTGGCCGATACGATTCGCGAAATCACTGATGATGGCGGAGAAGCCAGGGCCTTCTCGGCCGACCTGGCGGAAATGGAAGCCTGCGACGCTGTACTTGAGCAGATTTTCTCCGAAATGGGTTCCATCGATATTTTGGTCAACAATGCAGGCCGTTCCATTCGCCGCTCCATATCTTCATCCTACGACCGCTTCCACGACTATGAACGTGTGATGCAACTCAATTACTTCGGCAGCTTGCGCATGATCATGGGCGTGCTTCCGGTGATGGAGAAAATGCGCCGCGGCCATATCATCAATATCTCATCCATCGGGGTACTCTCCAACGCTCCCCGATTCTCGGCCTACGTGGCATCGAAGGCCGCGCTGGATGCGTTCTCGCGTTGTGCCTGTTCTGAGTTCAGCGATACCGGCATCCGGTTCACCACGATCAACATGCCGCTGGTTCGCACGCCGATGATTGCGCCGACCAAAATTTACGAGAATGTGCCGACCATCACACCGGATGAGGCGGCGGCGATGGTTAAGCAGGCCGTCATTTACAAACCGCAGCGCATCGCGACCCGGTTGGGTATTTTTGCCCAGGTGCTGCATTCCGTTGCACCCAAGGTGTCGGAGGTAATCATGAACAGCGCGTTCCGGATGTTTCCGGAATCGGCGGCGGCAAAAGGGGTCAGTGACCACCAGGCAGCCGCTTCCCAGGAGCAGGTGGCCTTTGCCAGCCTGATGCGCGGGATTCACTGGTAGTCGTCAGGAGCGTAAACGTCAACTCCGATGGAGAAACCAGGGGCCGCCCGTCTGTACGAAATGCTGGCCAGGAATCATGAACTGGCGGGCACCATTGATCGCGGCGGTTTCCCGCTGGCGGAACTCGAACAGTTGCAGTCCTGGCAGCAGGCCAGGCTGGCCCGCACCTATTCCGACCTGCTGCAGCAGGAAGCCTATCGCCTTGCGGTCAATTTTTTCCTGACGGAATTGTATGGCGGACTGGATTTCCGCGGACGCGACCAGGACATGAGCAAGGTAATGCCGGTCATGAAACGCTTTCTTCCCGACCGGGTGCTGTACATCATGTCAGAGGCTTTTGAACTGCAGGCCATCAGTATCGGGTTCGACATGAAGATGGCCGGATACATGAAGATGCAGGGTTTTGCAGGCCTCGACATGGAACGCTATTGCGAAACCTACCGTGCCTGCGGCGACACGGAAGGCAGGGAGAGGCAGATCCTGTTGATCCGTAAACTCGGCTACGACCTGGATAAACTGGTCAATAAACCGCTGGTCAACGCGCTGGTGCGCTTGCTGCGCGGACCGGCGCACGCAGCAGGGTTCGGAAAGCTGCAGGATTTCCTGGAATCCGGACTCGGGTCATTCCGGAAAATCGAGGACATTTCCTATTTCAATGAAACCGTTTACCAGCGGGAATGGACTGCCATGAAAAACATGTTTGAGGGTTGGGAGAAACCGTTTGGTTTCTGATGTCTTACACGATCTTGCAACCAAAGTGGGTTTGCAGGACGAAGGTGATTTCTTCCTCGATTCTCGGCTTGAGAAAAATCAGCATCAGGCCGAGCGTAGCCTTGATCCTGATTTCTTTCTCGCGGACCGTAATCCTGCCGTGAACACCGGGTCTTTCAAAATGGATATGGTCGCCTTCCCAACCATAGTCGATATCAAATTTGCTGGCCAGGTCGCTTGCCAGTTGGTCGGCGGCATTTTGCGCTTCTTCTTCCGGCATCGAATGCCGGGCGCGCATATCTATTTGCGACATATTTCCAGTTCCCATTCTCAAGGAGACGTCAGTTTAGACAAGACCGCAATTCAACACCAGCGGCGATGCAAAGAGGCGCCTTCATGAGTATTCGAACCCGCACAAGGGTTTTGCTGATGCTAACGACACTTCTGCTGTTGCCGTTCGCGCTGTATTGGCTGGCCGATGCGTGGCTGGAATCGTCGGGTGGGCGGCAACTGCTGGAACAGGAACTGTCCGCGCGCCTGGGCATGCGCGTGCGCCTGGGAGGGGAATTCGACCTGATGCTGTTACCGGATATCGGCGTGTCCGGAACCGACCTGGTGATCGGCCGGGAAGCGGGTGCTGAAGTGTCTTCGTTTTTCGCCAACAGCCGCGAATTCGAAGTATCGGTTGCGCTCAGGCCGCTGTTTAACCGCCAGGTGATTATCGACTGGATTCGTCTGACCGGAGGCAGGGTTTATCCGGACCGCTATGCACCGTCCGGCAACGACCAAGGATCATCGCTCACCCAACTGCCCGAGATCAGGGAACTGGTGCTGCGTGATTTTGAATTCGTGCTGGACCAGGAAAACGAAGTCGTGCTGAGGCTGAAAGAACTGCAAGTCAGTGATTTTGCCGAGGGGCGCCGTGCCGCGCTTTTTATTGAAGTTGAAGACCTGGTCACGCTGGATGGCTGGCTGTTCTGGGACCTGGGCCAGTCCAGGATTGAGTTCGGCGACCTGCAGGTGGATCTCGCCGGGCAGCAATTGTCCGGCAACGTCTGCCTGCTTTTGCAGCACCCCCGGTCGCTCGATCTGGATTTCAGCGCCGGAGTGTTTGATCTCGACGCCTTGCGGAAAAACCTGCCGGAGATGGGAGAGGGCGGCGGCGATCTGCCGTTCGATATCAGGGCCCGCCTCAGCGTGGAGGAACTCAGTTCCAGTGGGGTGATCGCCCGGGGGGTGGTGCTCAACCTGGGGCAGGATCCGGACTGCGGACCCAGCCCGGATCTGGCGGTATCCGCAAGGGATTGAAGGCTTTACAATGGTCGATCAGACTAAATACGCCGAAGCCAGGGCATAAACAGTGACCGATTCAAAGAAACTAACCGATAAACTGGGCTCCATCAGGAAGGAAATTGACAGCCTGGATGAAGCGATCCAGGAGCTCATCTGTGAACGTGCGCGGCTGGCCTTCAAGGTGCGTGAAAGCAAGGGCGCATCCAGGGGAGCGGTTGATTATTTCCGTCCGGAACGTGAAGCACAGGTCCTGCGGGGTGTGCTGGAACGCAACCAGGGGCCGTTGAGCGACAGCGAAATGCTGCGCCTTTTTCGCGAAATCATGTCGGCTTGCCTGGCACAGCAGGAACCTCTCAAGGTGGCTTACCTGGGGCCGGAGGGAACCTTTACGCAACAGGCGGTCAACCGTCATTTCGGTCACTCGGTGCATGCGCTGAGCATGCCCAGCATCGACGATGTGTTTGAACGGGTGCAGGCCGGTGATGCAGATTTCGGCGTGGTCCCGGTGGAAAATTCCACCCAGGGAATCGTCAGTCACACGCTGGACATGTTCCTGCTTTCCGACCTCAGGATCTGCGGCGAGATCGAACTGAGAGTGCATCAGAACCTGTTGACCCTGGCCGGGACCGTGGCGCAGATCGAGCGGGTCTACTCGCACGAACAATCCCTTTCGCAATGCAAATCCTGGTTGCGAACCCATCTGCCGGGTGTTGAGCTCATTGCCGTGGGCAGTAACAGCGAAGCAGCCAGGCGTGTGCGGAATGCGCCCGAAGCGGCCGCCATCGCGGGGCGCTCAGCAGCGGATGTTTACGGTTTGCCCGTGCTGTTTTCCGATATCGAGGACCGCCCCGACAACACCACCCGTTTCCTGGTCATTGGACGGCAGATTTTCGAACCATCGGGGAAAGACAAGACAACGCTGCTGCTGTCGGGTCATGAGGGCCCCGGGTTACTGTATTCCCTGTTGAAGCCTCTGCAGGAGCATGCAGTCAATATGACCCGGATCGAGTCCCGGCCTGCCCGACAGGGCAAGTGGGCTTACGTGTTTTTCGTAGATCTGGAAGGCCATGTAAAAGACAGCAATGTGAAGGAGGCGCTGGCCGATCTGAAGAAGGTCAGCAAGCTTTCCCGCGTGCTCGGATCCTACCCGCGCGCGATTCTTGAAGAATCATGATACTGGAGACCCAACCGGCCCGCGGATCACTGCAGGGCGAGTTGACGCCGCCCGGGGATAAATCGATTTCCCACCGCGCGGTGATCTTCTCCTGCCTGGCGGAAGGCCGCTCAAGCGTGACGGGTCTGCTGCAAAGCGAAGATGTGAAGGCGACCGTGAATGCCTGCCGGCAGCTGGGCATGGGCGTCAGCCGGGAAGACGAAACACTGGTTCTGGAAGGTGTCGGCGGAGCGGGATTATCCAGGCCGGCCGCTCCGCTGGACATGGGAAATTCCGGCACGGCCATGCGCCTGTTGGCCGGCGTGCTGGCGGCGCAGCCGTTCGAGACCGTGTTGATCGGCGACGAGTCGCTGAGCCGGCGCCCGATGACCCGCATCGTGAAACCGCTGTCGCTGATGGGTGCGAGGATCGAGACCGCCGACGGTGGCACGCCGCCACTGAAAATCATTGGGAACGACCGCTTGAGGGGTATAGAGTACCGGTCACCCATCGCCAGCGCCCAGGTCAAGTCCTGCCTTTTGCTGGCCGGCCTTTATGCCAGCGGGCACACCACGGTAACCGAGCCCCTGAAGAGCAGGGACCACACGGAGAAAATGTTGCCGGCTTTCGGCGTTGATTTGTTTGGCGGCTGTGGTGTCACCGGGGGCAGCCGGCTGAAGGCAGCCGCGGTGCATGTCCCCGCCGATATCTCTTCCGCTGCATTTTTCCTGGTGGCAGCTGCCCTGGTTCCCGGCTCCGACCTGTTGTTGAGGAACGTCGGACTGAATGAAACGAGGGACGGTGTCATCCATGTGATGCAGGCCATGGGGGCGGATCTCGCCATCACTGGCCGTCGTGAACAGGGCGGGGAGGCGGTGGGCGATATCAGGGTCCGGTACGCAGGCAGGCTGCGCGGCGTCGATATTCCGGTTGAACGGGTGCCGTCCATGATTGATGAATTGCCCGTGATCCTCGCGCTCGCCGCCGTCGCGGAAGGTACGACCCGCCTGCGGGGCGCAGAGGAACTCCGGGTCAAGGAAAGCGACAGGTTGGCCGTGATGGCGGGCGGGCTCAGTGAGCTGGGCGTCTCGCTGCAGGAATACCCGGACGGCATGGACATCCTGGGAGGAGCAATCGGTGCAGGGCAGGTCGACGGCGCCGGCGATCACCGCTGCGCCATGAGTTTCGCGGTTCTCGGGCAGGTTGCGTCTGCCCAAATGCGGGTTGCCGGTGCGGAAAATATCGATACGTCGTTCCCGTCCTTCGTGCAGGAACTGTCGCGGGTGGGGGGCAGCGTGAGCGTGGTGGACGGAGGATCTGAAAAATGAATGACAGGGAAGCGAGCGTTCCGGTCATCACAGTAGACGGTCCCGGAGGCTCGGGCAAGGGCACCATAGCAATGCGGCTTGCCGATCAGCTGGGCTGGCATTTTCTCGATAGCGGGGCCCTTTACCGACTGGTAGCCGTGGCGGCGATGGACCGCGGCATCGAGGCCGATGACGAAGCAGCCCTGGGGCCAATGGCGCAGAATCTCGATGTGAACTTTGGAATATCCAATGACGGCATGGTGATCCTGCTGGACGGCAATTACATCACCGGCCGCCTGCGCTCCGAGACGGTCAGTGTTTTTGCTTCCCGCATCTCTGCGTTCCCGCGGGTCCGCGCGGCCCTGGTGCAGCGCCAGAGGTCGTTTCGCAAATCTCCCGGCCTGGTCGCCGACGGCCGTGACATGGGCACCGTCATCTTTCCGGATGCCATATTGAAAATTTTTCTGACCGCGACGGCCGAGGCTCGTGCCGAAAGACGCTATAAGCAGTTGAAAGAAAAAGGAGAAAGTGTTAACCTCACGCGCCTTTTCCAGGACATCAAGAAGCGCGACGAGCGGGACAGCAACAGGGCGATTTCGCCACTGAAGCCTGCCAGCGACGCACACGTTATTGATTCCACGGAATTGAGTATCAATGAAGTATTACAGATAATTCAGATTTTACTTGATGATTCTATGATATCTCATTGATTTTTATATTTTTCGCCACTAGCCAACACGGCAGTGAATTTGAACCGGGTACGCAGACAGTACCCCACAACCTGGGTGGGTGGTTGCCAATCAGAGCAGTTCACCTTTGAGTAAACATCAACATGACTGAAAGTTTTGCAGAATTATTTGAAGAGAGCCTGGCCACACAAGATTTGAAGCCGGGATCCATAGTGACCGGAATTATCATGGAAATACGCGACGACACCGTCGTTGTAAATGCCGGTCTGAAATCCGAAGGAATTGTTCCCATCAGCCAGTTCAAGAACTTGCAGGGTATCCTGGAAGTTGAAGTGGGTGATGCGGTGCAGGTTGCGCTGGATACCGTCGAGGACGGTTTTGGCGAGACCCGGCTGTCCCGTGACAAGGCCAAGCGCGCCCTGGTCTGGGACAAACTGGAAACCGCCTTCGAAGACGCGGAAACCATTGAAGGCAAGATCAGCGGAAAAGTCAAAGGCGGCTTCACCGTCGACATCGAAGACATCCGTGCCTTCCTGCCAGGTTCACTGGTTGACGTCCGTCCGGTTCGCGATCCCGCCTATCTCGAAGGCAAGGACCTCGAATTCAAGATCATCAAGCTGGACCGCAAACGCAACAACATCGTGGTTTCACGGCGTGCAGTGGTTGAATCCGAGTTCAGCGCCGAGCGCGAACAGCTGCTCGACCGCCTGGAAGAAGGCGTTATCGTAAAGGGTGTGGTCAAGAACCTGACCGACTACGGTGCGTTCCTGGACCTCGGCGGCATCGACGGCCTGTTGCACATCACCGATATGGCCTGGAAGCGCGTTCATCACCCCAGCGAAGTGGTCAACGTGGGCGATGAGCTTGAAGTTCGCGTGCTGCGGTTCGACCGCGAGCGCAACCGCGTATCGCTGGGCCTGAAGCAGTTGGGCGACGACCCATGGAACGACCTTTCACGGCGTTATCCGGTTGGCACGCGCCTGTTCGGCACCATCTCCAACATCACCGATTATGGCTGTTTCGTGGAAATCGAGGATGGCGTTGAAGGCCTGGTTCATGTTTCCGAAATGGACTGGACCAACAAGAATGTCAATCCGGCCAAAGTCGTACACACCGGTGACGAAGTTGAAGTCATGGTGCTGGAGATCGACGAAGAACGCCGCCGCATTTCCCTTGGCATGAAGCAGTGCAAGACCAACCCCTGGGAGTCTTTCGCCGCCATCCACAACAAGGGTGACAAGGTTACCGGCGCGATCAAGTCCATCACCGATTTTGGTATATTCATTGGACTCGACGGTGGTATCGACGGCTTGATCCATCTTTCAGATATTTCCTGGCAGGATACGAGTGAAGACATTGTCCGCAATTACCGCAAAGGTGAAGAGCTGGAGGCCGTTGTACTGGCCGTCGACCCGGAGCGTGAGCGCATTTCGCTTGGCATCAAGCAACTCGACCAGGATCCTTTTGCCACCTACATGGCCGAGCACCCGCGCGGATCAATGGTCCAGGGCGTGGTCAAGGAAGTCGATGCGCGTGGCGCAGTGATCGAGCTGGTTGAAGGCGTCGAGGGTTATCTGCGTGCTTCCGATATCAAGGAAGAGCGGGTTGAAGACGCCAGCCGGGAGCTTTCCGTGGGCGACAAGGTCGAGGCCAAGTTTATCAGTCTTGATCGCAAAAACCGCACGCTGAGCCTTTCCATTCGGGCGAAGGACCACGCAGAAATGGAGGATGCATTGCGCGACTACAAGCAAAGCAGCATCAGCGGCGGTACCACGTCACTGGGCGATCTGCTCAAGGAGCAACTGGATCAGGATTCCTGATCGCTGCAGTCTTTGCAAACATGTGTGAAAGGGGCTGGTAACAGCCCCCGGATCACAAAACGGGTATTACAATAATAATCAGTGATATAGTGAGCTTTATATGACTAAATCTGAACTGATCGATCAATTGGCCGAGATTCAAAAACACCTTGCCCACCTGGACGTGGAGCTTGGCGTCAAATCCATTATCGAGCAAATGAGCGCGTCCCTGGCCAATGGTGACCGCATAGAAATTCGCGGTTTCGGAAGTTTCTCCCTGCACCACCGCGCACCGCGCATGGGAAGAAATCCAAAGACGGGCGAAGCCGTTGCATTACCCGGGAAGCACGTCCCCCATTTCAAACCGGGCAAGGCGTTACGCGAGCGCGTCGACTACTAGGGCCTTTTAACAGACCCTAAAAGAGCTGAGCAAAACTTGTGTACAGGGTGATCTTCATCATCATCGCAGTCCTGGCGATAGCGCTGGGGCTATTGATCGGTACCCTCAACTCGGAATCGGTCGGTCTGGACCTGCTCTGGGTCCAGCTGCAGTGGCCGCTTGGACTCCTGGTGCTCTGTATTTTTGCCGCCGGCTTGTTGTCCGGCCTCCTGCTGGCCTGGGTTTTCGGTATCATGCCGCTTCGGGTGAAGCTGCGTAAGTCCACCGGCAAGGAATCGCAACGCCCGGATGGTTGAGTTAGGACTGTTCCTGCTGCTGCCTGTCGCAATGTATTTCGGTTGGTGGTTTGCCAGGACGATGGAAAAGCGATCGATCAGCAAGAGCCGGCAACTGTTCAGCAACCAGTATTTCCAGGGCCTGAACTACCTCCTCAACGAACAACCCGACAAAGCCATCCAGGTATTCCTCGAATTAGCGGAGGTCAACAAGGACACCGTCGAGACCCACATGGCGCTGGGTAGCCTGTTCCGGCGCAGGGGCGAGGTGGACCGCGCCATCCGGTTTCACCAGAACATCATCGCGAAACCCGGACTGGAGCCTGAGCAAAGGACCCAGGCCCTGTTGGAACTCGGGGAAGATTACATGCGGGCCGGCTTGCTGGACCGCGCGGAACGCCTCTTTTCGGAATTGATCGAGACCGGGGCGCATACGCCTTCCGCGCTGCGCAGCCTGCTGGAAATTTACCAGCAGGAGAAGGATTGGAAAAACGCCCTCGAGCAGGCGCAACGCCTGGAACAGGTCAGCGGTGAACACATGGGCGAACTGATGGCCCAGTTCTGTTGCGAAATGGCAGAAGCCGCACTGGCTGAAAAAGACATTGAAGGTGCAAGAAGACAATTGCGCCAGGCCCGGCGCCACGATCCCCGCTGCATCCGGGCAAGATTCATGCTGGCACGGATCTCATCACAGGCCGGTGACCACTCCGTCGCGGCTGAGCTTTTTGAGGAGATTGCAGAACTGGATCCGGATTATATCCCGGAAATACTGGAACCCTACCTGGAAGCGGCCGGCAAGGCCGGAAATGCAGGCAGGGGCCGGGCAAAGCTGGACGAGTGGGCGGAGACCTACAATGGAATTTCCCTGGTGCTGAAACTCACCGATTTTCTGGCCGAGGAAGAGGGCGGCGGCGCCGCAGGCAGGTACCTGGTGGAAACACTGAACTCGAAACCCTCGGTACGGGGGCTCGATCACCTGATCGATCTGAAAGCCGATGGTCATCTGGATGCAGAATCCAGTGACGACATTCTGAAGGCGGTGGCGGCCCGGTTGATGTCGAGGCAGCCTGATTACCGTTGCCACAACTGCGGCTTCGGCGGGCATTCTCATCACTGGCAGTGCCCCAGTTGCCGCAAGTGGAGTACGACCAAGAAAATACACGGGGTACTGGGCGAGTAGCCTGGTGCTTGAATGTTGCAGCCGGCGCCGTTGGGTCCCCTTTTTTCCGCCCTCATCGCGGCTGTGTTCTCTTTCGTGCTCTCCGGACTGGCGGCCTGGTATGCGCGCCGGTCCGGTTTGCTCGATCATCCGGGTGAACGTCACAGCCACAGCCTGGCCACACCGCGTGGCGGCGGGGCGGGCCTGGTGGCGGCGTTCCTGGTTTCCGTCCTGGTCATGGCCGGGCCGGACACATCCGGTTCCTGGTTATTTTGCATCATGCCCGGAATGGCAGTTATCGCGATCCTGGGGGCGTGGGATGATCACCGCTCCCTGAGTGTGCGAATCCGCCTGTTCATTCAGCTTGCAGTCAGCATGGGCCTTGTATGGTATGCGGCAAATGCCGGTTGGCTGGAAGGTGCGATACCGATGGTGCTGGGTGGGTTTTTCGTGGTCTGGATGACCAATCTGTACAACTTCATGGATGGATCCAACGGCATGGCGGCGCTGCAGGGGGTTTTTGCAGGTCTCGTTCTGGCCTTTCTGTTCCACGCGGCTGGCGACGGCTATTTTTCCGACATTTCGCTCCTCCTTGCCGCTTGTTGCGCCGGATTTCTGCCCTGGAACAGCGGCCGCGCAAAGGTCTTTCTCGGCGACGTCGGGAGCCTTGCCCTGGGGTTTGTTTTTGCCTCGTTACTGGTCTACGGGGCCGGAACAGGCGCGTTCGGGATACCGGTCGCGGTGCTGGTGATGTTGCTGTTTTTGACCGATGCAACCCTGACCCTGGCGGCAAGAGTAATCAGGCGGGAGCGGTGGTATAATCCGCACCGGCAACATCTGTATCAACGACTGATTGCTCATGGCTGGACGCACGGCCGCGTCGCCATAATCTACCAGGCAATCAATTTGACGCTGATACTGCCGGGGATTGTCACAGCAGTCAGATTTCCGGCGCTGGCCTGGGCTGTCACCCTGGTCCTGATAACAATCTGCGGGCTGGGCTGGTTTGTCCTGGCGCAGCGTTTCGCCGAACCGGTCGAGGCAGGATAAAAATATGAAATTCATGCGCATTCTGCGACATCCACGCGCCGCGGTGATCGTACACGACCTGCTGATGGTCGGTATTTCCTGGCTGGCTGCGGGGTGGATCATTCATCGTACCGGCGTAACCGGCATTATCGATTCGCTGCCGCTGGTGGCGGAGTTATTGCTGGTTCTGGCCGTGCAGGGAATCGTGTTGTGGATTACCGGCCTGTACAAGGGCCTGTGGCGGTTCGCAAGCTTTCCCGACCTGTGGAATATCGTGCGTGCCGCTGCCTTCGGCACGCTGCTGATAATGGGTGTCCTGACGGTGTTTTATGGATCGCAAGTACGCACCGTTCTTGGCTCGGTCCTGATTTATCCGGCGATTCTGTTCCTGGCGTTGGGGTTGCCCAGGATGTGCTTTCGCTTCTGGAAGGATTCCCGTACATCCGGCAAGTCCAACGGCGCAGGGACCCAGCGAGCACTGGTGCTGGGGGCAGGTCGTTCAGGGGCTTTACTGGAGAGGGAGTTACGGCATCGGGGCGCTTTCGACGTGGTGGGATTCCTCGATGACGACCAACGCCTCAGGGGTGCGCAGGTCCATGGTGTTCCGGTTCTTGGAACCATTGAACAACTGCCCCGTGCCTGTATTGAAGTCGGTGCGGATATCGTCGTTATTGCGATACCGTCAGCGACCAATCAGCAAATGCAGCGAATCGTTGAAATTTGCGAGAAAAGCGAGGTCGAGTTCCGGACACTGCCGACCCTGAACGATCTGGGCAACAAGGCCACCCGGATAGACGACCTGAAACGCGTCGTGATCGACGACCTCCTCGGCAGAGAGCCGATTTCACTGGTATGGGATTCCATCCGCGTGGGCCTGGCGGGCAAACGCGTAATGATCACCGGCGGTGGCGGCTCCATTGGTTCCGAGCTTTGCCGGCAGATCGCCCGTCTGAACCCGGTTGAGTTGATCGTGGTGGATAACAGCGAATTTGCCCTGTACCGCATCGACCACGAGTTACGCAGCGAGTTTCAGGACCTGATTTTTCATAGCGTACTGGGCGATATTTGCGACTCCGCAACGGTGGAAAAAGTCGTTGGCGAGTACCAGCCGGACATGCTTTTCCACGCCGCGGCATACAAGCATTTGCCGATCCTTCAGACCCAGGTGCGCGAAGCGTTCAGAAACAACATCATCGGCACCATGCGGCTGGCGGAAGCGGCCGAGCGCCACGCAGTGGGCACGTTTGTATTGATCTCAACCGACAAGGCAGTCAATCCCGCCAATATCATGGGCGCGACCAAGCGTGTTGCCGAGATGTTCTGCCAGAACATGAACAGCCACTCGCGGACCCGTTACATCACCGTCCGTTTCGGCAATGTCCTCAATTCGAACGGCAGCGTCGTGCCCCTTTTCAAGGAGCAAATCGCGAAGGGCGGGCCGGTAACCGTGACCCACCCCGAGATTTCCCGTTATTTCATGAC
The DNA here is from genome assembly GCA_024640025.1 of Chromatiales bacterium. Classification (GTDB taxonomy): domain Bacteria; phylum Pseudomonadota; class Gammaproteobacteria; order Xanthomonadales; family SZUA-36; genus JAHEFT01. Next base: position 40,271 of record JAHEFT010000012.1, read on the forward strand.
CATCTCGGAAGCCAGCCAGCTGATCATGCAGGCGGCAGTCCTGGGCAGCGGCGGCGAAATCTATGTGCTCGATATGGGTGAGCCGGTGAAGATCACTTACCTGGCCGAACAACTGATCCGGCTCTCCGGCAAGGAACCCGGCAAGGATATCCAGATCGTGTATACCGGGCTGAGGCCGGGAGAAAAGCTGTTCGAGGAGCTGTTCCACGAACTGGAACCTTACGAACAGACCCAGCACGAGAAGATTTTCCTGGCGCACCCCCGGCAGGCCGATTGGGAAGGCCTGGGTTCGGTATTGCGCGAAGCCGAGCTGGCCGTCAAACGCTATGACACTCCGAAACTGAAAGAAATTCTCCTGCGTCTCGTGCCGGAATTGGCCAATACGTCGATTGGCGACAAGCCCGGCAAATCTGCGGTTGTTCCCATCCATCGTTCAAGATAGTCTTTCGGCATGAAGCAGATCAAACCCGTAAGGAAAGCGGTTTTCCCGGTTGCAGGTCTCGGCACGCGGTTTTTGCCGGCCACCAAGTCCATTCCCAAGGAAATGCTTCCGATTGTCGACAAGCCCCTGATCCAGTATGCCGTCGAAGAGGCGCTGGAAGCCGGGGTCGATACCCTGATTTTCGTCACCAGCCGGAATAAACACGCCATATCCGACCACTTCGACACGGCCTTCGAATTGCAGACCCGCCTGACCGAGGACGGCAAGACGGAGTTGCTCGAGCGCATTACCAACATCGTGCCCGATGAAGTGAACCTGGTTTACGTGACACAGCCCGAGGCGCTGGGCCTCGGCCATGCGATCCTCTGTGCCGAAACCATCGTAGGAGACGAACCGTTTGCCATTTTGCTGGCCGATGACATGATCCGGAACGACGGCAAAGGCGCCATCGCACAGATGGTCGATCTGTACCGGCAGAGCGGCGCGAGCGTTATCGGCGTGGAGGAGATTCCTGACGAGATGACCCGCAGCTATGGTGTTGTCGGGGTGAAGGTGAATGAGTCCGGGCAGAATGCCATACATACGATGGTA